>NZ_OZ026542.1:2959920-3288801 GCF_964020115.1 Candidatus Regiella endosymbiont of Tuberolachnus salignus
GTTACCTCAAGTCGCCGAGATAAGGCATTGACGACGGAAATACCAACACCATGTAATCCACCTGAAAATTGATAACTTTTATTCGAAAATTTTCCGCCCGCGTGAAGGCGACATAAAATAAGTTCAATTGCCGGAACACCCTCTTCTGGATGGAGATCTACCGGCATGCCACGCCCATCATCGCTGATTGACAACGACTGATCAGCATGCAAAATAACATTGATACGATGAGCGTATCCAGCCAGCGCTTCATCAATACTATTATCGATAACCTCTTGGCCTAGATGATTTGGGCGGCTGGTATCGGTATACATTCCTGGACGACGACGCACTGGCTCTAAACCACTGAGTACTTCAATAGCATCCGCATTATAATTGGAGTGATTCATTTTCACTTGGCTCAAAGTAGATTTAGAATTAGGCGTTAAAAGATAGAGCATCGATACAATATTATGCTAGAGCCGATTCGAAATCTTCTTTAGCGATGCTCAGACAGCGAGCACAAGAGATTTCGAATCGGCTCTTAGAGACCGACCGACGAGTCAGCTGCCAGCAGATTCTATCCTTTGTTGGCAAGGAATGTAATGACGGTTTTACAAAAAGTTTAGTAACCATTCGCATTGATATCAGGATAGAACAATCCGTTGGCTAAACGTTGTACTTGCGTTTTCACCGTGCCATCAGGTTGTAGATTGATACAACGCCATCCTGGTGCCGCATTATCAAGCGTAAAAGTAGCATGGTCTGGTTTAAATTGGATACAAGTAGAAGGCGTTGCTAATAGTCGTTTACCACACCAATTCAAATCAATCTCTTGGTGGATATGCCCACATAGTAAGGTTGTCACCCGCGGATAACGCAATACTATTTCTGCTAACATTGCTGCATTACGTAAATTATTTTTATCAAGCCAGCGACAACCACAAGCGAGTGGAGGATGATGTAGTGCCACTAAAGTATAGTGCTGTGGAAACATTTGTAAGCACTGTTCCATCCATAATAATTGATGATCACTCAAATGACCGTAAGGTTGCTCTGATACTTGGCTGTCTAATAAAAGAATTTGCCAGTTATCACCGATGGTAATTTGCTTAGTGGCAGTGATGCCCTCATCGAAAAGCACATCCGCCATTATTTTCTGATCATCATGATTACCAGGTAGCCAAACACAAGGTGTGGGTAATAATTCAGCCATGCTCCTTGCAAAATATTGATAGCTGGTAATAGCAGGCTCTTGCGCCAAATCACCGGTGGTGATAATCAGATCAAAACGCTGTTTCTGGGTAGCTATCGCCTCCAATACCGCACTATAACTATCTGCGGTATTAATCCCCAATAAGGTTTTCTTTTTATCGGCAAAAAGATGAGTATCGGTTAATTGTAAAATTCTTATCTCAGTTTCATTGGCGGGCACAGGCAGTTTAAACAAGTTTTCCAAATACGCTCCTTTTTTCATCGAAACTCTATATATACCCTTAAAGACGAAGGGTATATAAAAAGTAACTGCGCTTTTTCGCTCAAGAAAGTTTTGAATAAGTATAATTTGTTTAAAAATGGCAAATCTGTTAACGAAGACGCACTTTTACTATTTTGTTACCACTATTTCCATTCTTCCTTGAGGGCTTGAAAATGTAACGCAAGCCATTGTAGTGCAATGATTGACGCGGCATTGTCAATCACGCCTTCTTCAACCCAGCGATAAGCTTGTTCACGACTGACAACATGAACACGAATGTTTTCATTCTCTTCTAACAAACCATGAACGCCCTTAGCTGTAGTGGCATCAACTTCACCGACCATAATCGACAAACGTTCATTCATCCCCCCAGGACTGGCCAAATAGCGCAACATTGGTCTACAACGCTTAAGTTCAATACCGGCTTCTTCTCGTGCTTCTCGACGTGCTACTTCTTCAGGATTTTCACCTGTCTTTATCATCCCAGCAATTATTTCCAATAACCAGGGGCTGTTATCTTCATTAGCCCCAATAGCACCAATACGTAATTGTTCTATTAATACCACTTGATCGAGTAATGGATCATAAGGCAATAAACCCACCGCATGATCACGGATAAGGACTTCCCGTATTATTTCATTGCTCATGCCTTTATTATCAAATAATTTATGACGTAATTGATATGACTTTAAAGTAAAAAAACCTTTATAAAGTGTTTTACATCCGGTAATTTCTACATCTTTTTTTTTGAAATTAACCGGTGAAGATTGGCCATCTTGAGGGTATAGTGTCATTATCTTTTTCCTATAAGAGATTATGTTTATTTTCATTTTTAATAGAAACATTCTCTATTTTTTTAATTTATCATAATAAGCATTACTCACATTACTAATATGCTGACCTAACAGAGATTTTCAACTTAATATACTCTTCGCCTTTGAAGCTGCCTTCGGCTGCCAGGGCAGCCGACCGATGAGCGTGGACATACCATGAAGGCGAGCACCCGCAGCCAACAACGCGGTGGCTTCAAAGATGAAGGGTATATATCTGATTAAGTTTAGGTTAAATTTAAGTGATTTAAGGCAAGATGACGCAACAGACTATCTTTATTATAAAAATAAGCGACTGCACAATTTAAGGATTATAAATGAAGAAATTGCTCCCCCTGATGATCGGATTGAGTTTAGTCGGCATCAGTACTTTAAGCCAAGCAGAGAATCTATTGCAAGTTTATAAACAAGCGCAACTAAGTAATCCAGATTTACGTAAAGCGGTCGCTGAACGTGATGCTGCATTCGAAAAAATCAATCAAGCCCGTAGCTCATTATTACCACAGTTGGGGTTAGATGCGGGTTATTCCTACTCACGGGGATTTCGTGATAATAGTAACTCTAATAGTCATGTCACTTCAGGGAGCGTAGGTTTAAAGCAAACTATTTTTAATATGTCACAATGGCGAAATTTAACATTAGAAGAGAAGCAAGCGAATATTCAGAATATTATTTTTCAAGCCAATGAACAAAAATTAATTCTTGATACTGCGACCAGTTATTTTGATGTATTACGTGCTATAGATAAGTTGTCTTACACTGAGGCACAAAAGAAAGCCGTTTATCGTCAATTAGACCAAACAACCCAACGTTTTAATGTGGGTCTGGTTGCTATCACTGATGTACAAACTGCACAAGCCAATTACGACGAAGTATTAGCGAGGGAAGTCGATGCTCGCAACAAACTCGATAACGCTCTGGAATCCCTGCGTCAAGTGACAGGTGTTTACTATCCTGAATTGGCTTCTTTAAATCTCAAACGTCTAAAAACAAAACACCCCGAGACGGTTGATCATTTATTAGAACAAGCCGAAAAACATAATTTGGGATTGATCTCTGCTCGTCTCAAGCAAGATTTAATACGAGAAAAAATTAAAAAAGCCGAAACCGGTTATATGCCGACGCTAGATCTAACAGCTTCTACATCAGTGAGTAATCGCCGTAATACGAATCAGTTTAGTGATAGTGACAACGGCGAGCATAAAATCGGTCTGTCTTTCAATATGCCATTATATAGCGGTGGCGCTACTTATTCTGTGGTTAAACAAGCACAGTATGATTTTATTGGAGCCAGTGCAGAATTAGAAAGTGCGCATCGTAGTGCAGTGAAAGAGGTTCGTTCTTCATTCAATAATATTTCAGCTTCCATCAGCAGTATCAGCGCTTATCGACAAGCAGTGGTTTCTGGTCAAAGTTCACTCGATTCTATGGAAGCCGGTTATCAGGTTGGTACTCGTACTATTCTTGATGTGCTCAATGCAACCACTACGCTCTATAATGCTAAACAGCAGTTGGCCAATGCGCGTTATGATTATTTAATCAATGAATTAAAAATAAAATCAGCACTGGGCGTCTTAAACCCAGACGATCTAATCGCCTTCAATGAAATATTAGATACACCTATTGCGACTTCCAGCCTGGTTCTAACAACGGAAGAAATAGCGCCCACGTCAAATCAACAAGATACACCAACCGATGTAGCCCCCATGTCCATCGATACTTCTCCAAAAAAGGGGGGTAATCCATTCCGTAGTTAGTCGCTAACGGATAAAAAAATGATGTCGGACGCTGATTTTAGCGCCCGATTTATTTTTAGGCGAAATTTTGCCAACCTGTTCTCTTTACTTTTTTCTCTTCTTGCCCAGCATCCGGCGTTTTGACGATTATCCTGCTGTTAGCTCCTAGTACTACAGTCTATCCTGAAGGACTACGAAATTGCTGGTATTTTACCCTATGTTAGGACACTGTTAACAAAGTGAGTATTGAGATAAGCTCCGCTTTTTGTGGGGTTGTTAAGGATGAAAAACAGACATTATCCGATCAAAGCGTCCGATTTTATAAAAGAAATCGAGCCTCATATTCTTAAATATTACAAGCGTCCAGGCAGACCCACGGGTATCAGTCATTATCACTTTTTCTCGGCAGTGTTATACGTATTGAGAACCGGTATCCTTTGGCGTGACGTGCCTACTTTTTATGGCCACTGGCATACGATTTACACGCGTTTTAAACGCTGGAGTGAGAATGGGCTATTCTGGCATTTGCTTTATCTATTGCAGAAAAAAAAGAAAATCAGCCTTGACTGCGTCTGGATAGACAGCACCACAGTGAGCCTACACCGCCCTGGCTCAGGGAGTTTAAAAAAAAAGGAGTTCAGTCGATAGGGCGCGGTCGCAAAGGAATGAGTACTAAAATTCATGTTGGCCTTTCAGGCGATTATCTCAGGAGTGTCTGTTTATTCTTACGGACAACGTACCGATATGAAAGTCTTTCCTATTTTGTGGGCAAAGGGAGACTGGAGACAGATAAACGATGTCATCGCGGATAAAGGCTACGATTTTTATGATGTCAAAAAGCTTATTCGAGATAGTGGAAAATACCCGGTTATCCTTCGCCGCCAAGGCGCGATTTATCCCGGTATCCCGCCAAAAGATAAAGAAAAATATAAAACACGTAATGCCATTGAACGTTTCTTCGGCAAAATAAAAGAACAGAAAAGACTCGCTTTACGCTTTGATAAGCTGGATGTCACCTTCTTTTCTTTCTTCGCCATCGCTTGTCTTAAGGTTTTTAAATTATTTTATTAACAGTTCCCTAGATGATATAGTTTTTTTAATCTTATATTTAATGCTATTAAAAAATTTCATTAAACGCTCATAGCAACGGAGCGGCTATGATATGTTTTCGCTAGGTAAGGGAATATTCCCTTTAAAATTTATTCCGTTCTTGTTTTTTCATCGAAGATGGGCACCTGAAAAATTCATGGCGATAGCGCTAGGTAACTTTAGAAATATTTTTGAAAATGAAAGGGGAGGCGCTCCTTGGCAGGGTACGGTGAACAGTCTCACAGAATGGTTTGGTATGCTATGTTGCATAGAGAGCAAAATTTATTTATTATAAAAATCAATAAATTAAAACACATAAATCACAATCAATCGAAATTAGGTCAAAATGCCGAGCAAAGTATTTCGCATCCTAACATCTTACTTGATAACCTAAAAACCATAAATTGATATCAGATTTCGTTCCACTCACTCCCTCTGCTATCACGATATTTATCTGTCATGGCAGAGGATTTATGTCCCAGCAATTTTTGTGCAAAATCCTTACCTCTGGCTTCACTATGTAGCCTTGCGGATAAACTTCTGATTATCCAACCGCAGACCACTTTGGTGGCCATCGTTGGATGGGCTGAATCCATAAAAACAATCGGTTCATTCTTAAGAGCACTCTCTAGCAGCTAGCACCTTATTTTATGATGTATATTAATCTGATGACTTATCCATTAAAATTTCGCCAACATGTTTTGGCCATTAAAGAAAAAGAAAAACTGACGTATGCGAAAACAGCGTCTCGTTTTGGCGCAGGGATGGCCAGTCTTATGCGCTGGAATCGCCGCATAATGCCTTGCACGACGCACAATAAACCGGCTACCAAAATAGATATTAAGGGGAAAAGATGTTATGGCAAAAACAATTGGCTGGCGAAAGGCAGCGTTAATATTATCGGCGCCTTACTGAAGGGAGTGCTGATAACCCTCTGTGCTTTCCAGTGCAATATCGATAGCGACATTTTTCATGCCTGGATTAATCAGAGTTTGTTGGTTGGACTCGGACTCGGACTCGTGGCAATAACTGTCCTCTTGAACGAAAAGTGATCATACGGCAGAAGGTAAAAAAAGCGAGGGTGCCGATGCGGGTTTGAGGGGGATTAGGAAGAGGGCTTGTGGTAAACAGCCGAAGAGTAAGTTTTTTATCTAATAATTTTTATATATAAAAGTAAAATCTACTTATATAGTTTTTGTGTTTGTCTTATATAGTTATATAGCATGATGGCATTTATTTATAAAAAATACTTTATATCAATATATTAATGTTGATTATCACAATCAATTTATATAACCCCCGCTATACGTGGTTATCGAGTTTTTTCTGATAGTCTTAAATTATTTTTGATATTAATTAATTCTGTGAAATAGCATGATGTCAATTTACATGAAATATTTTAATAATTATTTATTAAGGTTAATCATCATGAAATCGCCGATAAGCACATCTTCATCTGCAGTGTGGTTGCCAGATACGACTATTACATCTCACTTTGTTCCAAAAGAAACCGAGCAAGCTCCTTTTGATGCTCTATGTAATGTAAACAATTCACACATAGAAGTAACCCCCGTAATAACAGGTTCTAAGAAAGAAAGACCCAAATTTCTTAATATTTTTGAAATAAAAGAAGGAGGAGAGATAATAGGACAGGGCGCAGCTGGGATAGTAAGAAAAGACCCTAAAAATCCAGGATTTGTGATTAAAAATTTTAATAAAAATTACGAATTAGCCTGTACAGAGGCTAAATTATTTAATCAGTATTATGGTGAGGGAAGTGCTGAAGTTCTCAGTGATGGAAATCCCATACGTGTAAGAATGTTAAAAGTGCCTGGAAAATCACTGGATAAATGTGAATTTGATGAACTACCTAAAGATAGTAAATTACTTTTTTTAAAAATGATATCTGAACTTAATGAACTAAAGATCATTCATGGTGATATGCATCCAGGAAATATAATGTTTGATCCAACTAATAAAAGATTTTGGCCAATTGATTTGAGTAATGGATATTCTAATTACTATTCGTCACATGAGGCGAGGAATATGATGAACATTGATGATGAGCACCGCTTTAACGTAATCATGCAATTACTCCCTTAAACCCTGTTGATATTAAATAATCGAAATGTAATGGAAGGTATCTTTTCTTTTTGCTAGGGAAGGGTATTAACAATCGGTCAATACCTTCCCTTCCTGTGCCGAAAAGCAGTCAACACCCGCGTAAGCATAACAAGGCTTGCCGGTATTTTTCACTACCCAAATGGCTTTATCATCCCATAGGGAAACCCTGAAGAACTGATAAAAGTAGTCTATTTTGTCATCAATAATTTTTTTAGGTGCTCTGCCCTAATCGTCGGCATGTGCTTAATCACTGGTTTTTCAAAGACCTGACTAATTTTCGCAGCAGGGTTGGCTTGAAGGAAGCCTGCATTAACAGCATAGTTCATCACTTCATTAATACGCTGGGTCACCCGTCGCACTGTTTCCAAACGGCCGCTTGGATAAAGGTTTGTGCGGTCAGTTTAGTGATAGCCACCCCTTCCACATAAGGAAAGATGTTCTTTTCCAGTGATCGCCAGATATCATTAAGTGTATGTGCCCGCAAACCTTTTGATTTTTTTACTGCAAACCAATCGGCAGTGATTTTAGCAAAAGTATTGTTATTAGATGCCTTTTCTTTCTCTTGCTGTTGCCTTTGTTGCTCCTGCGGGTCGATTCCTTGTGCCAAGAGTGCTCTTATCTCCTCTCGTACACGTCTGGCTTCTGCCAGAGATAAAGCGGGGTAATGTCCTAGCGTTAAGGTTGTTCGCTTTTTCGTTGAGGGATGATAGTAGCGTAGACGCCACGTTTTAACGCCTGATGATTTAACAAACAGCAGCAATCCACCGCCATCATACAAAGATAAATCTTTGTTGACTGCCTTTGCTTCTTTCACTTCGGTATTGGTTAGAGGCTTTACTTGTATCGCCATATTAATCACCATTAATAGGACTATGGGACTACTTATTTTGGGCACTAAAAAATAGAGTCCCAAATCTAGTCCCTAAAAAACAGAGTATAACCTTGCCACACCGAAAGATAACAGGCAACAAAAAACCCGCAAACTTAGTTAGAATGCGGGTTCTTGCAAGATTACAGTCAGTTTCTGATTACTAACCGATAGAAATATTGGTCGGCATGAAAGGATTTGAACCTTCGACCCCCGACACCCCATGACGGTGCGCTACCAAGCTGCGCTACATGCCGACGTTGCTGGGGCATAGTACCTTTTCTTTTCACAAATGCAAGTACTAAGTGCTGCTTCCTGTTCAGGTTTGATTGTATTAACGCCCTTGACCCACTATTTATAACTGCTTCGATGTACCCCGAACACGTGACATAAGCGTGTCACTGGGTGGCTCTTCTTAAGTTTTTCTACTAACGAGAATTGTTCAGGAAGTCTGACATTTCGATCGCGGAAGCCTTTTTTAAGATAGTATTTTCTTCCTCTATTCGTCTGATTTTTTTCTAATTCGCGGATTTTTTGCTGTTCTTGTGTAATCGCAGAGCCTGCGGGGCTTTTCCCTGAGAGCATAAAAAAGTGTGGGACACTAATCCAAATCACTCCCATTCGTAAGGAACTAGAAAATAGCCCCGAAAATCCGTAAAACCGCCTTTCTATAAAATTTCATCATTTTCAAAAATGAATCAAGCGACTTGTCGCAAAAAACGTTCATTTTTGATACGCCAATGATTAAGCATTAGCGGTTATCGTAGCTAACTGACCATGACCAGGGTAAGCGATCAACTGCTCTAGAGTCGGGGGGCGAGAGGCTGCTTTCTGACTGCGAAATGAGGACATGGCTTCTATTAATTTAGTGGTATCAAAGGTTTTTTCTCCTACCTTTAATTGCTCGATGCCATGATTGATATCATTAATATCATTGCAAATATCTTCTCCATGAGTAATCAAAAAATGTAAACTGCCCCCCTCTTTATGCAAAGAAACCTGACTTTGATTAATATTTTCAGCCAGTTCCAGAGTATCAATGCCTCCCCCGCTGATTTCTCTAATGATGTCATTACCGTCACCCAACGCATAATGGTAAGTGTCATTTCCCGCGCCGCCTTCCAACGTATCATACCCCTCGCCACCATTAAGCTGATCGTTTCCTACCCCCCCATCAAGGCTATCGTTTCCTGCGCGACCATCAAGATGATCATCTCCTTTGCCTCCCTCAATACGATCCCCTTTGGTCGCACCACTGAGCCTATTGTTTTTATCATCACCATAAATACGCAGTGGGGAGATTTGCCACAGTTGCTCTATGGTATACGTGTTGTCTTGTATCCTCACGCGCTTCAATGTAGGGGAAGACGACGCAAAGTGTTTTTCAAACGTAATGATATTTTCAATGTCAGTGCGATAATTAACCAGCACGATACCGAGATCATCCCCCTTTCTTTGCAAGCGAATATCACGCAGATTAATGTGTTGTAATACCAATGTGTCAATGTCGTGGTTATTTGATAACCGATAAGCGCCTTCATCCCTTTCATAGTGATATACACCGTCACGTCGCTGAGTAGGTTCACTATTTTTAATCAATGCGCTTAAAGCTACCCTTGAGCCAGGCTCCACTCCATTCAAATGGAATGCCAATCTGTTTTGCGTCAGTTGATTAAAGAGGTAACTCTTTTTATTTTCGCCTTCTCCGATCGCTATTTTTTCGATTTGATAAGCGCCTACCGTGAAGTAATCGGACAATTGAAGGGTATTTTCATTACTGCCCTCTTCAGAGGTGACAATGACCAGCAGATCATCGCCTTTTCTTTGTAATTTAACCCGCTGTACAGTCAGTAAACCCTCTAGTCTTAATGTGTCTACTCCACCCCTGTCTTGGATAACATCATCACCCTGACCCCAACGGTATCCGTAAATGTCGTTTCCGCCGCCACCGTTGAGATAATCATTGCCTTCGCCACCGTTAAGGTAGTCGTCTCCTGCCCCGCCGTGAAGGAAATCGACCCCTTCGTCGCCATAGAGATTATCGTTTCCTTCATCACCATCAAGATAATCGTTTCCTTTACCGCCGCTCAGGTAATCGTTATCGGCGCCCCCATAGAGGTCATCAGCACCGAAGCCCCCATAGAGTTCATCATTTCCGGCCGCACCACGCAGTTCATCGTTGCCCGCATAACCGTAGATTTTATCCACTTTTTCATCACCACGCAGTTCATCATCCCCTGTGCTGCCATTAATGTGTAACGGGCACATGCTCCGCAACTGAGCAAGGGTGTAATTTCTCCCTTGTATATTGATATTATTCAGTTGATGGACGGATGAGGCAAAGTGATCTTCAACGGTAATAACGGTGCGCGTGTAATTCCCCTTAGCGGCCACCACGATTTGCAGATTATTTCCTTCTCGTTGTAAGGTGATAGCGTTGGGCGTGATACCGCCAAGCAACGTCAAACGCTGAACTTTTTCACTCTGACGTATATTGAGTGATCCCTGTGCTTGTTGATAAGCGATACCTTGTTCCGGGTCAACCTGAGCGCTGTTTAGCATAAGATCGAGCCTGACGAGCTCTGATGTGCCAGCGCGGAATGAGAGATGCTCCTGAAGGAGTGTGCTGAGGGTATAAACCTTTTTCCTCTGTGATCGCCCTATTTCTATTTTTTCGATTTGACGATGAGCACGAAAGTGATCGACTAATGTCATCGTCTGTTTCTCACCATTTTCAGCCGTGACAATGACCCGTAAACTATGGCCTTCCCTGCGTAAATGAACAGCGGCTTCAGCAATATCATCGAGCAAAACCAGGGTGTCTGTGCCACCGGTGTCGAAAATAATATCGTTACCGTCACCCCGCTTATACCAGTAGGTATCGTCTCCCTCCCCTCCCTGTAATATATCGTCTCCTGTCCCGCCGCTTAAACCATCGTTTCCGCCGCCGCCATGAAGCCAATCATCTCCTGCACCGCCGTAGAGACTGTCATAGCCTTCACCACCACAAAGCCAATCGTTGCCCTCATCGCCATAGAGCCAATCCTGCCCTGCCCCGCCGTAGAGTTTATCATCGCCTTGACCCCCATAAAGATCATCATTGCCTTCAGCCCCAAAAAGCCTGTCTTTTCCTGCATTACCATAGAGTTTATCCGCGCCTAAGCCACCGTGTAGCGTATCGTTATCCTTCCCTCCCTCGAGGCGATCATCGCCACCACCGCCAAACAGCGGGTTGTCCCCCGCGCCGCCAAAGATAATATCGTCTTCATTACTGCCATAGAGGGTATCCTTTCCTCTACCGCCAATGATCGGCTTCTGTTTTCGGTCGATAGGAATCAGAGAATGCCTTGCTTTTATACAATGTCTTATGTAGTCAGCGGAAAAAAAGACATCTTCATTTATGATGGCTTCTGCCATTAAAGCGATTTTTTCCATCAATTCATCAAGGGTATAAAGGGTTCCATTGACCTTTATCTGACTGATTACCCGATAATCTGAACTGAAGTGCTCTGCCACGGTAAGGGTGTTTTTTTTACCCTGTACTGAGTTGGCGGAAATAATAATTTTTAGGTGATGGCCGTCTTTTTGCAAATCAAGGTCTTCCAGAAAAATCCCCGCACCCAACACTAAGGTGTTAGTCCCCCTCGCATCTCGGATAATGTCATTACCTTCATCACGGCGGTAACAATAGGTATCATCTCCGGCACCGCCATCAAGCTGATCATCACCGGCATCACCCTGCAAGATATCGTTTCCCGCGCCGCCATAGAGATGATCATTTCCTGCGCCTCCCTTAAGCTGATCATCACCTTCCCCCCCTCGCAGCCTATCGTTTCCTGCTTCGCCATAGAGCTTATCGTTTCCGACGTCCCCCTCAAGCTGGTCATCACCTGTGCCGCCAAAAAGTTGGTCATCTCCTGCGCCACCGCGGAGGCGATCATTGCCACTATCCCCATAGAGTCTGTCGTTTCCGCCGCCGCCATCAATATGATCGCGTCCTGCTTTGCCCTGTATCGTATCGTCGCTCAGGCTCCCTTCCAGCACATCGTCCCCTGTGCCCCCGGTAAATGTTCCCGCGCTTTTAAGCGGTAATGACGCGCGCGCCACGATATCAGCAATACGGTAACTTTTTCCTGCTATCTCTAGGGTGTTAATAACAGCAGCAGTAAAGTGATCTCTCAGCGTAATGCGCTGACTTTCATTATCATTCCCTTGGCTATCGAGTGTGGCAAAAATAAGTTGCAAATCATGTCCGACGCGGCGTATACGGATTTTTTCGAGGGTAATACCCCCAAATAATTTAAGGATATTGAGGCCTTGGCTGTCGCGGATCAGGTCATGACCCTCCCCCAGCGCGTATAAATAGGTATCATCGTCTTCACCCCCATCCAGTTCATCATCTCCTTGATGACCCGCCAGGGTATCTTTGCCTTGACCGCCAACGAGTTTATCTGCGCCCTGACCGCCAAAGAGGGCGTCGTTTCCTTTGCCGCCATAAAAGGTTTTAGTGCCATATTGGCCAGCGGTATCGGTGTTAGCATGACTGACAAGGATAATGTCATCCCCCGCTCCGCCATATATCACCCGATCACCGCGACTTTGATCAATGATGCGATCATCACCGACTCCCGCATAGAACGTATTATTGGGCAATGTGATCGCCGGAGATAATCGGATAATGTCACGACCTGAGGTGGCGAGCCGCTCAATGTCACGCTTTTTCTGGCCGAGATAGGCGTTTCCGCTTTCATCGATGTCCAGCAGATAAGTCTCCCCATCCCGATCCTGCACCGCCAGATGACGATAATGCGCACTAACAAAAAAGCGTTTAATACGGAGTTGAACAATACCCAGGGTTAGATCAGGTTTACGGCTACTTAATACCAAATCGTCACCTTCTCGCGTGAGGCGGTTCAGTTGATCGATAGCAATAGCCAGCAGTATCACTCTGTCTCGTTGATAATTATTTTGAACGTCGTTTTTAGTAGGATCGGGGTCTTTATTGAATAAAGGATCATAATTATTAATTTCAATGATCCTGCTTTGGTGAGGATCATGATCGATATAATAGCTATCGATGCCTTTCTCCCCCGTTAAGCAATCATTACCGCGCTTACTGTAGAATATATTATCGCTGTCATCGCCCTTTATTGTGTCGTTAAGAGGCGTATCTACCAGCGACAGTGACAAAAACGAGGGCAGTAACATCACCCTATCATTGACGTTAACCTGTGAGACCCCCTGGCCATTATTCTGTTGTAAGTTAATACTTGTTTGTTTTACCTTTGCCTCGGTTAAAACGTCCTGATTTTTTTTATCCAATAGCGATACATAATTGACGGAGAGTTTGGGTAATCGCCATTGTCCATTTTGCGGTTTGATTTTTTGCGGCCAACTTTTTATACCAAGGTGGAGTCCGTTGCGGGTGATCAGCTCATAGGGATTGGTTAACTCAAGTTGTGTACCATCAACAGAAAGCCGATAAGCATCTTGTAGATAGAGGGTGGTGACACTACCGTTATCGTTAGTGAGCACGATAATGATTTGATAAAAATGTGATCCAGCAAGGGGCGCCAAGCTGATCGCGCTAATCTGCGCTGCATCATGTTCTAGTACCAAACGACTTTGTTCTTGTGTTTTATCCCCTTCGCCTTCTAAGCTGCCGCGTCGTTGTCTGCGCTCATCGGCCTCACGCCCTGTCCGCCTAGCTATATTATCCTGCCGTCCCTGACTGTCTTTTAGCAAAATGGTCGAGTTACTGAGTGATAAATTTTGCAAGATGCGGTAAGAATCCACGCCATCACCGCCATACGCCTCACCTTTTGCTAAGGCCAAGGTGTTGTTGTGCGCATCGCCAACCCAATAATCATTGGAGTGGCCGTTGCCTATCACATGCTCAATATTTCTGATCTCAGCCACCACCTCGCCGACCACGCCGTTACGATCACGACGGCGAACCTGACCTTCTTTCAAATTGACAACATACCCGCCGCCTGCCTCTAAAGGTTTATACCCACAGCCCTTGAAGTTGCCGCTAGGCGGCCAGGGCGTGAGACCCGATGAGCGTAGGTCTACTACGTGATTCGGGCGAGGGCTCGCAGCCAACAACGCGGCAGCTTCAAAGGCGAAGGGTTTATCATCGATAATCAACGTATCATGGTTATCAACTTGCGCCATGGTAAGAGAAGACAGTACAGCAGCGTTTTCCCCAACAGGCAGGGGGGAGGTCGGGGAGCCGCCATCAAACAGGTTGGGGTTTGCTGCGCTGGGATCACCTAAATAAAAAATATCGGCTAATTGACCGCCAATGTACTCTTTTTTGCCTGCTCCGCCTTTAAAAATATTGCTCTTTTCTTGATACCCTCTCACCCTATCTTTACCGTCGCCGAGATCAAATAGCACGCGGGCTTCTCTCTTCTCTGAAGGCGGAGCCGTGATCATTCTGACAGAACTCGCCGCCTGATCGGGGAAATACGTGGCTTCTAACGCCAAAAAATGTTCGGTATAAGCTTTGATTCGAGCCGCTTCACGCAACGCTTCTGTCAGCTTTCTGACCGCTTCTGCCTTGATATTGACCAGTCCTGCGCCTTGTCTAAAGGTGTCGAGAGCCTGTTGTTTGAGTGCTTGTTCAGTCTTGCCCTCGCTGATGGCCTGTGTCCTGAGATCGGCATGACCCTGTTGTCTCGCTGCCTCTTCCGCCAACTGCGCAATCAGCTGCTCCAATGCCGCTTGCTTAAGTTTATCCCGTGCTGATTTTCTTAACTGATACAGGGCTTCTTTTTCCAATTGCTCAAGGGCTTCAGTGTATCCCCAAGGCAGGTTTTGGGCTTCATCGCTAGCATCGCGATACCCCCTACGTTGAGCGATGGCATTGGCTTTATGCTTAATTTGCGCTTCACTGTATACCTGCGCATTGGCCTGAGCCTGCACATCAGCATACCCCTTTTCTCTTGCCGTCTTATCGGCCAATACCGCCACATCAGGGTAATCGTTCTCCGCTAACATGCTCGCCACGCGAACATTGACTTCATTTTGTCGAGGAACCTGTCTATCGAGATTTTTTTTAGAGCATTCGCTGGCGAGCGCATCGATATGCGCGTAAATATCCGCCTTTTTCTCTGCGTCAAAATCATCATCAACCCCTTGGTGGGCTGGTGTGTAGTAGTAAAGCCCCGTTTCTGAAACCCAAAACGAGTGACGCTCACTACGCAATCTCCCACTATATTTATCTTTATACTGCGATAAATCGTCTCGACGAATGCCGTCAGCCAACTCTTCTCTATCCTCTCCCTCCGAAACTTCAGTCAATAGCTGTAATTTCAAAAAGGGATAACCTTGTTTTTCAACACTGCCTCGACTGTAATAATAAGTATCAATACCGGTGTTATTGCGTAGATGGTCATGCGCGGCTGAAAATAAAAATTGATCATATTCGCTGCGAAACACAGGGAGCTGCTCCTTTTCTGCCATCCTATCTTGTATGGCTTGCGTCGGATACATAGCAACAATCCCACGAAAAAAGGTTTCAATGCGTTCATCGGTACTCAACGTGATAACTTTTTCTATTCTTTGCACCTCACGCACCGCAGAATAAATGGTTCCCCCGACCAGTAAACAGAGGCCAATAATGGCACCAACCGGCCCTGCGACGGCGCCCACCCCGGCGATAAAAGCGAGCGTCGTGCCAATACCCACCATGGCGCCTACGGCGGAAAGCCCCGCGCTGACCAGCAAATCTTGCTGCTGCTCCGGATCGGTCGTGGTATCGAGTTTCTTGATGGCATCGTAAAAACTGTATATATCAAAACCGGCACCGATAATACTGAGTAAGCCGCCGAAGGCTTTGGTGGCAATTAACTTGGTACCTGCGGTACGCATCCCGCGAGCCGACTGTTTTATCAGGGACGCTTGCCATTTACCGATACCAAATTGGAGCGCATCGGTAGACAGATTGTAACTCAATGACAGCACGGCAAAATCTCTCTCGGCGATCAGTTCTTTCCGCTGCGCTTCTGTCAAATTGACGTTCAGTATTTCTCGATTGAGACGACTGATGCCAATCAGAGACAGGATATAACCTGCCCCTTGCCCTAAAAAAGAAGCGCGATCAAGCCCAGCCTGCAAACGATGCCACTTGTTCAATGGTGCTGATGGCGCGTGATGCAATGAATGCGCTAATTTTGCATCGCCTTCGCTGGCGACATGTTGCTCAATCGTTTCCAACGCCCGCCACGCCAGCGTGCGCACCGCACTCTCTGCTGTATCGGCAATCAAGGGCTGAAGGTTGTAACTGCCCGCGTGACCGAGGCGCTGCTTAAACCGGTTTATGACGTTTTTTAATAGCGCGATGGCGGCGCTTCCCGTGGCACTGTGAATATTGAGATCTTTCAGATAGTGAAGCAGTTTTTTTGCATCAAAACGTAGCCTTGACCATAGCAAACCCGTCTTATGAAGATCGCCGGATAAAATCGGCTTGCCATCGACCATCACGCCCATGTCATTTAACAGACTCGGTTTCAACGTTATTCCATCAACCTCAATATCTGCTGTTTGCTGGAAACGTTGTTCTTCAGTGCGCACATTGCCCAGTGACTGTTGTGTACGCTGCAATAGCGCCGCGTGCTCGCCGCTTTTAGCTAGAATGACCGGTATCACCTCGATCGAGAATGACCCATCAGGGTCAAGACGCATCCCATACTGTTGTGCCAACGCAGCGCTAAGGTACTCAGACAGATACTGCGCGACCCTAGCCTGTTGTAAGAGATCAACGGCTTCTGACAGGCTTAATTGCGCTGTCTCGGGATGGATTTCAATTAGCTGCTGTGCCCGCTGCATTTTTTCATTCCATGCCTGGCGCTGTTCTTGATCACCGGCAGTGCGTATGAGGGTTTCGACATCTAATTCGCCATCAGGCCGATAAAAAATTTTCCTAAGCTCAGCATGCCCTCTCTCACCTCTTTGCGGGATAGGATGACCTAAAGATAAGTCTTTCAGCAAATCATCGCACTCACTGATTATCGTATCGACGGGATTGAGTAGGATATGTTTCTTCTGGGCTTTATCCCATTTTAGGGTGGCTTTAACACGGGGGTCACGATGATGTTTAAGGGCAAGGGTGCCGTCGGTAGAGGATGATATTACTGTCCTTTTGCGACCTGAACCGACGTTGTTTGCTGATTCAGTAACAGTGATTTTTCCTGAGTAGGCAGAAATCGTCTTATGTTCGATACCCTGCGCAATCAGCTTGGCAGCAAATCGCCAAAGAAACCCGTCTGTTTTATCGATCGTCACCGTTTCACAGGCCACCAGACTGATGTGCGCCAGCTCAGGGAGATTGGGGTGAAGTTGTCGCTGTTCACGCATGAAAATGGCAAAATTCTCGGCCAATTTTTCCGGCGTTTGCTCCGCTACATGCTGTTGATATTCACCACGATCGCCATGTCCTACCAATTGCACACGCAATTGGTTTTCCGCATGGGTTTGCTGTGTAGTGAACTTTCCGCTAATTTTACGAGATTTACCTTGCTGATCAAGCTGAAAAAATTCTGTTTCATTGGGATGTTTCCCCGCTAACCGTGCTGCTGATTGAGCAACGCACCGATCGTTTTCAAGCTGAATAACGTATTGGTGGCTACGCTTAGTCGCCCTAGCCTCCTCATTCTTGACAATTTTCGGCGTCTTCCAGGTGTCGACCTCGCTCATCAACCAAAGATGATTATCGGGAAGATCGGCAATCTGACGGCTATTGGAGGCTAATACAGCGTGTATTTCTTCGACACTTCCCCGCGGGATCACCACAGTGATAACTTTGGTTTCTTTTTCAGGCTCTGCCGCTGTGACTGCGACTTTAACCGTGACGCTTTTTATGATCCTGTTACCGTCTTCATCTTCTACCGGCTCAGCATGGGCAATGAGGGTAGCCATCACATTTTTTGCCACTTCAAAGGGCATTTTTCTATTTTCAGTTTCTTCTATTACGTAAATTTTCTCATTAAATTGAATTTGTTGACTGCTACCACTGGTGTAGTGAGCAGGCAACGCAGGGGGAATAGAGTGGCTTGTTGCATAGACTTCGTTAAATTTTTGAAAATGAATTTTCAGTTTTGTTTGATCAGCCGTGGCAAAACGGCTGTCCATAAACCGCTTTAAATCCTGATAGTGAGTAAATGAGCTATAGCCTGTTGTAGGATCGAAGTATGACCAAAAGGTTATCCCTGCAATTTCTACAAACGAAATCGTCATCGCTGTATAAATTTTGGCAGTTGTGGTGTCTGTTGCATGGAAAAGGAAATGACTATCTTCAGTTGCATCCACCGGTGTTGTGGCTAACTTGCTCATGAACTCTGCATAATCGTATGTTTTAATAATATTGAAAGCATCATCAATGGGATCCTGGGTAAAATCGCTGGTGGCAACGTTAAGCCCAATTCGTGTGAATTTTTGCCCCCAAGTACCATTGTCATCTTGTAATGAGATTAAATCCTGAATGAGGAGAGTCCGATGATGGTCACGATAGGCTCTCTTAGCACTAAAATCTTTATGTATTTCATTGCTATTTTCTCCTCTGTAGTCATCGAGCAATTGCTTTAACCAAGTAAGATATTCTTTTGAACCCCTGTTCCCACGAATACGGTTTTCCATGATGCCCCTTCTGGCAAAAGCCCAAGACAGCCTACTTTTTATATCATCAGGGATCACTGTTGCTAAAACATCGATAAAATTGGCCTGTTGATTGAAATCAAAGGAGCGGTTTTCTATTCTTGCTTTATTCCCTAGCGTGGCAATGTCAGGAAAATTTTGCACCTGTGCAACCGCTTGGCCTAAGGTTAAGTCGTTATCAACCCTTTCCAACTGCAACACCTGTTTCAAATCTTTTCTTAATTGGTCAAGCTGGGCTGGAGAGCTTATCGTCAGCTGCAATTGTCTTTCATTGAGCGTTCCATCAGGCTGCACAAAAATTTCACGGAACTCAAAAGACCCCTGTTCACCCAAGGTGGGAAGTGTTTGACCGTCAATCAAGCTCTTGACGACACCTAATGCTCGTCGGGCACGAGTAAAAAAGGGATCCTGAGGGAGCTTGTCAATCAAATCCGTACCGATCTGAAAATCAGAGGCTAATCCTTTTGTCATTGCTATATGGTCAGGCACATCGCTTTCCTCTGATGGGAGCAGTTGCATTATGGCATCAAAACGGTGTTGATCATCCATATTCATCAGTGCTTTCTGTGCTGGTGAGGTTTCCTCTCCCTCTTCACCAAAATATCTTGAATAACTATTACTGAAATCAATCGGCCAAAATCTTTGTGTTTTTTCATCAAACAGGATGTTTTTCGCATGCAGATCACCATGAATTATCCGCAATTCATTCAAATCGCCTATCATTTTTCTGAAAAGCGCTCGACTATTTTGAGGTAATTTATCGGTGGCACCTTGATAAACATATTGCGCTAATGTTTTTCCCGGTATTTTTAACATCTTGATATAATATTTTTTGTTACCTTCTGCCCCCTGTTCCCCTGGAGCTGGTGGATTCATAACTTCAGAAGCGTCGCTACCGTAGTAGCGATTAAATAAATCAGATTCCTGTTTAGCTTGTTGGTAGGTTGTGACTACCGCTTTAATAACGATAGTTTTGTCCAGCGGACTTTCTCTGACTTCTCCAACTAAGCCTTGTCCTATCACAGCGCCTTGTTCTTCATTTTCTGTATCTAATGGAATAGACAAGTTAAGGCGTAATCCTTTTCTCCCCATGGTTGGGATAGGTTGATCGGCGAATAACCTATCTATATAGTCAACTAATTCTCTTTTCTGCATCTTTAACGGATTTAGCAGGAGATGTTTCTTTTTAACATCATCCCATTTTAGCGTGGCCTTAACGTTAGTATCATGATGATAATGCTCTAATAATTCCATTGTCACTTTGCGGCCAGGATCGATGCTCATGCCATCAGGTGTAATCACAGTCGGGGGTGAATAGGCAGCAATCGTTTGATGTTTTACGCCCTGTTTAATGAGCTCGTTAGCGAATTGCCAAAGAAAACCGTTCTGCCTGTCAGCCGTCACCGCTTCACAGGCTATTAAGCTGATATGTTCAATTTCAGGAAGATTAGGGTGTTTTTGCCGCTGTTCGCGCATAAAAATGGCGAGATTTTCTGCCAATTTTTCGGGAGGCTGCTCTGAGAAAGAATACTGATATTCGCCGTGAACACTATGTCCCATCAATTGTATGCATAATTTTTCTCCTCCTATTTGCTCCGGTGTTAGATCACCATAAATTTTACGTGATTTTCCATACCTATCGAGTTGATGCAGCTCTGTTTCAGCAGGGTGCTTAGCGGCCAATCGTGCTGCTAATGAGGCAATGACGTTATCATTCTCAAGTTGAATCACATATTGAGCACTATAAAGCGTGGTTCCGCCATTTCTATTAGGGGTGATTGTCGGTCTATTCCAGGTATTGACCTCGTTCATCACCCATCTTGCGCCAGGTGGTAACCGGGCAATCTCGACAAAATTGAACTGCAACGCGTATGCCAACTGTTCAATATTGCTAACCGGAACGACAACGGTTACCACTTTAGTTGTGCTTGCTTCCTGATCTTGAGGGATTGTCACTTCAACCTCAATCCAAGTCACGGTCTTAAAGCCTTCAGCATTCACAACATGATCACTGTTTATTATTTTGCTACTGGCATTGTCAGGCAAGTACAAGGGTTCGTTTTGCACTTTCATTTGTTCTACCAGATAGGCTTTTTCGTTGTACCTGATTTTTACACTGCTGCCACTTTCGTATTGATCAGCAAGGAAATTTGGCACGGGATCGAGAGAGGTTTTTACGTCTTCTTTAAGACGTCGGATAACGGAGATGCTTGATACACTACCTAAAAAACTTTTATCCATAAACTGCTCTAATTTTTCGTAGCTATCAAATGCCCTGCAGCCACTGTAGGTATCGATGAGTAACCAGATGAGTTTATCCTGTAACTTTTTAGCAACGATAGCCATCGTTGAATAAGAATCTTCGTTTCCGTATATATTGAAATCGATATAGGTAGAATCATCGATTTGCCGAAGGTCACGCATAAACGCGGCGTAACTTTCTTTGGTGGTCATTACAGGGAAAGCAGGATCCATCGTCACATCCTGCGTGATTGTCTTCAAGCCAGCCTGAGCCAAGGTATGTTCATCCATCAGGTTTAATGACAAAAGATCGCTAACCATGTTGATTAAATGATACCGCCGGTATACCTCTTTAGGGGTGGTTATGTGATCCGGAACATCATTTTTTTGATAAGTTGCTGCCAGTTCTTTTAACCAGGAAAGGTACGCTACAGCACCCTGTAACCCGGCAGTACGTATTTCCATGAACAACCGTTCGGATAGCGCTGTAAGTAATCGGCTTTGTTGATCAGTAGAAAGCATGTCACCTAACCTGTCCGTCAGATCAGTTTCACAATCAAAGTGGAATGACAAACCGTTAACGCTTTCTCCCCAACCCGAGGTACCGAAACGGGGGGCAAATGCATCATACCTATGATTAGAAAATGAAGGAGATTGAAGATCAGAGGACTGATGAGTGGCTGCTGGCCTGTTTGACCAGGCTTCTTGTTCTACGTCATTGAGTACGATATAGCCTCCTTGTTGCTCATCCCTGCGTAAGATGACCTTAACCTGCTTGTCTTTGTTTTGCTCATAACCGTTACTGAACCACGAGGTTAATTTTCGGCCGTTACCGACGGGATGGCTAATACTACTCACCCTTACGTATTGTGTACGAGCAGAAATCGTAGGAAAAATACGATTATTGGCTGATGCCTTAGTAAAGTCCCGTATATCCAGTACGTTGGCAAAATCCAGCGCAAAACCGGTTTGTTTGTCATGAGCCATCAATTCACATCCGACTAGACTGATGTGTTCAGGGGCAATAGAAAATCCCTTTTCTAAAGTAAATTTCTGATTAAAATGGGATAAATCTGTAGCCAGTTGCTGTGCGGTTCGTCCTGCCATCTGTTGTTTTTCAACAGCAACATACTCCAAGCCATGGCCTAGGATTTGCCATCGTAGTGGATGACCCAATTGTTCTGAACTTGCATAAACCACGCGAAAACTACCATCATCAGCCAATTGAATTATCCAAGAATTCGGATTCTTCTCTGCTAAAAGACCCGAGCTATACATAGCCTCGTAATCATCTTGCAGCTGAATAATGACTTGCCCTCCCTGATAGCGTGTATCTCCGTGAATACTCGCTTCAACGGAATCAGGAGATAACATATCCCATCCGTAGACCTTGGGTAGATCTAAAAACACGCTATTTTCCTGAGTTTTTTGCGCATTAGCCCAATGCGTCATTTCGTCAACATGAAATGTTAATGTTGTTTCCAATCGGATGAAATTTTGCACTGGAACCTTGACTTTCAGCTTTTTACCCGTCGTTTTAACATTAATTTCAACAGTGACTGAATCAATGGTTTTAATGCCATGAAACTCATCACCTTTATTGGTATACCTGATGATTTTAAAGGTGACATCTTCATTTAAATTAAAAATCTCACCTGTTTCTTTTAAATGCGCGATTAAATAGTGTTGTTTATTATGTTCAAACCATTGGCTACTGCCATTTTCGTATTCATTTTCTCCAATAGGGGATTTAACCTGGGGCTCCTCGAGGGCAGTAAATTCATTTAAATAAACAAAGGTTTCTGAGTTTGATGGAAACGGGTAAACGTCATTATTAGCGCAAATTAAAGTCTGTATATAACTTTTCAATTCTGAAACATTATCAAATGTTCTGGTGCCAGAACGTGGGTCAAAGAGTGAAAACGAAGGTTGGTTATCTAGCTGGCATATCTGAATAACCATTTTATTATTTTCTGATCCGAAAAGAATATGGGAGATTTCATTGAGGTTGCTGAGCCTTTGCAGAAACAATTGATAATCTAACAGCATGGAAGCGTTTATCATTTGGCCATTTTGGGGAGAAAGATATTGATTTCTACGCAAACCACTGGTAGCAAATTTGCTTTCTATATTGGGGTGAGCAGCTCGAAAAACGGGATCTTGCTCGTTCAATTGTAATAGGATTAAATCTTTAATTATCTTTCGTAGTTGTTCTTCATTTTGTTGATTAAAGAAGGTATTTATTTTATCTAACGGTTGGGGGGTTAGTTGAGTTTGTTGATAAGCGTTTATCAGTCGTGTCACATGATTAATATAGTCTTTTACCAACTGAGGCCCTCCGGTACAAGCTTCTATCATATAGCGAATTGCTAAACCAGTACCAAGTCCTTGTTGAGTTATTTTTTCTCTTAATTGAAAATCATTACCCGTCACTTCTGCTAAAATATCCTGGTACAGGGGGAGGAGGTTTAGATGATTTTTGATAAAATCAAGTTGATCGAATGTCAATGAGAAGGATTTTATTTCCATAATATTTCCCTGATTGTCTGAATAATCTTAAGAAAAGAGATTTAAATGATTTTTTATTTAATAATTTTTATATATGACTTATACAAACCGTACAGTAATCACAGTTTTTTTAAGTTGTTGACAGAGGTAGTCATTAAGCGCATTCGCCCTAATCCCTGTTACAGGAAATAGATTATTTTTATTATTAATGACCATTTAAATTCATAAAAATGAAGTGGATATTACTCTATGTTTAAATATGATTTTATTTTATGTATTGGTACTAAAAAATAAATAAATTACCAATTAATTATCACCAAAATAACACAAATAAATGAAATGTGAAATTTAATAAATAAAATTCATAAACAAATTTAATAAATTTAATAAATTAAAAGTACATATCACTCTATATTTAAATATACTTTCATTCTATTTGTCGGTGTCAGCTTAAATGCTCCGATTGATACCATCACCACACAGAGCCGATTGATTTTTGGTATTTTCACTTCATTGACTGAATTTGAACGTGAACTCATCAGAGAGCGTACACAGGCGGGATTAAAGTCAGCACGCACGCATGGGCGAAAGGGGATGTGTTATACCCAATGAATTTCGAGTTACGGCAAGGCAGCCAGGGGGTGAGACCGATGAGCGTAGACATACTACGTGATTCGGCGAGCACCCGCAGCCAACGACGCCGTAACTTGAAAGGCGAAGGGTATATGCCTAAAAATATCTGTCACTCACATCAAACACCCCATATCCAAAATGGTGAAGCGCACCTTGAAAGAAATTGCTAAAACCTTGTCCATGCCTTATCAGCAAGTGCATCAGATCCTTACTCGCGGAGATAACCTTTTCATTACGGAGACTTTTTGGGGAATATTCTGGGCACTTTATCCAGCAGAATCATTAATGAATGCGGTCTATTTTTGCCCGGAGTGCCGACTGTTTGATTTAGGCTCGCGTGATACTTGAGCTGAAAAATGAACCGTAAACACCGTCACCCTTTTCAGGTTGGGTCATGCGTGGTGGGATTATTATTGCGCTCATGCCGATAAAATACGACCGGCGGTGGTCGATAACCTAATTAAACTGTTTGCCTACGGGACGTTGGCGGTAAAAGTCAGGCTGGATGTAATCTTACCATTCAGCCCACGCTTCGGCACCTAACTCAATCCTCCGGTTGTTAGCTGTTAAATCATGATCAAAAAACGTATTAACACCAAACATCCAATTATTTTGGAAAATACGTGCCCCTGCACCGATATTAAAGGTATTTTGGCCACTTTTATTACGGGCATTGAGTTGGGTAAATAATATCGATTTTGAGTTGTCGTACAGGGGGAGCATGAAATCTAGGGCGCTGCCGTCCAGATGAAAATTGTTATCGATATTAAGTTGTACCCGAGCAGTACCAAACTGATTTAGCCACTGCCCAATGCTAGCGTTAGCTTCAGATACCACCGCTGAGCGAGCCATATTGATTGCCGCATGAGTAGGATTATCAGTATTGGACAACAATGATCCGGTGGTCATTATTCCTTGTACTGTTAGGCACCCGAGGGGGTATCCATCACATCACTACAAAGCTTAATATCATTGGGAAAAAAATTTTTTCCCAAATTAAAGATCAGAGCGATTTGTGTCGCTTTGTCGGTATGAGAAGAATTCTTGCCAATTTTTGGTTTATTAATAGAGGGATCTTATGACTGAAATCAATCGCCGTACCGAGAATTATCAACCACCGAGAAATGCTACTAAAAAAGACACCGCCGAACCCAAGGTTCGTCAGCCTGATCAAGGTACTCCAGGAAACTATAATATTCTCGATAAGTATAGTGAAGACATGCGTCGAAGCTTTAATATTATCGATAAGCATAGTGAAGAATTGCGTCGGATGGATTATGTCGATCAAGAGCGGGTAAAGAAATTAAAAGCTAATTTATTAAACATTGAAGCACAAATTCGGCGGCGTAATTTTGCCGATCAGGCAGCTAAAGATACGATGAATTTCTACAATAAAGGCCGTATAAAATGAACGCAACCCAAAGTCTAAAACAGCTGCTTTTAACTATTCAGACGGATCGAAAATATTATATTGCTCTAGAAAAATTGCTATTGAAACAACGCCAATATGTTATTCGATATCAATCGGCAAAATTATTAGCAGTGAATGATCATTTAACTGAGCTTTATCAAGCCTTATCCCAAACCACAATGGAGCGCATCGCGCTCCTAAAAGAGCTAAAAGTTGCTCCCAATAAAGAAGGACTGCAAACACTGTTTAATCGTTTGCCAGAACAGTACCGCGAGCATGTCACCGCACTATGGGCAGATTTAGAACAACGTGTCAAAAATTGCCAACAACAAAATCAACGTAATGGGCAATTATTGTCAATGCAAAAGGATATTTTGACATCGTCATTTAATTATCAAGAGGAATTTATTTACGCAGGGTAATGCCACAACGATTTTTTATCTCTATAAAGATTGGATGGTTTCTCTTATTAAATAATATTTATAATCCTGTAATGATTTATTGCTTATCATGTAATTATCTATTTGTTTTTCGCATCAGTTTATAGTTTATCTTATCCTCATCGTAAAAAAATTATATGATTAATAAAAATAACGTACTTATAACCTTCATCATTTTTATCACTCTTTTTATATTAGTGTCACAAACGATAAATATCGAATTAATTGCACTTAAAAAATGTATTGATAATATGCCAGAAAATATGATTATCACTATCAAACAGACAGTAAAGCAGACGATCAAACAAACAGTAAAGCATGGTATAGCAGAATCATCCTAATTTTATTCTGCTATATTAGTTAAAATATACCTTTATTGTTTAATCACCCTGTTTGAAAAGTAACTGATCTCTAATTTTATGAACGTTACTTAGTATGATTACGTGACCAAGATTGGCTGGCAATACCATCAGCAATTTTTCTTTCTTTACGCATTTGCTCAAGCAATATTTTCTGCTGTTGTTTTTCTAATATTATTTGTACGATTTTTTCTTGACAAGATTCCTGTTTTAAACTGGTTTGTATTTTTTTTATTTTATTCTCTTCGGATTTTTTTTCTTGCTCTTGCCAATTAATTATTCCCTGAATATTTTTTTTATAATTAGACATGTTGGCCATTTTAAGCGCAGAGCAGCGGCTATTAATAGAATGCTTTCCATTTGATAAAGCGAGTAAGTCATTAATATTTTTTTCATAAATTAGACATATTTTTTTTTGTTGTGCTAATTGGCTAATTAATGTATTTACTTTTTGATGACGTAATTGTAATAGTTTTTCCAGTATAGAAATCATCTGCGTTTATCTCTATTAGGGTTATCTTCGTGCTACGAATAGCGGTTTTGTAGGAGCTTATTCGAAATCTTCTTGAGCGACGCTCAATTGAGGAAAAAATGCGCGAAAAAGCGCCGTTCCCTTTTATACTTAATGCAGAGCGTAAATAAACATTTTGAGCGCGTTTTTGACAAAAGACTGCTTGCAAAACCATAGCGAGGGGTGTGAATTCAATGCGCTCGGCGTACAGCAACCTTCACTGCCATATGAGTACATGAGGATTGCGAGCACCGAGCACCGCCGAATTCACACCACGCAGTTATGCGAACACAAGATATTTCGAAGATGTTCTACGTCCAACTTTGATAAAGCTCAGCAAGGTGATCAAGTGTTGCCACCAAGGAAGCTGATTGATCGACTTCTTGATGTAGAAAACGCGCTATCGCTGGATAATGCTTGACGGCTCTATCGGCGTGCTGATCAACTCCTGCGACATACCCTCCTAATGGAATCAAAGGTTTAAGCTCAATATAATCAGCATACAATCGTTTTAAACTCCGTGCCGATCGGCGGTGTTCGACACTGGTCACTTGACTCATGCAGCGGCTAATCGATTGTCCCATATCAATCGCGGGATAATGCCCGCTTTCTGCCAATTGGCGTGACAACACAATATGCCCATCCAATACTGCCCTGGCACAATCAACGATGGGATCTTGCTGATCATCTCCTTCGGCTAAAACAGTATAAATCGCTGTCATAGTACCATTACCGTTACTGTTCCCCGCACTTTCTACCAAACGGGGGATCACCCCGAACGCAGAAGGCGGGTAACCTTTAGTCACGGGCGGTTCACCGAGTGAGAGAGAAATTTCACGTTGAGCCATCGCATAGCGTGTTAAAGAATCAACCAATAACAAGACGTCTTTACCTTTATCGCGATAATAAGTTGCAATCGAATGGCAGATTTCACTCGCTTTGATCCGCATTAATGCGGATTCATCCGCAGGAGAAGCAACCACCACCGATTTTTTCATCCCTGCCGCCTGTAATGCATGTTCAATAAATTCATTAACTTCTCTTCCCCGTTCACCAATCAACCCAACCACCACCACATCAGCCTGGGTATAACGTGTGATCATCCCCAAAAGCACACTTTTACCCACGCCACTCCCCGCCATCAAACCCACTCGCTGCCCCTTACCGATAGTCAATAGGCCATTGATAGCTTTGATCCCCACATCAAGGGGCTCGGAGACGGCGCGACGCATCAGCGGATGGATTTGTGGTAACTGCTGCATCAAAGGGGTTTCTCCGCCCAAGTCTCCTTTTCCGTCGATAGGCTCTCCTAAACCATTCACCACCCGGCCTAGCCAACTGTCACCAATAAGTTGTTTATTTTCTTCGATTTTCGGGAACACGCGTGCTCCAGCAATAAGACCATGTGGCGGTTTAAACGGCATAAGATAGGTCACATCTCGATCAAAACCCACGACCTGTGTTTCAATCAAAGTGTCGTCAATATTTTCAACCCGGCAGCGCTGGCCAATAGCCAGAGGGCAACCAGTACACTCAAGTAACATGCCGTTAACACGAACTAGACGCCCTGAAACACGAACAAGATTAATATTTTCAATAGATTTTAATGCATTATCTAAAATGGAATGATCAGAGACAGTGTCACAGGTGCCCTCGACGCTATCTATACCGTTCGCTTTTGTGTTGGCTGCGGGTGCTCGCCGAATCACGTCGTTGTCTACGCTCATCGGTCTCACGCCCTGGCCGCCTAGCGGCAACTTCAAAGACGAACGGTATACATCTACAATGGGGTGATCAACAAGCGGATCCATAACATCAGTCATGAGTACTATCCGTTAGTAAATGACTTTTTAATGCATCAACACATTGATCCAAACGGTGTTGACAACCGACATCTATTTCAGTGCTTTCCGTTACAACACGGCATTCCCCCGCTTGCATAGCAGGATCGGCGCGCAACCCCCATGCCTCTACCTTTTCTGGTGCAACATCATTGATACGACTCAATTCTTCAGCATTAAGATAAACGGTCAGTTGTTTCGGCATGGAAGGTAAACCGGCTAAAGCTTCTTCTACTAGCGTCAATAACTGTGTTGGCTGTAATGCCAGTTCACAGCGGATCACCTGACGAGTCACTCGCTCGACCAATTTAACTAACTCGTCTCGCCGACGGCTTTCATACTGATTCAAATAGTCCTGCATCGCAGTAGATAGCGTAGAAAAAGGTTTGCTTGCCTGGCTAAAAAGGGCTTTACCCGAGGCTCTTCCTTCGGCACGCCCTCTTTTCATGCCTTCGTCGTAACCTAAATTGACCCCTTCTTGGTATCCTTCTTCTTTACCATCGAGCATCCCCTTGGTGAAACCTTGTTCAACCCCTTGCTGAAAACCTTGCTGTAACTGTTTTTGGTATTCTGCTGGTGTCAAGCCGAGGCTATGCTGCTCTTCTAACAATGGCGGAGGGGTTTGACACAAGGGGGGAAATTGATGTAGCCGATATTTATACCCTTCGCCTTTGAATCTGCCGCCTTGTTGGCTGCGGGCGGTCGCCGAATCACCTCGTTGTCTACGCTCATCGGTCTCACGCCCTGGCCGCCTAGCGGCAACTTCAACGGCTGTGGGTATAGCCTCTCCCATACCTATTTTATTATTTTTATTCAGCATGTTAATTACTCCACAGTCTGTTCGGCGAAGAGCTGTACTTCAATCTCCCCTCCTTCTGCCAATTCACGCACTCTCGCCATAATTTCTTTACGTACTTGTTCAACTCGGCTGACAGTGACCGGCCCCATACGATCAGTAATATTCTGTAGCTGTTGAATTTGGCGTTTTGGTAACACATCGAAAATGGCTTTACGTAATATCGACTCGGTTCCTTTTAAAGCGATGGCCCAATCACTCATCGGTACATCATCAACGATACGTTGCAACGTCGGTGCTGATTGACGGCTCAGAATAAAAAATTCATACATTTCATCTTTCAATTCGTTAAGCACATTTTCGTCACGCTCCCCTAACTGTTCCAAAAGCTGCTGTTGATTACTCGGAATACGATTAACAATATTGGCTGCCTGTTTTATTCCCAAAACTTTAGATCCATGCTCAGAGAGCAAGGTTACACCGCGCTCAATAAGACGATCTAACTCATTGACCACATCATGATTAACATCATCTAATTTAGCGATACGGTACAAAACATTATCTTGTCGATCTCTATCCAGATAAGAGAGCACTTCAGCAGCAACATCCGCCGGCAAAAACGCAAGGAAGACCGCTTGTAACTGCAAATGTTCTTGCTCAATAAGCGCCGAGAGTTGTACCGGGTCGATCCATTGTAGACGCGCCATTCGATGACGAATTTCATCGCCATAAATACCATTAATCACACTCTTAGCAATTTCACCCCCTAATGCTTTTTCTAAAATGCTTTGTAAATAGCTGCGGGAAGCGCCGTTAATACCACTTTGTTCACGGTAAGCACGAAAAAAATCATTCAATGCTTCACGCGCCTGGATCAATTTTACGCCTTGCAGCCGTGACATAGTTTCACTGATACAAAGGACTTCTTCACGACTCAATTTTTTCATTACGGCAGCGGCGGCGTCTTCCCCCATGCTTAACAGTAAGATACCGGCCTGATCTAAACGTGTTCGGATTTCTTTCCCCACCGGTGTTTCGGGTTGATTAACTTTCTCTAGTATCGGGTTCTGCTCGGGTTCGTTCATTACTATTAATCCATTGTTTAATAACTTCGGCTACACGGTCGGTTTCAGAATAAGCCAGCATCTGCATATGGCTAATTTTGGTTTCAAGACCCGAAGCCGGTGAGGGCAAATCGTCTTCTTCTTGGAATGAAGATTTTGGTAGCACGTCGGCTAATACTTTTTCATCATTGATTTTCGGAGCAGCATCACCCATGGCTGCTGTTGTTTCGGGCGTCAGATTTTGTGGTTGATCAGGTGATGCAACCGATGTCGACGATGTTTGCTCTTCACGTGTCACACGTTGTATTAAAGGGCGAACCCCAAACCACAAGAAAAAGAATGCGATTAAACCTATTCCGCCCATTTGCGCCCATCGTAAAGCCGCTGGCTCTTGCCACCAGGGTAAAGGTGTTTCTTCGTATTCAGTTTGTGGTGTAAAGGTGATCAGATTCATCGTCAGCGAATCTCCACGATCAAAATTAATCCCGGCCGCATCGATCGCTAAGCGTTTTAGTTCATCGAGTTGTGGGGTTGTCCATTGCTCCAGCGCGGAGGCAGCTTTATTCAATACAATGGCCACCGTCATTTTTTCCAGCTTATAACTGGGATGACGCACATGACGAATATCGCGATCATAGGCAAATTTACGCTGGGATTGGCTACGATTGAGCATCGTGGAGGGTGATTGGGCATTATTTTTTGCCGCCGGCTGATTACTTAATGTACCGGGGATGCCCATAGCACGTTCATCGCTACTGCTTTCCTGATTGACATTTTCATCTAGGGTTCGCGGATCCGCGCCGTAACGCTCTAGTGTCTCCTCGATATTACTGAGGTCCAATTGCGTAGTCACACTGATACGGTAGTTATTGGCGCCAACAATAGGATTGAGTAGGTTAGCCACGTTTTTTTCCACTGCCAGTTGCAGCTTACGAGCCAATTCTGGCCCTGATTTGAGCGTTGACAAGCCATTATTACTGTTCTGATAACCTTCAGAAAGCAATTCACCATTTTGATTGATAACCCGAACCTGTGATGCTTTCATCCCCGGAACACTACCGGAAACCAATTGAATAATGGCACCCACTTGTTCAGGAGTCAGTTGATGGCGGGGTTTTAAACGTAAGATAACAGAAGCACTGCTGTCGGGTTTTGTGGTAATGACGAAAGAACTGGCTTCGCTCATCCCCAAATGCACCCGAGCGTATTCAACCGCATCTAGCGCCATGACACTCTGAGCCAACTCACCTTCTAGGCTGCGTTTATAGCGGACGTTCTGCATAAATTGGCTACTGCCTAGCATCGTTTCTTTATCCATTAGCTCATAGCCAACCGGTAAAGCCGCGGTGATACCTTTTGCGGCCAATGCCATGCGCGCCCTGCCTAACTGATTTTCTGCGACTAAAATTTGGCCGTTATCCGGGTTGACCCGATATGGAATCGATTCGCTGCCTAAGACCTCCACCACTTGGGTCGTTGGAATTTGTTCCTGTGAACCAAATAATACGGTGTAGCTTTGCGAACTACGCCAAAGACTAAAAATGATCGCGCCACTGATCATGGCCGCTGCGATCCCCATTAAGACCACATTTTTATTTTTGCCTAACCGAATGGGTGGCAATTTTTGTTTGAGTTTATCTAACACCGTTTTACCTTAAAGCGACGTGTTCATGGTTTCAGTTATTGCAGTCAGGAGCTTTTCTGACACTTTGTGAGTAGCCGAAAAAGCAATACTGGCTTTTTCATTCGCGATCATGGTGCCTGTTAAATCGTCACTAAGCCCCATGTCTATTGCCTCTTGTTTTTGACTGGCCACGTGTTGCAAAGCATCTACGCTATCAACGGCCTCTTCCAGAACAGACAAGAAAGAACCATGAATTCTGTCCTTTCTGTCTTTTCTATCCTTATCCATTGTTAATCCGTCATTGGCATAGGGTTTAGCTGATTCGATATAGGGCGTGTAATGCGCTATTGCTGCCAGTTGACGCATTTCTTGCAACATGAAGGCTTGCCCCAAATGTCCCTTAATAGGCTCAAGGTGGTTGCATTCATCCGTTATATCCATTTTTTTTCCTTAATCATTTATACCCTTCGCCTTTCAAGTTACGGCGGCGTTGGCAGTGATCTCTCATCCTCTGTCATGTACTATTTGTACACTCCTGGGAATTCGATTGATTGCTGCCTTGCCGTAACTCGAAATTCATTGGGTATATGAGTAACACTCGATATTGATGCCTTCTTCACGCATGGAAGCGAGGCGATAACGCAAAGCCCTTGGGGTGATTCCTAAAAATGCCGCAGTTTTTGCTTTGCTACCTTGGTTACGTTGCAATAAATCAACAATATATTGATATTCAGCTAAACGCCCTCTTAATTTGATATTACTTTTCTTTTCATTATTATTTGCTATATAGTGTCGTCATGAGATCTTGAGCCATAGAGCAAGGCATCGTATTTGTACAGCAGCGAGAAAAGAGGAGGTATTTTTTGCATAACGAGTAGCAATACCTCGCCAGCGCTTTAGGTGCAGAAAAGCATTTTCCACGAGATGTCGATGCTTGTAGAGCGCTTTATCGTACTCACGTTGAATTTTACGATTCTTTTTAGGTGGTATTACGATTTGCATGCCGGCTTCTTCTGCTTTTTTAATGATGTTATCACTGTCATAGCCCTTGTCAGCCAACAGATATTCTGCTGCAATACCTTTGGTTAAATTCGTTGCTTGCTGACAATCTGCTGTGGTACCTGATGTAATAAAAATTCTGACCGGCATACCATGCGCATCCACGGCCAGATGTATCTTACTGTTGAGCCCCCTTTTGTGCGCTCCATATCCTGATTACCGCCTTTTGCGCCTGCTGCATGAGGGTGAACTTTGCTATGAGTGGCATCAATCATCAGCCATTCAAAATCTGGCTCCACAATCAGCGCTTCGAGCAGAGACTCCCATAGCCCCTTGTCACGCCAGCGGCAAAACCGGCGATGAGTATTTTTCCAACCGCCATAATCAGGCGGTAAATCACGCCAGGGAGCGCCGGTTCTCAATATCCAGAAAACAGCATTAATAAACTGCCTGTTATCTCTGGCTATGCCACCCCAAGTGCCTTTTCTCCCCGGGAGATGAGCTTCCAATAGGCTCCAAACATGATCGGATATATCGTGGCGGCGATGGGCTAAATTCATTCCCGAATCATCTTTCATTATTGAATCATCTCAACAGTTGTCGTTATTTGTTACATGATAATATATTTTTTATTACGTGACGACACTACTTAGGTGGCTCGCATTTTTTGCTGGATATTCTATCTGGATAGTGTCTGTTGAGAGAGGCAAGCCTAAATCTGAGAAATCAATTACGCCATCACGACTCATAATAATGCCACGTTGGATAACATTTTCTAATTCCCGCACATTACCCGGCCAACTATATGTTTGTAATCTTTGCTTGGCTTCGAGTGTTAATTGTATTTTTACTTTCAAAAAATCATGGTACTTCTTAATAAATTGCTGCACTAATGGTTGAATATCTTCTGGACGTTCACGTAAAGGTGATATATGGATAGGGACGACTGAAAGACGATAAAAAAGATCTTGCCTAAAACGCCCTTCAGCTATTTCCAGTTCTAAATTTTTATTGGTTGATGCTATTATTCTAATATCAAGTGGAATTGTTTTTTGTCCACCAAGGCGTTCAACTTCTTGCTCTTGTAAAACGCGCAATAATTTCACTTGCAGTGCCAATGGCATATCACCAATTTCATCGAGTAATAATGTTCCTCCATTTGCTTGCTCAAATTTTCCGGGAACACTGGCAATAGCGCCAGTGAAAGCTCCCTTTTCGTAGCCAAATAAAATAGCTTCTAACATACTTTCAGGAATGGCAGCGCAATTAACCGCAACATAAGGTGAATTTTCTCCGATGGCTTTTTGATGAATATATTTTGCTATACATTCTTTACCGGTTCCTGTTTCGCCAGTGATCAGTACCGGAATATTAAAGTCAGCCACTCGGCGTGCAAGGGTAAATACATTCACGCTAGACGGAGAATGAGCAACAAAACCATGATCATTTTTAGATAATAAGTTCATAGTGATATTCATCATAATGTGTTTTCACCCTGAAAAATAAATCCTGTAGACGATGAATCAACAAGGATACAAAATTATTGCCTCAGTAAAATTTTTACCTAAATCTGATTAAGTTAATTGATAAGCAATATTTAATCATTGAAAAAAAGTATACAGATAACAAAGTAAAAAATAACTTTAAAAAAAAATTAAAAAAATTAATTCATTTAAAATCAACAAGTTAATCTAAATTAATTAATTTAATTAAGAACTAATAAATAAATAAATAATAAAATATCTATTGTGCAGTTCTGTAATAGCATGTCTAATTAACGCCTGTATAATTCTAATATCTGTGAATGTCGCTGCATCTTCTGATTATGCGGTAAAAATAAGCAGGGGCTAATATAATATTTTTGGATGAAAAAATGCAGTTAGAAAAAATCAAAGCAAAAATCTATAATGGTGAGCAATTATCTGATATAAAAAAACTCGATATCAATAAGCTTGGGCGCCCTTACTATAAATTACCAAAAATAATTGCGGATTATTTTGATATTCTAGATGCTAAAATTAGCTTTTTTTTCTTAAAAAAATACCGGGTGAACTTATCATTAAAAAATGTTACTACCGAGATGGATTGTAGTCATAAAAATACCAAAATATTTAGCAGTAAATTAGGGCATGTTGCTTTTGATACAGAACGAAATTTTTTGCTTAATATTTTGAATGATTACTATGGACTAAGTAAAAACAGCGTTATTGAACCCAGTATACATGTTCCTATTACGCAAACAGAAGACAGATTAAAAAATAAGTTGGGTCTTGAATTAACTGAATTATTTTTAAATCATGATGATTTTGGTGAGAAGTTAGCATTTAAAACAACCAATGGTGTTTTTATTAAACAATGGTCTTATCGGCTAATATTTTCATTAGCCGGCGATGAACAACATGTTTTTTATATTCTGCTTGATGCGAATCACGCTGATAGAATTCTGCATTCTCAAGATGCTAATGATGAAGAAAATAAAAAAACCACGGATAATAATTCACCATTACCTTTAGAAAAACTATTTAATAAATTACCGATTAGTTTAAATATTAAGTTAATCAGCGTTAATCTAACACTAGCTGAATTAAAAGCGCTCGAAAAAGGAGAGATTATTAGCATATCAATGCCTGATCATTTCCCGGTTTTTATCGGCACTGAACAGATATTCAGTGCCATCATTACAGAAAATCGTGGAAAGCTCTTCCTTACCGAGTTCAATGAAAAAAATAGACTTATACCCAATGAATTTCGAGTTATGGCCAGGGGGTGAGGCCGATGAACGTAGACATACCATGAGGCGAGCACCCGCAGACAACAAAGCCGTAACTTGAAAGGCGAAGGGTATATAGCTATGCAAGAAGTCTAATGATATACCCACAGCCCTTGAAGTTGCCGCTAGGCGAGAGTGTGAGGCCGATGAGCGTGGACATATAGCTGAAGCAGTTTAATTTGATTCAAGGCGAAGGAGCGAAGACAGTACAAATAGTACGGCAAGCGACGACAACACTTAAATCAAATTAAAATGATTTAGCTATACCATGAGGCGAACACCCGCAGCCAACAACACGGCAGCTTCAAAGGCGAAGGATATAAACAGTCCTGAACGGAGAAATACCATGACTAATGAGCAAAAAGAGTTAAATGACGATCTTGATCTCGATTTTATTCTGCCAGAGGATAAGACAGTAGAGGCAGAGGATACATCAGAGGCCGTTCCGGCGGTTGAATCTAAAGAGCCCTCGCTATCTGAAACCCATGCGGCCAAACAAGCACTGGCTGAAAAAGCGCATAAGCTATCCCTGCTTCATCGTATTCCTGTCACACTGACACTCGAGGTAGCTTCTACTGAAATGTCACTCGCTGAATTAATGTCAATTAATAACACCTCGGTGGTTGAGCTAAACAAGCTCGCTGGCGAACCTCTTGACATAAAAGTGAATGGCATTTTGTTTGGTAAGGCTGAAGTCGTGGTGTGTAACGATAAATATGGCCTACGTATTCTCGAGCTTAATAATCGCGATTTGGATGAGTTAGCGCTATGACTGTACGGCGCTATTTAAAACATGCCCCTTTTTTACTGTTAATCGCTGGGTTGCTCTGCTCTCCTGTTTTAATGGCTCAAGATGGGGGGATTACCCTTTTTAGCACCACTTCGACAGCAAATGGGCAGGATTACAATGTAAAAATTGAAATTCTTATCTTGATGGCGCTGCTGAGTTTGCTGCCTATCCTGTTTTTAATGATGACTTGCTTTACTCGTTTTGTTATCGTCCTGGCGATTTTACGCCAGGCATTAGGATTACAACAAAGCCCGCCCAACAAAATTTTGGTCGGCATTGCTATGGCGCTAACATTCATGATTATGCGCCCCGTGTGGACAAAAATTCACGATAGCGCCGTAATCCCTTTTCAAAATGACGAAATCACACTCAAACAAGCACTGGCCAATGCTCAAATTCCACTCAAAAGTTTTATGTTAGCGCAGACCAGTGTCACATCATTAGAACAAATGATGAAAATAGCACAGGTTACAGGCTCGGCGGCTGAGCAAGATCTCAGTGTAATCACGCCTGCTTATATACTCAGTGAATTAAAAACGGCTTTTCAAATTGGTTTTATGATTTATCTGCCTTTTTTAATGATTGACTTGATTGTTGCCAGTATTTTGATGGCAATGGGCATGATGATGATGTCACCATTAATTGTCTCTTTACCCTTTAAGTTAATGTTATTCGTACTTTGTGATGGTTGGACACTTATTGTCGGAACCTTAACCGCTAGCGTACGAGGGATATAAACATGATGACCATGGATATTGCTGGAGATATTGTTGCTCAAGGGGTCAGTTTAGTTTTAATCATTTCGATGGTTGCTATTATACCCAGCCTATTAATTGGCTTATGTGTCAGTATTTTTCAGGCCACCACACAAATTAATGAACAAACGTTAAGCTTTTTACCCCGTCTGAGCATGACCTTATTAGTATTGATTTTTGCGGGTAAATGGATGATGACTCGATTGCATGATTTCACTGTTGCTATTTTCACTCAAGCGGCTCAGCTAGTGGGATAACATTGATGGAAATCAATATTCAGGCGTTGACCACCCCCTTATTTGCATTATGGTTACCCTTTGTGCGCATCCTGTCTTTTTTGCATTTTTGCCCTGTCTTAAGCCAAAAAGCATTTAATGTAAAAGCTAAGGTTGGCTGCGCCTTAGTGCTCGCAATATTAATTACACCGATGCTACAGCAAAATATTGTCTTAACAGATTTATTATCGATGCATCAAGTGTTATTAATTAGCGAGCAGATTTTATGGGGTTGGTTGTTTGGTTCAATATTGAGTTTAATTTTTATTGCGCTGCAAACCGCCGGGCAAATTTTGTCAATGAATATGGGGCTTGGGATGGCGGCGATGAACGATCCCGGTAGTGACGTATCAACCACTGTTATTTCGCAAATCATATTTGTTTTTAGTGTGTTAATATTTTTTACTATTGACGGCCATTTGCTCTTCATCACCATTTTATATAAAGGTTTTACTTATTGGCCTATCGGCGATGCTATTAATGCGTTTTCATTGCGATCATTGGCATTAAGTCTTAGTTGGATTTTTTCATCAGCCACACTATTAGCCTTACCCACTACTTTTATTATGCTACTGGTTCAAGGTGTATTTGGCTTGTTAAACCGAGTATCACCGACACTTAATCTTTATTCACTCGGTTTTCCCATTAGTATGTTATTCGGTCTATTTTGTTTAGTGCTGATAATAACCAATATACCTGATCATTATCTTCATTTGAGTAATGAGATATTAACTCAGCTAGATAAAATGAAGGGTTATTGATGTCAAATAGCAGCGGCGAAAAAAGTGAAAAACCAACACAGCGAAAATTATCCAAAGCACGGAAAAAAGGAGATATCGCGCGATCAAAAGATATTTCTATGGCCGCAGGATTATTAACTGCTTTTATCACTATCACTTTATTTTTTCCTTATTATAAAAAGTTATGTGAAGAGTCATTTATTGCTATTAGTATTATGTCCGGCAAGCTTGATGATAATGGCGCTATGGAGCAATTTATATTGCGTCATTTATTCGTTATTTTTAAATTTATCGCGACACTATTGCCGATTCCTTTAGCGAGTATTATTGCTTCTTTAGTTCCCGGTGGCTGGATTTTCACCCCATCAAAATTAATACCTGATTTAAAGAAGCTGGATCCTATTAGCGGTGTTAAACGTTTATTCGCTATCAGTCACTTGATTGATGTAATGAAAATGTTATTGAAATGCAGCCTATTACTTTTTACGCTGTATATTATGGTGAAAAATCATCTGGCAGAATTAATCTATTTGCAATCGATTCACCTGCAAGAAGCGATTTCTTCAGGATTCGATAATTATCATCATATATTGACTTATTTTATCGCCATTATCGTGATTTTTGCATTACTTGATTTTCCATTGAGCAAATATTTATTTACCAAAAAAATGAAAATGACTAAGCAGGAGGTTAAAGAAGAACATAAAAATAACGACGGTAACCCACAAATTAAATCACGGATACGACAATTACAGCATCAATTTTCTATGGGACAAATTAATAGAGCCGTGCCTATAGCAGATGTTGTTATTACCAACCCTATTCATTACTCAGTAGCATTGAAATACGATCCTAACAAGGCCAATGCTCCTTATATTGTTGCCAAAGGAAAAAACGATATCGCGTTATATATTCGTGAAGTTGCTAAAAAACATGGTATTGAAGTCGTGGAGCTGCCACCGCTAGCACGGGCGATATATCACACTACCCGCGTTAATCAACAAATCCCAGCCCCGCTTTATCGGGCAATAGCACAAGTACTCACTTACGTGATGCAAATAAAGTCCTGGCGAGCGGGACGGGCAAAAAAACCGACGTTGAATATCCCCACCGTCCCTGAAGTTGCCACTAGGCAGCCAGGGAGTAAGCTCGATGAGCGTAGATAGAATACGTGATTCGGCGAATACCCGCAGCCAACAACACGGCGACTTCAAGGACGATGGGGATATACCGCTAAGAATTCCTATAGAGATGTAAAAACCCATGATAAATAATAGTTTAAAAAATATTACCCACTTTTTTAAGCATACACATATCGGCGTCCCTATCTTGCTGTTATGTGTTTTAGCGATGATTATTTTGCCTCTTTCGCCTTTGGTATTAGATATCCTCTTTACTTTTAATATTGTGTTGTCAGTTTTAGTATTGCTGGTGAGTGTTAATAGCAAGAGGCCACTCGATTTTGCTGTTTTCCCGACTATATTACTTATCACCACATTAATGCGCTTAACATTAAACGTCGCTTCAACTCGCGTGGTATTACTTCATGGCCATGAAGGAATAGGCGCTGCTGGTAAAGTCATCGAAGCTTTTGGCCAAGTGGTGATTGGTGGCAATTTTGTGGTTGGCTTTGTGGTATTTATCATCCTGATGATCATCAATTTTGTTGTCGTTACCAAAGGCGCGGAGCGTATCTCTGAGGTTTCCGCTCGTTTTACGCTGGATGCTTTACCGGGCAAGCAGATGGCGATAGATGCCGATCTGAATGCCGGTTTGCTCGATCAGGAACAAGCGCGCCAACGCCGCAAAGAAATTGCTAACGAAGCGGATTTTTACGGCGCAATGGATGGCGCCTCTAAATTTGTTCGTGGGGATGCTATCGCCGGTATTATGATCCTGATCATTAATGTGATTGGTGGCGTATGTATTGGTATTTTTAAATATGATCTCGATGCCAGCCAATCTTTTCAGCAGTATGTGCTATTGACGATTGGTGACGGCCTGGTGGCTCAGATCCCTTCGTTATTACTCGCCACGGCAGCGGCTATTATCGTTACACGCGTTAGCGATGGTGGTGATATGAGTGATGAAGTCAAAGATCAACTCCTTGCCAAACCTAATGTTTTGTATGCAGCGGCATTTGTCATGTTTATCCTCGCTATCGTCCCTGGCATGCCGCATATCGCGTTTCTCAGTTTTACCGCTTTACTGATCTTTGCCGCTTGGCGACAAGGCAAAAAAATTCAGCAAGGCAAATCTGAACCGAACATTCACACCATTACACAAGCCATCTCTTCTGACGAAGTGCTTAATATCAGTTGGGATAGCATCCCAACTATCGAACCTATTGCGCTGACATTGGGGTATAAATTAGTCACCTTGGTCGATAAAGAAAAAGGAAATACGCTTACTCAAAGAGTACGGGGTGCCCGACAAATTATTTCTGAAACCTGTGGCATATTGATTCCTGAAGTTCGTATTCGAGAAAATTTTCGTCTGAAACCAACGCAATATTCTATTAATATTAATAACGTCAAGGTCGCCGAAGGTGAAGTGCATGTCAATAAATTGATGGCTATCCCCACCCCTGAGTTATACGGTGAAATCGATGGGATATTGGATAACGATCCGGCTTATGGCATCGCCATTGTTTGGATTGATCCTGAGGAGAAACCTCAGGCGCTAGGGCTAGGCTATCAGGTGGTCGATTGTGCGAGTGTATTGGCGACCCATGTCAATAAAGTCGTACGTCACCATCTGCCCGAGTTGTTTAATTATGATGATATTACGCCACTACACGGACGATTGGCTACATTATCACCCCGTTTAGCCGAAGATCTGGCCACGACGCTAAATTTTAGTCAATTATTGCGCATCTATCGTCAACTATTGGCTGAGCAAGTGCCGTTAAAAGATATCGTACGTATTGCGGCCACACTGATAGAAAGCGCGGCGATAACCAAAGATCCGATGTTATTGACCGCCGATGTGCGCTATGCGTTACGTCATGCTATCGTCAACGAATTAAATAAAGGTAAAAAAGATCTACCGGTTTATACCATCAATAATAAGCTAGAAAACATATTGCTTGAGGCATTAAATCATGCACAGCAAACCAGTAAAGTCGCGCTAGATAATTTCCCTGTTGACCCTAATATTTTAAATCAGTTACAAAAAAATATGCCGATCATTAAAGAAAAAATGAAAGCGCAAGGCAACGCGCAGATACTATTGGTAGCACCGCAAATCAGGCCGATCATCGCGCGTTATGCTCGGCTATTTGCTGAAGGCTTAAATGTCCTCTCTTATAATGAGATACCCGATAATATTGATTTGGATATCGTGGGTACCTTGGAGTGATCAGAACGACTTAAATCTGTATGGGTCTGAGAGAGAGACGGCGATATATTTAACTACCTGCGGTAACACCTAACCTATCTGAGAACTATTTTTAAATGATAAGTAACGTAAATAACTATTATAAATAAAATTTTTTGGTATCTTTAATTACAGTAAGTTTTTTAATTAGACTTCTTGCAAAACCGTAGTTCGTGATCTGAAATCAAGGGGCTCGAAGCGCACATGAGGATTGTCAGCTCCCTGTAACATAGCATTCACATCACACAGTAGGTTATGCAAGAAGTCTATTGGTATTTAATTCAAGCTCACACTTTATCTCAGCCAAGTACTGGTGTTTAGTATGATGCTTAAGGAGTATTCATTGTGACAAATATTATTCGTCAATTTTTACGGTTAGAGGCAGCTAGTGGCCTCATTTTAATGGTTGCTGCCATTATGGCGCTCATACTAGCGAACAGCCCCCTGGATTATGTTTACCAGTTGTTTCTCGATTTACCCATTGCGGTGAAAATTGCTTCATTGGAGATCAATAAGCCACTATTGTTATGGATTAACGATGGCCTAATGGCTATTTTTTTCCTCGTAGTAGGATTAGAAGTAAAACGGGAGTTATTGAAAGGATCCCTAGCCGGATATGATAAAGCGCTCTTTCCTGCTATCGCAGCGTTAGGCGGCATGTTAGCGCCTGCTATGATCTATTTATTATTTAATGGTGCCGATGAGATAACCCGGCAAGGGTGGGCGATTCCCGCCGCCACAGATATTGCCTTTGCCTTAGGCGTGATGGCGCTATTGGGGAATCGAGTGCCGACCAGTCTAAAAGTTTTTTTATTGGCATTGGCTATTATTGATGATCTCGGTGTTATCGTTATTATTGCTTTTTTCTATACTAATCAGGTTTTTTTGCCTGCACTGTGGATTGCCGCGGCAGCAATAGCATTGTTAAGTTATATGAATTATCGCGGCATAGGGAAGACTTCAGTATATTTGAGCGTAGGACTCATACTCTGGGTAGCAATACTAAAATCAGGCGTACACGCTACCTTAGCGGGCGTTATCCTTGGTTTTATGATCCCCCTGCACACTAAAACCAAAGCTGTCCCTTCTGAAACATTAGAACATAGCCTGCATCCATGGGTTGCTTATTTAATTTTGCCATTATTTGCATTTGCAAATGCAGGCGTGGTTCTTTCAGGCGTGTCGTTGTCGGGTCTAACCACCTTATTACCCTTGGGTATTGCCTGTGGTTTATTCATCGGTAAACCGCTCGGTATCTTTCTTTTTAGTTGGTTAGCGGTTAAATCCGGTGTTGCTAAATTGCCGCATAAAATTAATCTTCAACATATTTTTGCAGTTTCTGTACTCTGTGGTATCGGATTCACCATGTCTATATTCATCGCTTCACTGGCTTTTGATGAAGTAGATAGCGCATTACTGACTTATTCCAAACTAGGCATTTTACTGGGTTCAACAGCTGCGGCAGTGACAGGTTATCTTCTGCTACGCTTAACATTATCCGATACTAAAATAACGGAATCTCATTAATTTCATCAATTGAGTGTCGCTCAAGAAGCTTTGGAACAGATTGTAATAAAAATAAGGAGATTGAAGAATGACGTTAAGTGCTCATCCAAAAAGTAAATTAATGAAGAATTTCGCTCTATTAGGGCCTTATTTGCGTGAAGAACAGTGCCAAAACGACCACTTTTTCTTTGATTGTTTAGCGATATGCGTCAATGTGAAACTGAGTGCTGAAAAACGCCAATTTTGGGGCTGGTGGATAGAGCTCAAACCTAAAGAAAGAGGATTCACTTATATTTATCAACTGGGTTTATACAGTAAAAATAAAGGTTGGCAGGCAGAAAAAATTAAGAAGCTAGAAGTACAAGCTAAGCTGGAGACAACATTGCGAACTTTTCATCAGCGATTGAACGACATGATAGCAGCAATGGAATTAACGCTTGAGCCCGCGCAAGATCACAGTGATCTCAATATTAAACTCTCGGCATAAACCACTTTTATCCATCATCAACTCGATAAGCACTGAAAACAGCCAGATCGATGACGCCTTCAGTGCTGTGCACCAGCAAATTTGGGACGTTAATCTGCTTTTTATCAAATTTAAAGCTTATTCGAAATCTTCTTTGAGCGGCGCTTAATGGATGAAAAAATGGGCGAAATATGCGGTTTTTTTGTACAAAACTATTATCAGTACATTTTCAAGAGAATTTATAGCGTAATTACCCTAAATTATATCTATCGTTTATTTTCTTTTTCTTCTATTTTATAACGCCTTTTTTTCAGATTTTTTAATTTTTTATCAAAAATAGATCTAGAGTTTATTTTTTGAACCAATAATCTTATGGGACACCTTCATTGTCACTACAAAATGGGCTATGGTGTTAATTAAGCAGAAAATAAGTAAATATAATTTTTTTAATCATTATTGAATATACATTTCATTTATATTCTTATTAGCATCGATAATTTATTTATTAAATATGCAATGGTTATTGTCGGTGTCATTTTTCCTTTTTTAAAGAAGCCTTATTTTTTAATAAATACTTTATTAATAATAAAATTAAATAAGGTTTCATTATATTTAATTCAATCAAAGGTGATTTTATGAAAAATACTGATCAAGCTACAGGAAGTAATCAGCCAAAAACGCCTTCAAATCCTAATTTTTGCACCTATTACAATGGAACAGAGCCAAAGGAGGTTGCTAGCTTTAAACGTTCAGCCAATTATCTTAAATTTAAACAAGAGTATGAACATGCCATTCAGCTTATAATTGATTTTTATAAACAAAATTCCCCTAATCAAGGAAAGACTCCAATTCAGCTCGAAGGTAGGGAGGGAGAGAAAGCTACAGTAGAATTTCTGTTCAATGACTTTAAAAAGAAGCTATTTGGAAAAAACGTTGACCCTGGGTACCTTCATAGCCAGTATAAAACAAAGATAAATATAGAAAAGATTGCTCTATCTCTTATTGAAATCACGCCTATCCCTAAGGGGACAAAATTGGATGAAGTTCAGGAGCTAGCAAGAAAAGTTAAATTTTGTGGCATCGGTGTATATAGCTACGCTATGGATACTCAGCTAAAGTTAGGTGGCTATGCAGGTGAATTATCGGATAATTTTTCAGCCTGTAAAGATAAGATAGCCCGTGCTGTAATAACCGAATTTATCAGCGTCCGTATGCCCTGGGGTTTGGGTAGCGTACATATCTTTAATAGATACTGGGATCATTTTGCTCCAACATTCGGTTCTGACCCTATTAAAGATTCAATCACTGAAAAAATGGTTATTAGTAGAGAAAATAACCAACTTTGTCAAAATGCACTGCAGCGGGCTCTCACACCCTATAGCATCACGGCTCAGTTGGCTACGGAACATCTGGATAATCTCCGTAATTTTATCGGCGATACAGTCGAATGGAAACAGATAAATGAAGTACTATCAAATCTTAAATCAAGCTATCAAGAAATAAAATTTGACTCTTTTGCAGAAAAGTTGCCCGATACCGAAGATCAATATCAGTTACGACAGGATCCCCTTTGGCTACAAGTTGACATTGCCCAAAAAATCTCTTCTTTTCCACCGGAAATTACGTGGCTAAATTGGGAAACCATTGAAGTAGAAGGTAAGAGACTCAAGCGGATAGGTAACCTGTTTTGGCAAGAGGTAGAAAATAAAGTGTATCAGCCGACCATTGCCGATCTTGTAAAATATGTGGATAAAGTCGCTTACCAGCAACTGATCTATAACATTGAGAAAATAGCCACAACCGAGCCGCTACTTAGTCATATAGCGCCTAAATATCTGCAAGCCAGCAACACGAAAGATATCGCTTTATTTTTCTCAAAAATAGGCATTGAAGCCAGCATCAACTATGCGGCACTTCATTTTGATTGGTTCAATAGGTTAAGCTTCAACCCCTTGATCGACATGATTTTAACCGCAGATCCGGCGGAAACCACATTAGCTGAAATTAATCCGGCGTTATTAGTGAAAATAAAGCGCACAGAACTCCAACAGTTTTTCTCAAAACTGGGCATTGAAGCCAGCATCAACTATGCGACATTTCATTTTGATTGGTTCAATAGGTTAAGCTTCAACCCCTTGATCGACATGATTTTAACCGCAGATCCGGCGGAAGCCACATTAGCTGAAATTCCCCCGGTGTTATTGGTGAAAACAACCCTCTTGGAACGCCAACAATTTTTATCAAAATGGGGCGCTCGAGTCAGCATCGACTATATAGCAAGTCACTTTGATTGGTTTAATGGTTTAGCGCCTAAAGAAGTTCTATTCCATATACTCTCCTTGTATCCTGACAGTACATTGACTAATAACATAAACTCTGAGGTGTTGCATGCGATGACCCTCAGTGACATAAGCGATTTTTTCAAATATTGGCAATCCATGGATATTAAGTTTGGGCCAAAGTTGTTGCAGGTTATTTACCAGCAAATAGACAGGGCTGCTGATAAAGCTGATGCTCTTAATAATAATCATCATAGTATTATAGATAGGTTGCTTACCGAGGCCGGTACGGAAGGTAAGGTAGCCAGTGTTAAAAAATCAGAGCCATACGCTCATGTACTGGGTCAATTGCTAATACATGCTATCGACGCTAAAAATGAGGATATGGCCAGTAGATTGATCAAAGAACAGAATATTCACCTCACACAAAATCGCTTTGGAACGTCCAGGAATCCTTTAGTAGCTGCGCTGGATGCAAATCTAAACTCGGTGGTATCTCAGCTATTATCGAAACATGACTGGCCAGCTTATCAACCATCAGACAAACATAGTTTGCTTTACTATCCGATTAAACATAAAAATTTGAAAATACTGCGACAGTTGCTACAGGTTGAGGTGGATCCGAACGAAAAAAGTTTGCAGCCAAATACCCCCTCTATTTTGTTAAGCGCTGTATTGTCAGAAGATCCCGCGATGGTGGAAGAGCTGTTAAAGTTTCAAGTGAGAGATGACTCGGCTGAAGCCTTGATACGGGCTATACGTCGAGGAAATGACAATATGGTGCAACAGCTAGCCAGTATCCGCCGTAATAGTGACAAGTTAGATGACATATACAATGAGGCTCTGTCAGAAGCAGAGGCGCTTAACGGCGCTAATAAAGAAACTATCGTCACTATTCTCAAGAGCAATGAACATTTCCTAAAACAAAAGGCCGGTCAGTTTGAATTTGTGATGCAGAGTCGTCACCTGCGGGAAAGAGCGGCGGTACCAGGTAAACGTATTGGTTCGTCGTATCAGGCTATTCTTGATGCCCTTGACAAATTACAGGCCTCATCCGGCACTGAACAGATCACCGCCGCTTTTAGCTTAAAAAGCTTGATAGCGCGCTATAACACCGCAGAACGTCAGGATCTCAGACGTTGGAATGCCTTGCAGAGACTAGATAAGCAAATTAATACCACTCTATTTACTACGCAAATGCGGCCGTCTGATATAAAGAAAATCACGAATTTTGCAAAAGATAATCTGTCATTAGTGGTTGAGTGCTATCAATGGGTATCCGGCTTATCACAAACTTTCCAATCAGATGCAATGATTTTTTTGATCGATAAACTAAGAATTTCAGCGAATACTGCCGCCTCTTTTGCAGAGATAAAACGTGTTTATGATGCCTCTCTTCACTACCCGACAGCGGAGGTAAATCAGTGGGATAGTCAGTATGCAGGTGCAGCACGGGCAGCATTGAACCAACGGCTTAGCGAACAAAAAAATGTCGTGCAAGGACTTGCAACGCTAAAACCGGCAGAAAAAAAGTTACTACTAGGTTATAAGGATGAGGCTCAATATAAATCCAGTCTACGGTACATTCACAGCTCTCTGGCTAGACTCAAATCAGAGGGTGGCACTAAAATTTATCTCTGGTTAGATAAATCGACTTCTTTTTCATCGGGTGAAATCGATCTCTTTATGAAGGGCTTTAAAACGCTGTCTGAGCAAAAACTCAATACTGTCCTGGGGCAATTGTGCTTGAGCGCTCGTGACCTAGGTATCAAATTGGTTACTATACAACCAACAAGCCAATCGGAAAGTGAACTGCAAAAAAGCGATGTGAATGAGACAGAGGTAGTAAAACTACTAAAAAATGAAAAATTCATCGCACTTTATCCACAAAGTTATCTTTTATCCAGTAAATCAGAAACCAGCTTCTTACCCGGTATGGCTCTTCGTCTAGGGCTGCCTGCATTGGAGACCCTGTCAACAGAAAAATTACAGGTTCTTGACGATATTCCTTCCCGCTTAGGTATTCCAGTAAATAACGGAGACAGTAGCCGATTTGATACGCAGGTCATTATTCAATTTGGCAATGATTCGATTACTGCCGATGCCGCGAAAAATTTAGCCGACAAGCACCCTCATTCACTGCTTTTTAACAGAGAAGCGGAGGGGCATTATCATCCGAGCCTGAAAAACAAAACAGTCTATGTCGGCGGCGATAATCTGCGGGTGCAAGTGGTGGCGCATAGTCAGATAGACGATACTGGCGCGATGACCCTGGGGGGTAAAACCCCGCAAGCATTTGCCCAGGAGATGAAACACTTTTTCGTGAGTAAAGGTTTTGAACCCAAACACATAGTTTTAGCCAGCTGTTCGTCAGGCAGCCTTAGCCCTGATAGCACCCGCAGTTTTGCCGAGCAATTCACTCAATCTTTTGATCTAACCAATGTCTCAGTCACAGCCTATCTGCATGATATTGGTATCAATGGGCAGGGGCGTAAATTCTTCCTGGATGATCAGGGTAAAGTGGATACTACGCGCCGTGAAAAAATCATTTATCACAAAAATCAGGATGGAAGGGTAACACATGAAATTGTCGCCGATCTCCCGACTAAAGTCCGTTGGACCAACGAGTTATTAAATAAGTTGGCGACAGGTCGCACCGTGCAATCGCTGGACAGGGTTTCGCATACGCTGTTGACTGACGCTTTTCATTTGCCCGATGGGCAGTTAGATCAGCAAAAGTTACTGCTCAGTGCGCATAGCCCAGAAAAGCGTCAGGCATGGAATAAGGCTATCAGACAATTGTTACAAGATCCGGCAACTTATAATGAGCAGGCAAATTTAAGCGTGCAGGCCGCTTTAGCGCAACAACAGCACTCAATCCAGCAGCAACAACAGCGTAGCCGTGAATTTTTTCAAGCGGGCGAAAAGACGCAAAAAGCGCATCCCAGGGTGGAGATTAACGCGCACTTGATACCTCCCTGGTATTCGCTCAGAGAGGGCATTGACACCCGGCGCGATAGCGATGCCTGGTCGTTGGCTTTTTTAGACGCTAAACAGGCCGGTAAAACACAATATGATATTTTTTCTGCTGGATTAGCGGCCGATGCCGTGCGGCGAGTGCGCATCATCGAGGAGAGTGCCTCGGGGGCTGAACTGGCTGACAGCTATCACCTGCATAGCCAGTTCGAGCAATTAAAAAATAGCGCCGCGCTCTCTGTTGACAATCCCACGATTTTTACCCGTCATAACGGGCAGGATTTATTCGGTGCCACGCCTGCGCCCGGGGCTTATTTGTTAAAAGGCAAATACCATTCGGTGGCATTGCATATTCATCAGGATGAATCAGCCGGTTACCGTTATTCATTGTATGATCCTCAGGTGGGGAGTTTCGATTTAACCGCGCTCAGTACGGGGGAAAATCGCCCGGCGTTACACAGCCTACTGGACAGCTATTTACAAGGGAAAGATAGTGTCGGCCAAACACGTGCTCAGCAGTATGGCATTGAAAAGACAAGCACCGGATACGCTTTTGATGCCTATCGGGTGAATATTGAACAGGCTCGCGCGCTCACCCCGCTCGGTAAATTGCAAACCTTACTTAACAATCAAGTGGCCACACGCAATCTATTGTCCTCTGTTACCTTCGATGGCGTGACGCTGCCCACAAAAATCTTGCTGGATATGGGCGCCACTTTTGAAGGCAAACCCACGACGCTTGAGCATCTGATTTCCGCTGAGGGGACTTCGTTAAAGAAACTGCGCTTTCAGCCTCAACAATTACACGATTTCTTAACTAAAAATAATTTCAATGATCCGGCGCTCGAACCTTCGCTGCGTCTGCTCAGGAAAAGAATAGACGGGGCAGCGGGGGATAGCTCACCGCTGTTGGCGCGGGGGTTACTGCAAGATCAGCAAATTTCAGGAAAGACATTAAGCTTACTCAAACAGGTGAGTGCGCATACCCGCGTTAACGCTGACGGAACGCTGACGGTAAAGCCGACATTGATGGCAGCGCTGCAACCCAAAGGTCTGATGCATCGGGTTAACCAAGTGACGGGCTACGCTGGGTCGGGGATGTCTGTGCTGGGTTATTATTTGGGATATAAGGCTATCGTCGGTTATGAGGAAGCTTTAAGGCAGCAAGGATTAACGCCCGAAAAAAGGCAGGCGCTTGAATTTGAGCGCAATTTGGCTCTGTTTACTGTTAATACCAATTTCGCCGTTGATATCGGGCAATATGGGCTGAGTAGAATGGCATCATCGATGAGCGGCAGTGCGGCGAAACTCGGTGGCAACATGGCGACCAAAGCGCGCTTGATTAAAGTGGGCGGTGGGATCTTGAGCCTCGTCGGTGTGGCGATAGATCTCAACGATGCCCGTCGATCATTCTCACAACTGCTTACTGAGACTGATCCTAAGGCTCGGCAAGATCTGATCGTCTCGGGCAGCCTCTCGGTAGCCAATGCTATCGTTGGCCTGGGGGTAGCGACTGCTTTTTTTATCGGAGGCGCGGCAGCGGCAGGGCCCCTTGGTCTTATTGTGGGTGGCGTATTGCTGCTCGTGGGTCTAGGCTATGCAGCAGCACGTCAAGTGGAAGAGATAGAGAAACATATTTATTTAACGGTGGGGGAAAAATGGGATACCGGCTGGCGGGTATTTTGGGGGAATCATCCCGCTAAGGCGATACAAGATAAAATGGCTGAAACACAGCGCTCAACCTACCGTGAAATGTGTGATGAATTCTTAATAGAAAATGCCCGACAAATGGTGCGTAAGCAAGGTATCACGCCGATTTACCACTATGTTTACAGTAGTAAAGATTTTGATTTGGAAGCGCGTGAATATTGGGAATTCAAGCTGCCGCCTTTCAGTAGAATGAGAAAGGAATACGTCAGTAGAATACGTGAAGAAGACCTAGACAGCGAAAGACAAGCATTAATAGAGCAATTTGGCGAATCAGTAACCGGGTCACTTGAGGCGAGAAGAACGGGCGAATACTATTACACGCCGGTTTTTAAGGAAGTGGATGATGTTGTTGACGGTGCTTCTGGCACGATAGAAAACGCGGTGCGCTTCGACAATCTAGGAAATGGCCGCGCCGATGGCATCGTTCTGTTTAATCTCGGTGACGGCAAGGATACGGCGACAGGGTACAGCGGAAAACGTAATACCTTTCTCGGCGGTAAGGGCGCCAAAAACTATCAGGGCAACACATTAAATGACACCTTCTACTTAGGCCGCGGCGGCTCTGCCACCGCCGCTGATTTCCTCGGCAGTTATTTTGACGGAAAAGCCGGTGAAGATACGCTGATTATTGTCGCCACCCCAGCAGAGATCAGCGGTTATGATGTTGATCTTTCTACCGGGTCAGTGTATTACCGCCGCCACGAAAACCGTGCCGAAAAGATAGCAACCATTACGGGTATTGAACAGGTTACAGGGCACGCGACACTTAATGATCGCATGATAGGGAATGAACATAACAACCAGCTCAATGGGCAAGGTGGGGTGAGTACCCTCTATGGTATGGGAGGAAATGATGTTCTCACCCTAGAACAGGGTTTTGCTGACGGCGGGACAGAAGAAGACAGCTACGTTATTTTGCAAAATTCCTGCGCAAAAAACGCCAAAATAGAGATTATAGACACCGGCAGTGCTAGTGCAGAAAAAAACCATGTCATATTAAGACACTATGCGTCGCAAATCCAATCGATCACCTTGGTCAAAAAACACCGCGCGTGGGTAAATAGACGGTGGGTAAACAGAGACAATTATACGCTGCGTATCCTGCTCACTAACAACGGCACCACCACGCAACTTGATTTAGAAGACGCTTATCAGCGCTCAGCGGATGGCACACAATTGCAGTCACATAATAGCTATAGCTTAACCACCCATGACGGTGTGCAGATTGATACCAGCAGCTGGCCAAAAATCCTGAATGTCGCCGATAAAAAAACAGTGGGGGGAGTAGAAAGCTGGTCACTGCCGGTGCTGGCGGCGCAGTATGTGGCGTCTTTGGATAATCGAAAGCCGGCTGATCGTTCTTTTAATCTTTCAAGAGAGCCCAATGCTTATTCTTTACCGGCATTAAAAGCCACTATTGCTAAGATTAATACGGTTATTGGGGACGCTACACAGGAAGATTGGATACGGGGTGATGAGGATAACAATCAACTCAATGGGCAAGGCGGGCACAGTAAACTCTATGGCATGGGCGGCAATGATATTCTCATATTAGCGGAGGGGGTAGCCGATGGCGGGACAGAAGAAGACAGCTATATTATTTTGCAAAACGCTAGCGCAGAAAACGTCAAAATAGCGATTATAGACACTGGCAGTGCCGCCGCAGAGAACAACCACCTGATATTGAAACAGGATGCAGTGCAAATCCAATCCATCACATTGATGATAAAAGATAAGGCTTGGGTAAACGAAAGCTGGCAACAGAGAGACAATTATACACTGCGTATCTTGCTGACCAACGACAACGGCACCACCACTCAACTTGATTTAGAAGATGCCTATAAGATCTCAGCGGATGGCAGACAGCTGAAATTGCACAACCGTTATAGCGTAACCACCCGTGACGGCCTACAAATCGATACCAGCAGTTGGCCAAAAACTCTTCTGGTAGCCGATAAAACGACCAATGAAAACGGGTTACATAGCTGGTCACTGCCGGTGCTAGCGGCGCAATATGTGCCGATTTATGACAGTAAAAGAAGCGCCTTTTTGGCCAGTGCCGCAGCAGAGCAAAGTACGATTGAACTGATACAGAAAAATGCGCAGGGACAGAGTGAGATAACGATCGGTGGTCAAAAAACGGTATTGCCGAAATGGATGAGATTGCAATTGGGCGATACCGGCTATAACGATGCTATAGAGGGCGATGACAGCAACAACGATTTATCCAGCGTTCAGGGCAATGACAGCCTGAAAGGAAAAGCCGGCAGCGATGTCTATCATCTCTACCATCAGCCCAACATCAGCAAAACCATCACCATTGATAATGAAGATACCAGCACCAAGCCCGATACCGATCTGATTATCCTGCACTCGGTTTCGATGGATCAATTGAATACCCTGACCGAGCACCCCAATGGTGATTTGGTGTTAAGGGCGGCGACCCCCGATATCGCAGTGGGTATCCTTGAGCTCCGTCTGCGTCACTTTATGCAGCATCAGCGTTATCAACATGCGCTTATCCTCGATAAAGTCGGCGATTACTATCTTGTGGAAAAAGGGGAAGACGACAGGGCGCATATCTATTCTGCGTATTTTGATAAGAAGAGCGGTGGATTTAAACGAGGCATACAACAAGATAATCTGCAAAAGCAAGCCACCTCGGGTGATGACTGGGTGACCTTATCCAATGCGGCGCTATTGCCAGAAAATACTTTCCGCGCGCTAGCCGGTAACGATACGGTCATTGATCGGAGTGACCTTGCTATCACTGTCTATGGCGGTGCAGGTGATGATAGCCTGGTTGTGGATAAAGCCAGAAAAGGAAACAAAAGATTCTATGGCGAAGCCGGCAATGATTTTCTTGCGGGGGGAGCCGGTGATGATTTCCTTGATGGCGGCGTCGGCGACGATATGCTGAGAGGTAACCAAGGCCACGACCGTTTAGAGGGCGGAGAGGGGGATGATACCTATCTGTACTTCCAGGGTGATGGCAATGATGTGATCATGGATAACCAGGGTCACAATACCCTGAAATTATTCGGTGATATCACCCTCGATAATCTTCGAACGCGCGTGGTAGGGGATAATATTCACCTTATTTTTCCTGCTCTGGATGGTCGTGGTAATGATGATGAAAGCCATTTCATTACCATGAGCTACCACGGCGGTAATAGTGTCGAAATAGCCGGACAATCTTATACCCTCGAAGCACTACTGACCCGTACCTCGCTGCGCCTTGAAGGTGATGAGAGAGACAATAAGCTAGACGGCGGTATAGGGGACGATGTCATTGTTGGCGGGGCAGGAAACGATACCCTCAGGGGTCATGCTGGAAGAGATAAACTGTCAGGCGGCACAGGGAACGACGTGCTTCACGGCGGTAGCGGGGATGATGAATTAGAAGGTGGCGAGGGGGATGACCAACTTTACGGTGAGGCGGGCAATAATCACCTGCGCGGCGATGCCGGGAACGATTATCTTTTCGGTCATACCGGTAATGATGTATTGGATGGCGGCAAGGACGATGATTGGCTTTCCGGTGGACAAGGAGACGACATCTACTTATACCGCCGAGGGGATGGCAATGATAAGATCAAAGAAATGGGTGGCAATGATACGCTGCGGTTTTTGGGCGACATTACTGTTGATGATATTCAGCTGAAAAGACAAGGAAGCCATCTCTATCTATTAATTACCGCCCAAGAGGGCAAAAATGCCGGTGAAATTCAGGTTGAAAACCACTTTTCTTTGGCCAATCACCGCCTAGAAACATTACAGATAGCAGGCAAAGCGTATGATATTCATCAGCTGTTGAGCGCTGTCATGGACTTTAATGCGGAGGATACAGAAGAAATCCCCCTGAGCAGTTTACTCCAACAAAGTGATGATCCGCCTAGCAGAAATACCTTGGATCTGCTAACACAGACGATGGGGTCATTTGTTGATCAATCTACCGGGAGTTCGTTTTTTGGGTTGCAGGCCATAGGGTCATTCGTTGAGTCAAAGCAGCAAGCCACCATTTCCGGCGGGCTACCCGCTTCAAGTAGTTCATTGCCTGTATAGGTTTCGTTGTAGCAACGTAGTGATGTTCTCTCAATAACTTTCTTCCCTACTCAGTAGGGAAGATTATAGCCGAATCGGTTTAATTTGATTCGGCTATAAGACTTGTCATGCACAAGCAGCGGCCTGTGAAGTGGGAAGCCTCGCCCAATAGGGCGGGGAGCCGTCACGCATAACCCAACAACAAGTTCTTCACCGTCGCAGTACGCACATTGCCTTGCCCGCTAATGGCTTGTGATAGTGTGCTGTAACTTATATTGTCATCACTGAGCTGCTGAAATAAAGCATGCGAAGCTAATATCGCCGCCCCGGCTTCAGGGAAAGTAGACATCGCTGTAATACGGTTACCGACATTTTTTTTATGTATTGCAAGCCAATGCAGCTGTTGTGTTATCTGATGTAAAGAGGCTTTTATCTGATCAAGATAGCTTTTAGCGCCGCTAGGATCGCTGATGATTTGCTGGATCTGTTGTTCCAATGCACTTTCAAGCCGCAATTGGACTAAAACGAATTCATTTTCAGGATAACAGTGGCCTTCTCTTTTCACTTTAAGATGATTATTGAGACGGCTCCAACGCCTTTCATTTATGGTAAATACCACTTGATCATGATCATTGTATCGGCCATGAATACCTAAACGCCCTAATCCTTTATTTAATTGTAGTAATCGTTGTTTCGGCAAGCTTTGTTCTGGCAACTTCAGCCCAATCATCTCCTCTTTTTGCCCCGCTAAAGAAAAGAGGAGGGTTTCACCTGCTGATTGTTGTAATAACTTATCAAACTCATCTGAGAAAAAATTAACTTTTGCGCTGCCGGCCAATACAATTTTTAGCTGTCTATCCACAGTACCAGCAGAAAGTGTGGTTCTCTGCAATAACAATGAGAATAATGTATTTGCCTGCTGTTGAATCACATTCAGATCTTTTTCCTGATCTATTATCGAATACAGATGGGATAACTGAGATTCGAGTTTAATTAAATAATCATAAGCTTGCTGAACCGAGGTGAGCTGTTGATTTAGCTGCACGTTATAACGTAATGGCCTACTAGAAATCAGCGGATAATCAGGAAAAGTGGTGATTAATTGACGACTTTTTTGCGCTCTGCTGTGATTAACTTTGGCCACAGCCCGCTGTTTTCTTAGCCCTTTGCTTGCTGCTGCGGTGGTCTGTAATTTTACCGACATAGAGTGTTTCTTTACCTAATAGTTTGCCAAATATTAAATTCGTACTTTTTACTAAGGAGCCTTGAATACTTTTCTTGACTTAAATATAAATCAATTATTTGATTTATATGTTTGTGTTCTTCATCCTCAGTCATTCCAACCAGTTGTTGCGATAAATTTTCATGGAGTTCAATTTTTGTTTGTTGATCTTCATCTAACGACACTAGACTTTCTATTCGTATTGCCAATTCAGCGTTTGCCGCGATGATACTGTTTATCGCATTTTCGGTTGGCTCCAAGAGGGCATTAATATGATCTTGATAATCAGCCAGGGGTTTGCCCTGTTTCATCTCATCACTGAGCTTTTTGAGTCTATCGAGCAGATCCAAACGAGTGTCATTATTGGTTGAAAAAGCAGACGTGATATTAATGTTAGCTTTCATCATTCTATTTTGATCTACGCTCACTTCTTTATACTGTTGATTACCGTTATCACTATAACTGCCATTGACTTCCTTCACTGCAGGCTTATCGCTTTTAGTGCCAGCAAAAAGATAATGTCCCTGTGTATCTTGAGCATTAAGACTCGACACTATCTGATCAATCTCTCCGGCTAATTCCTGACCAAAAAACCGCCTATCTTCAGTGGAGTGAACATCATTTTCTGCCTGCAATAATATATTTCGAATACCCTCTAATGTTTCTTGAATATCCCCTATGTAATTTTTTTGGTTCGAAAAGCTAGAGGTGAGATGTTGATTAATTTCCTTATAAGATCCCCACTGTTTTATTTCACGCTCTATTAGAGCGTTATAAGCACTGGCGATAGGATTTTCTGAAGGGAGATTCACTTGTTTTTTATTTTCAATTTGTTCGAATATCCGATTAATCTCTTTTTGCATTCTAGCAATAGGATTTCTCATTCCATTTTCCATAAAACCAACAGAAGCATTCATCTATGACCTCCTCTTTTTTATTATTTTATTACTGCTAACAGTGAATCAAACATCTCTTTATAAGACAATATTAATTTCATCATGGCTTGATAATGTTGCGTAACTTCCATAAGTTTCTCGCATTGCTCATTCTCGTCTACTTCACTGAGACTTTTACGTATTTGATATATTTCTTCCAAATTCATTTTTGCTAATTTAGTGACTTCTTGATGTCCTGCTACTCCCACCGTAAATTGATTAATCACTGCATCGAGAGTCTCTCTAATCGTCATTTCACTCATAGTATTAATGCGTACTTCTTTATTGAGAATGAGACAATTTTCTAATTCTTTTATATTGCCGTTATCATTAGGCAAAGTAGCATCAGCAGAAAAGGCTAATTGATCAGGGGTGATTTCCTCAACTTGCAATATTTTCCCTTGAGGATCATTATTAAAAAACTTGAATAATGGCTCACCTTTATTTCCATTTAAATCATACCCCGCTTGTAGCTGCTGATTAAATTTATCGGCGAGGGTTTTTGCAATAGTCTGAATATTTTTTTGCAGATCGCTTAGCGTCTCGAAAGCGAGATCGTTTATGGCGCCTAATTGCCCCCCACAAGCGGGATTAATGGCATCAGAGGTGTGTGAATAGTGCAATTTTACCGTTTGTCCCCCCTGTGGTAATGGCGTGAGTTCCAGCTTTCTTGCCATATTGCCATCCACTAACTGCTTGCCGTCTTTCAACGAAATATTATACTGACCCTTAGCATCTCTATGCAGATCCATTTCCAATAAAGTACTGAGTTCTCTCACAGTAGCATCGCGTTGATCACATAAACTATTACTAGTAGTGCCATTGCTTTGGTATTCGATGATTTTTTGATTAGCCTGAGCGATCTGAGCGCACAATTGATTGATATCGTTAACCACAGATTTACTTTTTTCAGCCAAATTTTCTTTTTGTTGATTAATCTGTTGATTAAAATCATTAAAAGTGGATGCCAGCCCCTTGGCTTTTTCGATGACTGAAAGACGGGTAGTTTGATCTGTAGAATGAAGTTCGGCTTCGGATAATTGGACAACAAAATCATTCAGCTTTAATTGCAATTGGTTTTTTAAATTAACGGTAACAGACTTTTCCAGTGACGTTAAAGAGTCACTCATGGTTTCAGAATAATGATACTCGCTACTCGTCTGTGATTCTTGCTTAATATGAAATTCATTGACCCTACGGTGAATACCCTCAATTTTCACCCCATTGCCCGGATTGATACCACTATTTAAGCCAGGGCCAATGGTACTGATTGTCACTTCTTGGCTTGAATAATTTGGATTCAGTTTATTTTCCATATTCATGGCAACAGTATTTAAATTTGCTCGAGCAACTTTTATTCCACTCAGTATATGATCGGTCATTTCGACATTTTCCTGCGTATTAACCAATTAATAATAAATCGTTTTTTATATTTCATCTTTAACAACTAAACGACTCACTCTGCCTTAGACTTAACATTCACCACCATGGTGATTTTTCCTCAAATGACAATTAATTCAGCATCCAATGCCCCGGCTTCATGTAATGCTTGCAAAATAGCCATCACATCGTCTGGAGAAGCACCTAAACTATTAATAGTATTAACAATACTGCGTAAACGTGTACCTGCAGGGACAATCATCATTTTGTTGTTGCCCTCTTTATTCACATCAATATCACTTTGCGGTGTCACTGCCGTTTCCCCCCCAGCTAACGCATTGGGTTGGCTGACTTTGTAATCTTCACGAATACTTACTGTTAGATTGCCGTGAGAGATTGCCGCCGCTCGCACGGCGACACCATCGCCAATCACTACCGTGCCAGTACGGGCGTTAAATACTATACGTGGTGTCGGTTTACCCGCATTAATTTGTACCTCTTCCAACATCGACATAAAAGCCACGCGTGCGCCAGGATCCTGGGGTGCATTGACTACCACGTTAGTGGCACTTTGCGCCGTTGCGGTATTAGCACCAAATCTCCGGTTCAGTGCAACCGCAACATTATTGGCCGATTTAAAGCTAGGTTGTTTTAAATTGAGGATCACTTGGTTGTTGGTCTGAAAATCGCTGATCGCCTGGCGTTCAATACTCGCCCCATTAGGAATACGCCCCACTGTAGCAGTATTGACCGTCACACTGGAGCCGCTATTGCCTTCCGCTTTCACGCCCCCCACAACCACATTGCCTTGCGCCAAAGCATAAACTTCACCATCAGCACCGCGTAATTGTGTCAATAATAGCGTTCCACCGCGTAGACTTTTAGCATCCCCAATGGATGAGACCGTGACATCGATCGATTGACCACGGCCATACATCGAGGGCAGAGTGGCACTGACGGCGACCGCCGCGACATTTTTTACTTTAGGATCAATCTTTGCGGGGAGCTGTACGCCAAATTGACGCAACATGTTTGCCATGGATTGACCAGTAAATTTAACCTGATTTTTATCTCCGGTTCCGTCTAACCCCACTACCAAGCTATAACCAACCAACTGGTTACCACGCACCCCTTCGATATCGACTAACGAACCGAGTGATTGAGCGGTAGCCGGCGGTAGGGATAGCCATAACCCAATGAATAATAACCTAGGCAAAATAAAGTAACGCTTAAACATAATTGACAGTCCCCTGTGTGCCTAGAAAGGAAATAATGGGTGATTAAAGAAACGCGCCAACCAACCCGCGCTATTAGCATCACTCAGCGCCCCACGACCCGCATAAGAAATACGCGCATTAGCAATACGTTGCGAAGAAACTGAATTGTCACTCTCAATGTCTTCAGCGCGTACTAACCCAGTGACTCGTATGTATTCATCGCCTTGATTAAGCATCAGCCATTTTTCACCTCGGATCACTAACACGCCATTTTGCAACACCTGATGCACGGCGACTGTGATCGATCCTCGTAACATATTTTGTTGTTGTGAACTCCCGGTACCATCAAATTTACGTTTACCCGAAAATTGGCTGTTTAATCTGTCCACTTTGACACCTAGCACCTCAGGTGCACCGATGGCCATATCATTTTTTTTGCCAAAATTGGTTCTAGCCTGCTTACTCGATTGGGTCGATTCGGCCAATTTTATGGTCAAAATATCGCCAACACGATAAGCACGTCGATCTTGCAACAAAGACCAGTTATAAGCGGATTGGTATAATCCACCGCCTCGCGCTATCGGATCCGGTTGAACCACCCTTTCTGGCGGCGCATAAGCCACATCATCTTTTTTCACCAATAATGCTGGCGATTCGCATCCACAAAGCACTAACACCACCGGTGCTAATATTAAAAATTTTTTCATGCACTATACCCAATGAATTTCAAGTTACGGCAAGGCGGCAATCAATCGAATCCCAGGAGTGTGGTACATGACTAGGATGAGTGACGCTGCCAACGCCGCAGTAACTTGAAAGGCGAAAGGTATATACCCAATGAATTTCGAGTTACGGCAAGGCGGCCAGGGGGTGAGGCCGATGAGCGTAGATAGACTACGTGATTCGGTGAGCACCCGCAGACAACAAAGCCGTAACTTGAAAGGCGAAGGGTATATTCGCTTTTCAAGTAATCGGCGAGAAGACTAAGAATGCTCGATAATATATTTATGTGCCTCTTCACACATTTTGACTGCATTACTGATGGCTTTCATAAGATCAGTAAGAGGCATGATCCTCATCAATTCGGTAAATGAGTCTACGTTGGATTCTTCTAGAAATTTGTGCTTAATTTGATCCGACATCCCTTCCCCAGCATCTATTTCTACCGCCTCTCCACTGGCTGATGTTGCTAGATAAAGATTGTCGCCAATCGCTTCTAACCCATTTGGATTACTAAAATTAAACAGCACCAGCTGACCCAATTCGACCGCATCATCTTCTCCCAGTATTTTGGCGGTGACAGTACCATCGCCACTAATCATCAATTCTTCATAAGATTCGGGGATATTAATCGGGGGATCGAGTGGTAATCCCGCTGCATTGGTCAGCAGCCCGTCTTTTTTTTGCAACCTACCCGCGCGCGTATAGGCGAGACGACCTGCTTTTTCTACTTGGAAAAAACCTTGACCATTGATAGCAACATGCAGCTCCTCACCGGTGTGTTTGGCTAAACCCGGGCTGAAATTTCTTTCAGTAGCGATAATTTTTGTGCCCGTTCCATACTGAATACCGGTCGGCGAATTATTATTTTGATCTACGGGTGAGCCTGCTGCCCGCTGAGTGTAATAGCCGCTATCGCTAGAAGTAACATTAGTCGCTTTATAACCCTCGGTACTCCCATTAGCTATATTTTGGACATGGGCGTTTAATTTCTGCTGCAATACTGCCACAGCTGATTGCGCAATCTGTACTACTGCATCCGTCATAATTTTGCTCCTTATCTATTAGACTTCTTGCCGAACCTTCTATACCCTTCGCCTTTCAAGTTACGGCTTTGTTGTCTGCGGGTGCTCGCTGAATCACGTAGTCTATCTACGCTCATCGGTCTCACCCCCTGGCCGCCTAGCTGCAACTTCAAAGGCGAAGGGTATATGTGGCAAGAAGTCTATTCATACTGCTAATTTTCAAGCACTTTATTGCCCATTTGATCCATTTCAAATACAGACTTCATTACATTGGTCATCACCGCAGAATCATTTTTTGCTGATGTGACTGCCATTGTTTCCTGTATCGGGGAAACATTGCTATTTGCCAAATATCCTTGAACTACGCGGATATTTTCACTTCGGGGCAACGAACGGCTCTCGGCCACTAACAAGCCGTTATCATTTTTGTGTAAGGTGCGTAATTGTGCCTTTGGAATATCGACCAGTTTGATACGGCCGATATTTTCTAGATTTCTGTTTACCGTAACAGTAATAGTACCGTTACTGGTCACGACTAATGACTCATAGCGCTCTGGCAAAAAAATAGCCCCCCCTTCACCTACCACCGGCCAACCTTTGATAGTCAATTGCCCATTCGATGCACGCTGCATATGACCATTCTTGGTGTAAACTTCACCTTCCCCCTTATCTCCTTGCAAAGCAATCAATCCGTCATTTTCCACCGCAATATCCAAATCACGGCCTGTCTTTTCTAACGCCCCTGCTGTCATATCCACCAGCACATTTTTTAAGACGACAGGAAATTGAGTAGGATAGCCTTCCCCCACTATTGGCGTGGTGGTCGCTTGTGGGACATCAGCCAGATAACCGCGCGTACTCCCATTGGCCAAATTTTGCAAGCTCATCTCCATACTCTTCTGCCGATACTTAATACCCTCATTGGCAATATATACCGCCGTCATTATTATGACCTCGCTATGCTTAACATCTAGCCTATTGCTCGCATTATCGTCTCAGTATTTTCTCTAGTACTTTTGAGTATGGAAGCCAGGGCAGCCGTTTGCATTCCGGTATCCATCATCGCAATCAGCTCGCCTTGCATATCAACATTGGAGCCTTCTAAGTATCCCGATTTAAGTTGCCTTGTTGAATTCTTGTCCAGTGTACTTAATATTGGTTCACCTGATCGGTTATTGTGTTCCAAATTGGTTCCATCTACTGATGTCAACTCACTTTCTGCGGCAAAATTCGCTAACACAATTTGCCCTACCGGCAGCGGCTTCCCATCAGCATATTCTGCAGAAACAATCCCCGTCTCATCAATTTTCGCCCCTTTATACTCACTTGAGGCATAACCATTAGCGCTACTGCCTCCGAGATTGGATGCTTCGACAGAGAGCGTGAGGTTGGTATAATCAACGTTGATTGTCATCGGTTGCGCGTTGTCAGGTGTTAGCGCATTGGTAGTGGCTGTAAAGTCAGCAGGTGAAATTTTTCCATTGTCATCAAATGCTAAATTTGCTGTTCCTGCACCCTGATTATCTAATTGGTAGTGCACTGTCCATTTCTTTGGATCCGCAGCATCCCTAACGAAGTATTGGAAAAAGTCATGTTTTTCTCCATTAGAATCGAATACGGTATCCATGCGCTTAAAGCTGTAACTGCTTTCATCAGTCGCATTGAAAGCAATGCTAGGCGCCGCTTTTGTGCGGTTTAATTTACCTGTAGAGGTCAGGGTATCGGTGGCTTTGGCAGGCTTGCAAGCCTGGCTTATTTTTATATCGTTCAACGTACCGGTGTTGACTTCGCCATTAGCGCCGATGCTATATCCCTGTACTTTTAGGTTGCTCTTTTGGCGAATCAAGTTGCCCTCACGATCAACATCAAAATTACCAACACGACTGTAGCGAAGATTGCCTTCACCTTGAGCTAATATGAAATAGCCTTTACCTTCAATGGCCAGATCTAATGCCCTGTCAGTATTTTTTTGAACGCCTGGTTTGTCCATATTGTGCGTTACGCTGTCGACTTTTATCCCTGCTACTATTCCTTTATTATAGAGAGCCGCAAAGTGTACGTTTTCTTCGTTATAACCTGGGGTTTTTGCATTAGTGATATTACTACTGTGAGCTTGTTGCTCAATTTTATTCGCCGAGAAAGCAGCTATCAGATCAGTCATATCTGTATTCCATTAAATTAATTAGTTAGGTTTTATAACGGTTTTAAACGATATTTATACCGCAATAGATTTGTTATTTTTCTCATCTGAGAATGCAGAAATATTTTTTAATAATTCTGTCTGTTCGTTAAGTATTTCAGTTATATTATTCATCCCTGTCATCACCATCATTTGAGACACCATACTGGTCTGATTCCCCCCTCCATTATTATCACCCATCAGCGCACTTATATCGGGAGATGCCATTTGTTTTATTAAAATTTGTTTAAAATCCAATTTCTTTTCTTCTTTCGGAACGATAGGTAATTGCTCTTTTTTATTCGCCAATAGATCTGACGGATTGTGAGACATAATCTTCATTAATTATTTTCTCCAAGTTTTAACATATTCATTTGCATTTTTTTGGTCGCATTGAAAACTGCCATGCTGACGGCAAAGCTGCTGGAAGTTGATTTCATATCGGTCATTTGATCGATCACATTAACATTCGAATAAAAGACATAACCTTGAGGATCAGCAAGGGGGTGATTAGGGATATAACGTCGTTCTGCTTCGCCGGTTTCAACAATATCGGCTATTGCTACCCCTGCACCATTAAGCCTATTCTCTTTACGCGACATTTTTTTATTAATTGGATAAAATGTCGCAAAGATTGGACTGCGAGTTTTATAAGCTTCTTCAGCACTGGATGCCACTACATTAGCATTGGCTAAATTACTGGCTATGATATTTAACCTAATCATTTGTGCCGTCATCGCCGACCCCGTTATGTTATAAATAGCGTCAAAAGACATATTTATTTTCCTTCTATTGCTTTTTTTATCCCCGCCAATTTCATCTTGAGAAAAAATAAACTGGTTTGATAATGGAGCTCATTTTTAGCAAATTCAGTTTGTTCAACATTTAATGTCACTGTATTGCCATCCATAGAGGGCTGATAAGGAATACGATATTTTTTTTGTATTGCTCTTCTTGCCCATTTATATTTTGCCCGTTGCATTTCATTGACAAAATCAATATCCTGAGCCTGAAAATTTGGGGTATTAACATGAGCTAAGTTAGCCGCTATCAGTTCTGATCTGATATTTCGAAGCTGTATTGCGGTAACATTAACACCAAGCACTTTGTCAAAATTAATCCCCACGAAATCCTTCCTATCTATTTATCTAATGTTAAAAATGGGCTTGCATATCTTCTTAATTCATTTTTATTAATGCAATCCATATGCCAGGTAAATAACATTATGATTAATATATATTTTTATTCATTATCATTCCAAAAATGGAAATATAATTTCCTGATTATCCTTTTCCGAAAAACGATTAATCATGCTCGAATGCGCTGGAAGCAGATGCTTTTTCTTCATGACACAGTACTATTATTGACATTGTTTTTTAGTCTGTTGTTTTACGCTAGCCAGGTTGCCAGTGCAGAGCAAAACGCTAAAAAACAGCTGTATGCAAAAACCGTTTCCGTGGCCAATCATGATATTAAGCGCATCGCCAAAGACAAAAATTGGCAACATTACAGCGTGAAAATGAATATTTTCATTCCTAATGAAATCGATCATTTTTTATTATGCAAAACACCGTTGCAGCTTGCTGGATCCGGTAGTGGTCGTAATGATTTAGCGCGTTTTCGTTATATTGTTCGATGTGAAGATGAGCGGCGTTGGGAAATTGCAGTGACGGTAAAACCCGAGATTCATTTACCTATTTGGATCGCTAATAAAGTTATTGAACGTGGCACAAAAATCAGTCAAGAAGATATCGTATTACATAAACATAATATCAGTACTATTTCGGATCATTACATTACCGATGCCAATCAAATTATTGGCTTGATGGTAAAACGTCGTGTTCATGATCGCCAACCTTTATCACTCTCCCATCTCGAACAACCTATTTTGGTCACCCGAGGGCAGCAGGTTGTTATGATCGCCGAAGAGGAAGGTGTCGTTGCACAAATGCTAGGCCAAGTGTTAAAAAATGGCCGAAAAGGAGAGCGAATAAAAGTAAGAAATCTGAGTAGTGGTAAAATAATAGAGGCCGTCGTCAATGATCTGGGCGTGGTAAAAATGCTAATGAGGCCAAGGCTATAGTAGATCTCTTTATAAAAATCTGAGCCTCGATGGAGAATGTGTGTTTTCCAACTATATCACTATGTTTTTACTAAAGCGTGGTGATCAGTTAAAGAGATTAAAATTGGCAATACAGCTCATAATGCAAAAAAAATCGGTGAGGGTATGTTAGCGCTCACCGATTCCTCTTATAGCCAGGTTATTTTAACTTGATTCTGTGTTGTTTAGGATCCGTTTTCTACGTTATCTTTATGCTCATTATTAGAGATCGCTTTACTCTCACTGTTTTCAGCCTTTACTTCTTCCTGACTATCATTATGTGTATTATCACCGTTTGAGACTTCTTCATATCCCGCATTTTCTACCTGATGCAACCAAATCATCAACTGTATAATCTCATCAAGCGCGTCAAGACTGATAAAAGTATAACGCTTATGGGTTTTTAATATACGGCGCGCCAAAGGAACGTTTTGAATGACCGGAACGCCCACCTTTTTGGCATAAGCCCTTACCGCTAATGCGCGCTGATTAGTTTCCAACACCGAAACAAAGGGGATAGTGAGCGAAGTGGTTTCAGGATCAGGTCTATAATAAATCCCCACCGCAATATGAGTCGGGTTAGCAATAATAAAGTTTGAGTTTTTAACGTCAGATTTAATTTGTTCAGAAAGTAATTCACTGTGCAGCTCACGTCGTTTGCTTTTTATTTCCGGATTACCGTCTTGTTCTTTCATCTCACGTTTAACTTCTTGTTTATCCATTTTCAGATCTTTGATATACAGAAAAAACTCAGCTAACGCATCTAAAATTAAAATAATGATAATACACACAAGACAAGTGAAAATGATCGCTTGCAATAATTCACCCCAAACCACCGTCATATCATAAGGCGTACCATGTAATTGTTGGAATAATAATCCTTTCTTGTTATGCCATACCAGGAGCGCAGAAATAAAAAAAGTCGCTAAATAAAGCAGAGATTTCACGGCATCTTTTGCTGTCCGTAAGCTGAATATTTTTTTGAAACCTTTGGCGGGATTGATGGCACCAAAATTAAATTTTAACGCTTTGGTCGCGATGACAAAGCCCGTTTGTAATAACGTAGGCAACGCGGAAGCAAATACGCAAAGCAATATAATAGGCAGCAGGATTTGTAATCCTATCCATAATACCGCCGTCGCATAACGATGAATATCATAGTCAAAATCATTGGCGATAACACGCCGGTAGGCGCCCATCAGTTCGACAAAAGAGCCCATTGAAATAAGGTATTGCGCGCCACAAAGGATAAGACAGGCAATAATAAAATCTTTACTTTTAAAGGATTGACCTTTTTTAGCGGAATCTTTTAATTTCTTTTGGGTAGGTTTCTCTGTTTTATTTGATGACATTTATTTTGTCCGACTCGGCGTTAATCTATTAATAAGCAGAAAAATTTTCTTGGGTATTATAAATTAAGCTCATGGCGTTAACTGTCATGAAAGGTAAGGTAATGCGCGTTATTTTAAAAGTTAATTAAACCAGATGTTTAATAAATCAGGATGAAAAGAAAGTTGCATAATAATATCCGGCAAACGAGCCGAGAAATAAATCATAATAATGACAAAGGCAACCGTTCCTTTAATCGTTAATGCAATAGAAAACGCATTTAACTGTGGCGCGAAGCGTGAGAGCAGTCCCAATATGGCTTCTGTCATTAATAGCGCCGCGATGACCGGACTCGCCAAAACTAACGCTTTAACCATTAGTTGAGTCAAGATAGATAATAGCGGTAATAATGCAGGGGAACACTCCGTTAAGGGATCACAAAAACGATAACTGGCATCATAAACTTCCAGCAATAATGTCATCCCGCCGCCTTGCAAAAAAATAACGGCAGCAAAGAGATTAAAAAAATTAGCTAATTCAGAGGTATCAACCCCACTGATAGGATCAATACTACTACTGATTGTCGCCCCTCTTTGGTTGTCGACAATCGATCCCACAGCATGTAATACCCAGAATGGCCAAGCAATGACGCTGGCTAATAATAATCCGATGGTCACTTCTCTACTAATTAAACCCAGATAGACCAAAGCATCAAAAGGAGGGCGTTCTGTCGGCGCATGTGGCCATAATGCAAAGGCAACCAACATGGTTAAGGGAATGCGTATGCCAGCACTTAATACGTTGTTGTTAAAAAAGGGTAATAGGAAAAACGCCGGGGCTATGCGAGCTGAAGACAGAGCCGTAACGGAAAAATAGTCAAATATTTCGAAAATCAGCGTATTTTGCATGGGCTACGGACGCTTTAGCGCCATAGTTAATACTTCACGCGCAAAACTCAGTAAGGTTTCACCATACCAATCGGAGAGTAGAAACAAGCAAAGTGAAACACTCAATAATTTGATGCCAAACGGCAAAGTTTGCTCTTGGAGCTGTGTCACTGTTTGAATCAGGCCGACCAATAATCCAACCATCGTTGCCACAGCAACCGGGATCGCGGTTAACATCAGCACTAAGTAGAGCGCTTTATTGCCGGCAAATACCAGATCGTTCATGTGAAACCTCAATAATATAGCCAAATCAGTTTAATTTGATTCTGCTATAGGGTATACCCTTCGCCTGTGAAGGACGGTTTATCCTACTAAATCCATATACTGTAATATCAGCCCTTTAGATAATAGACTCCAGCCATCGAGCACCACAAAAAGAACCAATTTGATCGGCACAGACAGTGTCACTGGACTCATCATCATCATCCCCAATGCCAGCAAAATGCTCGATATTAATAAATCAACCACAACAAAAGGTAAGTAAAGATAAAAACCAATTTTGAAAGCACTTTTTATTTCACTCAATGCATAAGCAGGGAGGAGCGCAAAAATGGAGGCTTTTTCTTCTTCTCGGCTAACATCCACTTCGCTGTCTTTGCGGCTCGCTTGCGCTTTGTTAAAAAAGCGCGTTAATTCTGGATCGGAATATTTTTGCAAGTAAGTACGATAGCCATCAAGACCGGTTTCAACAAATTGGCTCACTGATTCAACGCTGCTGGGATCGACATTTTCATTTTTTGCATTGACATAAACATCTTTAGCAATCGGCATCATGACAAATAGGGATAATAATAATGCCACCCCATTGAGCGTCATATTTGACGGTATTTGCTGTAAACCCAGCGCATTTCTAACCATCACAAAGACAATCGAAAATTTAATATAACAAGTGCCCGAGGCGACAAGGAAAGGCAATAACGTAGAAAAAGCCAAAAACGCAATAAGAGAAATGTCGTTTGACATGTAGCGCCCTCGTTCAAGATATAGTTCGATATATTTCTGTTAATTCAACACCTAATCTATCTTCAAATTGTTTTAATTCACCCTTGGCGATAGTGCGGCCATTCGCTTTGATTTTAATATTGTTTTCAGCGTTCGGCTCCAATTTAATTTTTTTCCCTTTATACATCTCTGCCAATTCTGCCACCGTTGAATCTTTTTTATCTAGAATAAAGGTCAATTTTATTGGCACCTTAGCAGTATCTACGATGGCGGCTTGATTTTCACTGTCGCTCACTGGTTTTTGTGAATGTGGCTGGTCGTTATGATCATCATTATCTTTTTCTTCATTAATATCTAACTCATCATCCAACTCATCCTCTAATTCATCGTAATCGAAGTCTTCATTATCATCTTCTTCATAGTCAGTCTTTTTTTCAATCATGATGTATTGATCCTTTTTTTGATAACGGCCGATACAAACCCCATTACTGATAACATGAGACGTTTTTTGCGTAATCAGCAAAACATCGCCTAGGGCTAGCTTTTTTAACCATTTTAAACTCAACCTGCTGACGCCGATTTCAAATAAAAGTGGCAACGGCAGCCCTAACACCGGCAATTTTTGCATCGATTCGGACGGTAAAAAATCCAGATCGGGTAATTGGCGCAGCCAAACAAACCCCATTGGCGTTTCCACACACAACATCAATGCGGGTGAGATTTGATCAGCATCCAGTAAGCCTATAGCCTGCAATTTCTGATAGGACAATTCTTCTATCCCCAACTCAAACGGACGCGGTGTCGTCATAAAAAGCGCTTTTAATTGTTCGCTGCTGTATGCCTTTGATGACAACGCGGCCAAATCAGGGGCGACATGATGAAACCAATCACGCAGTTTGATGATCCCTTGCCAGCGATCATCCGCGGTAAACTCCAGTAATTCGCAAGCCGAGTCGGGTACTGATCGCGTGACGGTGATTCCACGCGCTAACCACAGCTTTTCCGCCCGATCTTCACGTGATTGAACGAACTGGCGTAATCGTAATTGACTCACTGTTGTTCCTCATCGTCCAGTGGTTGATGTTGATGTTGAGGTTGATGCTTTTGCTGCTCATCATCACGAGCTAGTGTCCAATGTTCAGCTCGGTTTGGGTTTGTCTGTTGTAAATGACTCTCTAAACGCTGTCCTACTTCCGGGCTGGAAGGATGGAAAACCACTTTTGCGCTGTCAGCTTGTTGCTGCACGATATTGACACTATGTCCTTTTCCCCAACGTTGAAAATGATAAACCGTGCCTGAATTCTCAGCTTGTTTCATCTCTGAAGGCTGAGGATTAGCATGGGTCATTTCGTTAGGCAGATGCTGTGACTGTGTCGGTGTTTTTGACAAGGTCGCTTGCGGTTTATCATGATTAACCGGCTGATAAGGCGCCATCTCACTTTTCTGAATAATATCACTCTCTTCCTTCAGTGGTTTATCAGCGCGTGCTGCTCCTTTCGTTAAGGCGTCATTTTTCATTAATATCGTGGTTTCTTGTTCAACTAAGCCCTGCAACGGCTTTTTTAATAACACATTATCAGGTGATACAGAAACCAAGCCTTTATTCTCTGCCAGCTGGGCGCTCTGAACAGTCTCTTGACGCGCGGCAGCTACTCCCCCTTTTTTCAATTCTGCAACACCCATTTTGGATAATAAAGCGCCAGATAATGGCTGATTGGATACCGGTTTTGCGGCTAACGGCTCTGGGGGTAACGGTATTTCAGCTGAGCTTTGTTTAAACTGCGTCAAACCAGGTTCATTTGCTTTTAGCGGCGTCAAACCAGGTTCATTTGCTTTTAGCGGCGTCAAAACAGGCTCACTTGCTTTTAGCGGCGTCAAAACAGGCTCATTTGCTTTTAGCGGCGTCAAAACAGGCTCACTTGCTTTTAGCGGCGTCAAAACAGGCTCATTTACTTTTAGCGGCGTCAAACCAGGCTCATTTGCTTTTAGCGGCGTCAAACCAGGCTCATTTGCTTTCAGCGGCGTCAAACTAGGCTCATTTGCTTTTAGCGGCGTCAAACTAGGCTCATTTTTTTTTGTCAGTGGCATCAAGCGCGATTTTTTAGCTGATCGCCCCATTTCGCTATGGCTTATCCTATTTTTTTGCTGTAGAGAAGAAAGTGTTGTCGCTAACGGATATTTGTTGTTCTCGACGCTATATTGTGCGGGCTGAGAAGTCATAATCGTGTTAGACAAAAAAGAAGCAACCTCTGGCATTTGTTTCAGCTTTCTTTTCTTACCATAAGCTAAGTGCATCAAAGCATCACTGCTGGTTGATTTTATCCCTTCTTTATTCACTCTGTGTTCAATGGCATCACCCAGTGGCTTTTGCAATGATGCTTTCGATGACAATACGCCATTTTTTTGTAGCGCCGCTGGCATCAATAATGAAAAATCACCGCGTAAACCCAGTTTACCCGGCGCTTGATTTTTTCTGTCAATGTTTTCAGCAATAAGAGGATTGGGGGAAATCGTCTCCACAGCAGCCTGATCCTCTTTCTTTTTATTTTTTATTAAAGCGGTTTTGCCAACTGCAGTAGATTCAGACGATAAATGAGGTATCTGTGGATATTGCTCCATAAAAATAAGCAATTTCTCCTCTGATTTCTCCTCTTTTTGCTGAAATTTATCAAATAAAGACACCAGCTCGTAAGGATCATCGATGACACCAACGACTGATTGGGATGAATGCCCTAATTCATGATTGGGATTGATTTGCGACATGTAATAATTTCCTCCATTTCTATTTCCTCTTGTCTTAGTTGCATAAGACGACGTGACCGTTTGGTCACCGTCTGCCAATGTGAATATTTATCCAGTTTTTTGCGCCAATGTTGGCGTTGTTGCCATAACTTATGCTTTTCTTCCTCATATTGTAGCTGCTTTTCTTTTAATCCGACTTCTTGCAGATCCAATTCGCTTAATTGGCGACGGACTATCGATAAACGGCGTTGAATAGCATACAGCTCACTTCTGCTGATCATGCCTTCAGGTTGTTGTGAACGCAGTAGGGTTTGTAATGCTTTTTTTTGTAAATCAAGAGAATTTTTCTCTTCATCTAAAGCACGCACTTTATTGGCGACCTGATGGATCAAATATTCACAACGTTGCTGATTCGTTTCGCAACGGCGCAATAGAGCAACAATTTTATTTAGTAAGTGCATTCATAACCTGCAAGGTTTTATCAATAGGCGCATTTTCATGCATGTCCTGTTGTAACCATTGTAATAAGGCATCCCGCTTGGCGATTGCCCGATCATTTTGTGCATTTTCTCCCTTGGTGTATTCACCTAAATCCAATAGCATTTGTAATTCTTCAATTTTGGCTAACAGTGCCCTGATCTCTGACGCTGATAATTGGTGTTCTCGACTCGATACTTGCCCAGATACACGACTGACACTCCGTAATACATCTATTGCCGGGTAATGATTTTGTACCGCTAATTTTCGGCTTAAGTAAATATGGCCATCGAGAATAGAACGAATTTCATCCGCGATAGGATCAGGCTCTTCATCACTTTCTAACAAAATAGTGTAGAAGGCAGTAATACTGCCATTTTTAGTATTACCTGGCCGTTCAAGTACCGCCGGTAAGGCGTCAAAAACGGAGGCGGGGTACCCGCGCCGCGCGGGGGCTTCCCCGGCGGCTAAAGCAACGTCACGTAATGCACGAGCATATCGGGTTATCGAATCGAGAAATAACACCACTTTCTTACCTTGATCACGAAAATATTCAGCGACGGTAGTCGCCAATAAAGCAGCATTACAACGATCTAATGAGGAAAAATCAGAGGTGGCATACACCACCACACATTTTTGTTGACGGCCAGATTTGACAAGCTCCTGTGTAAATTCAGTCACTTCTCGCCCTCGTTCACCAATCAAACCAATGACAAAAACATCGGCATCGGCTTGTTCAATCAACATATGCATTAATGATGTTTTACCGCAGCCGGCAGCGGCGAAAATCCCCATACGCTGCCCGATCCCACAAGTTAACAAGCCATCGATAGCTTTAATACCGGTAATAAACGGTTGTTGGATACTTTCTCTATCAAGATAAGACGGTGGCGGCGTATCAATCGGCCGAATAGCACTATTATGCGCATTTTCAGTTTGATCGCTTAAACGTTCGACAATTTTACCTGACGGATCTAATACCGTGCCCAATAGTGAATCATTTAAAGTAACGGATAAACCGGCACCTGTTGGCGATAAAACGGCTTCTCGTGATAAACCACGTGCATTGCCGATTAAACTCAGCAAAGCTCTATCGCGATTAAAACCCAATACTTGAGCCTTAGCGACGGTGTTTTTATCCAACCAATGCGGCCTGATTTCACATATTTCACCCACTTTCACACCAGTGAGACTGGCCTCGATAATCGGTCCTGATAATCGCAGGGGGTGAGCTTGGCAACGCAACAACCGTAGCTCATTCATTACTTGATAGCCTCATTAAATTCTTTCAAAATGTGGAAAAACCCGTCTAAAACCAGCGCAAATTTTTCTGCATTTTCTAGATAGTTTCGGCGTACATGTGCTTTAATTTCAAGGATACCATCGTGAAAATAAAACTGAACCTGCCGGCTCGGCGTAAAATCACATCCTTGCTGTTGTTGCAGTAACAATTTTTCAAGACTTTGCCGATAAGCGCTTTCATACACATTTTCGATACGCGCCCAAACCCAAATTTCATCATCTTCTTCATCTCTACTCACTAGAATGCTAGGACTGTCTTTAAAATCTAATGTAATGGTGGAATGGCTATCAAAATTGTCTAATAAACGAGGATCACATCCCTGTTGTTCCAGTGCGCCACGGACTAATTCTGCAATATTTACGTTTTCCATAATTCTCTCTACTTTTAATAATTAAATGGTTTTTATCACATTGACCGATACATTTTCGGAAAGTTCGCCAAACGAAATGACCTCCAAATCACGGAAACGTGTTTCTATAAATTTCTTAATAAAGCGTCGTGTGTCTACCGACGACAACAACACAATATCCTTATAAGCGATGAATAAGTTATCTAAATTAGCCGAAAACAAATCCATCAACTCATCAGACACTGCGGGTTCCAGGTTTAGGAAGGATCCTGATGAGGTATTACGTATTCCTTTACGCAACTTATCTTCCACTTCTGCGGACAGCACAACAGCACGTAGCTCATTATTCACCGCAAATTTATGACAAATATAGCGAGATAATGCCCCACGAATGTGCTCAACCAGAGAAATGACATCTTTTTCACGCGGTGCCCACAAGGCCAGAGATTCCATAATTAACTTCATGTTACGTACCGAAATACGCTCGGAAAGTAAACGCTGTAATACTTCGGCAATCTTCTGTACTGTGGCATGACGCATAGCTTCTTTGGATAAATCAGGGAATTTATTTTCTAATTTATCCAACATATCTTTGGTTTCTTGTACACCAAAATACTCATTGACATGACGTGACAATAGTACTGCCATGTTTTGATAGAGCTCATCAACAGCCGATCGCAGTTGATAACCCAGATTGACCAGTGTGGCTTTGTCCTGTGGTTCAATCCAAATGCGACCCTCATCAATCACGGTTTCAATCCCCAGCTGCATTAATTCATCGGTGCTATTAACCACACACAAACGATTAAAGTGCAGCACGAACTCATCAGCCCGGATCTCATTAATTAAGATCATGACGCGATTTTCAGCCAAGGTATTAGAAGCACGCAATAATAAATCGGGCAATTTAATGCCATAATCGATAAAAAATTGACTACGTAAATGATCGGAAAGTTTTTCTTTTTCTAATTTTTCTAACTGGTTCGCAGGAACAAGAATGATAAAAGGAACGGTTTCAGAAGAAATCTTGTCCAAATCACCAATTAATCCTAATGAACTATCAATCGCATGACTATCATTAAACAACGCTTCATCGGGTGCGCTTTCAGCTTTTCCTGACCCGGCGGTTTTATTTTTCTGCTGTTTCATACGGTGTTTATAGAAAAACAATCCTGCGAACAGCGACGCTAAAATAACGAAAACAAACAGAGGGAAGCCAGGTAAAAAACCAATAGCCATTGCTAATCCTGCAGTTATTACCAAAACAAAGGGATTAGAGAACAATTGACCCATCATGGTGCGCCCCATGTTGTCACCATCTCCGCTAACCCGTGTCACGATAAATCCAGCACTGATAGCTATTAATAAAGAAGGAATTTGTGCAACGAGACCGTCACCAATAGTTAACATAGTGAAGGTAGACAACGCATTAGACATACTCATTCCCTGTTGACTAACGCCCACGCTGATCCCACCAATAAAGTTGATGAAAATGACGATAATACCGGCAATAGCATCCCCTTTAATAAATTTCATGGCACCGTCAAAAGACCCATACAACTGGCTTTCTCTTTCCAATACACTGCGTCGTTCTTTTGCGCCCTCTGCATCGATGACGCCGGCACGTAAATCAGCATCGATGCTCATTTGTTTACCAGGCATCGCATCAAGAGAGAAACGCGCGGCAACTTCGGCGACACGTTCTGCCCCTTTAGTAATCACCATAAACTGCACGATAGTAACAATGGCAAAGATAACAAACCCAACCACTAAATTATCACCGATAACAAATAATCCAAAGGTCGCGATAATCTCACCAGCATCAGCATCATTTAATATCAATCGACTGGTACTATATAGTGTCGTCATGAGATCTTGAGCCATAGAGCAAGGCATCGTATTTGTACAGCAGCGAGAAAAGAGGAGGTATTTTTTGCATAACGAGTAGCAATACCTCGCCAGCGCTTTAGGTGCAGAAAAGCATTTTCCACGAGATGTCGATGCTTGTAGAGCGCTTTATCGTACTCACGTTGAATTTTACGATTCTTTTTAGGTGGTATTACGATTTGCATGCCGGCTTCTTCTGCTTTTTTAATGATGTTATCACTGTCATAGCCCTTGTCAGCCAACAGATATTCTGCTGCAATACCTTTGGTTAAATTCGTTGCTTGCTGACAATCTGCTGTGGTACCTGATGTAATAAAAATTCTGACCGGCATACCATGCGCATCCACGGCCAGATGTATCTTACTGTTGAGCCCCCTTTTGTGCGCTCCATATCCTGATTACCGCCTTTTGCGCCTGCTGCATGAGGGTGAACTTTGCTATGAGTGGCATCAATCATCAGCCATTCAAAATCTGGCTCCACAATCAGCGCTTCGAGCAGAGACTCCCATAGCCCCTTGTCACGCCAGCGGCAAAACCGGCGATGAGTATTTTTCCAACCGCCATAATCAGGCGGTAAATCACGCCAGGGAGCGCCGGTTCTCAATATCCAGAAAACAGCATTAATAAACTGCCTGTTATCTCTGGCTATGCCACCCCAAGTGCCTTTTCTCCCCGGGAGATGAGCTTCCAATAGGCTCCAAACATGATCGGATATATCGTGGCGGCGATGGGCTAAATTCATTCCCGAATCATCTTTCATTATTGAATCATCTCAACAGTTGTCGTTATTTGTTACATGATAATATATTTTTTATTACGTGACGACACTACTTAATAGACAACGCGAGTCTAAAAAGGGTTGTAATCAATAACACAGCGGGGAAAGTCGAAAAGCTCAGAATGCGATCAATATAAAACGAACTCATAAAGACCAGCATAGAGATAACGATATTCAAACCTATTAAAAAATCGACAAGATAAGTGGGTAATGGAATGATCAACATCGAGACGATCATCATCACCAACGCTAAGATCAAGAGCTCTGGCCGAGTACGCATATGGTATAAAAGCTTATTCATCATGGATTTTGTCCATTTATCTGTATTATAAAGTTACGAGCAATCATCATAAATCTCATTTTTTCCTAAATTTCTGTTTCTAAATAGCCTGTTACAAATCTTCTTGAGCGACGCTCGGACAAAGAGAATTTGAAATCTTTATGTCCATTTTTGGCTATCCATATAATTCCGCATCCAATCCTGCAAGGGCTCGGCGTTGAGATCTTTTACCATCTCGCCGGCGATATCACTGGCATCACGGCTTAAGGGGCCTTCAATTTCGCGCGGTTGAATCAAAAAGACGCGGACGGTGTTGGCGCTGGCGCCTTGCCGGTAGCGAAAGAGTCCGCCGACCCACGGCAGGCTGCCTAAACCGGGGATTTTGGCTTCGGTGTTGTTACTGCTGTCGCGGGTATAGCCGCCGATCAGCAAGCTTTTGCCTTTTGGCACCCGTGCCACGGTACTGATTTTGGTGCGACCGACTTTCGGTAAGCTGGTTTTAATTTCGTTGTCGCTTTGGGCAATTTCATTGCCGTCTTCGATGTTTAACATCATTTCGATTTGGCTTTGTTCGGCAAAGCGGGGTAACACGCTGACGGAGGTGCCGTAGGTGACACTTTCTAAGGTCGCGACCCGATCGCCCTTGACTTCACTGTAGAAGGCACGGTTGTTATCGAAAATCGCCGGAATATTTTCTTGCGTCAGTACAATCGGGCGCGAGACGATATTGGCTTTATTTTGTTGACTGAGCGCCATGATAGAGGCAATAAAGCGACTGCCGTCCAAGGTGCTGGCACCGCCGCCGTTGAAACTGGCACCGAATTTGCCATTGATATTGATGCGCCCGTTAAAATTGACGCCCAGTTGGTCTAAGGCGGTTTTTTCTAAATCGATGATCCAGACAGACAGTTCGATATGCCGTTTCGGCTGATCTAATTGCGCGATCAGTTGTTTTACGAAAGCAATGTGTTCAGCGCGCCCTTTGACCAATAAACTGTTGGTGCTGGGATTGGCCACCACCTGCAATGCGATGTCGGAACGGACTTTACGCGCGGCGACCGACGGGGTGGCCACTGGCGTGCTTTGACGCATTTGTAATGATTCGGCTAACCCCATCGGCGCTTTGTAGGGCAGGGCGGCAGGGCGCTGCTCTGAAAAAGCCGGCATGGCAGGCGCATATTGACCGGATTCGCTTTTTTCTTGCGGCAAGATTTCAACTTGCTGCGGCTGTTGCTGGTTGGCCAACAGATTTTGAATGATTTTGGCCATCCCCGGCAGGCGGATGGTTTGGCCGCGGTAATCGTATTGACGATCATCGACAAAGGTATTATGGAGTTTGATCACCGCCACTTTTTCGCGGTTATCGACGCTTTCATTTTGGTTATCTAAAAATTTCGCGGTGCGGGTGATTAATTCGATGTACACCGGCGGGCCGGAGACATAGAAGGTGGTGCTGTTTTCATCGCCGCGCAGGGGATAGCGTTTATCGTACAGCTGCGCTTGAACCAAAAAGTTTTTCACCGCACTGAAGGAGCTGGTATGCAAACTTATCATGGTATTACGTATTTCTGAGGCGTCGTAGACATAGATGGACTGGCCATCGTGATACCAAATCAGCCCTAACTGGGTGGCCAATTGTGCTAACACCTGTTGCGGAGCAGTGAAATCAAAATGCCCGCTGACTTGTTTACGTGCCGCCAATTTGCTGAGCACCACCGGTTTGTTAAGGCGTGAAGAGAGCGCATCAAACACCCCTTGAATGCCTTCTTTTTTCGCCAGATAGCCTTGTGCCTCGCCTTGTGGCGCCATCAGGGGCGCTGATTGCGCCAGACTGCCCGGGATCAGGCTGAGAAAAAGTACCGATGTTAATAGACAGGATAATATTTTTTTCATAGACCAATCTTGTTTAAGTGAGTTGAATTATCTGCAGTAACTTTACTGATATCACATCAATAGCGTTATTAATTGACGGCGATAATGCCTTAAAAATAGAATGGGATCCTGATGTAAATATGATGAAGAAATATAATGTAGACAAAAATAAATAAATGGCCTCACTCTGTTTTAACATAATGTCAACTGTTCAGTTGTTTAAAAAATAATATCTTACATATCTTGAATTTTTATAACAGTCTAAATAAAAATAATCATTTTTATATTATTCTTGTTTTTATTTTAATCAGAATTTATTTATTGACGTTTTATTATTTAAATCGAAAAAACATTACATTTATCTAAGGTAATATTATTTTTTTCTATTCATCATATTTACATCAGGATCCCATTCTATTTTTAAGGCATTATCGCCGTCAATTAATAGGAGCAGCTGACTTAATAGTCCAACGGTGGTAATAAATGGAAACACAACATGCTCAAAAATTACTAAAAAATGGGCAGAAGAAAAACATATTAGAACCTAATCTTTGGTTGATATCGGTAGGCGATTTTCCCTGTGAAATTAATATAAGGTTGGGAGGTGAAAATAAGCTAGTATCCCTAATGCCTGGTTGGAAAGGGCTATTAGCGATGAGACGTCTATCATTAAAAATAGAAAAAGGTTATTTGTTTTTTCATGAAATAGATTTAATGATAATGACAAAATTACAGTCTTTTATTGATAAATCAATGAATAGGAAAGAAGAGAAAAATGTTTCTCAATGCGATTTTTCTTTAATAAAAACAGACGAAATTTCAATTTTAACTTCTCGGCGCGAGCTCGAATATTGGTTGCTACGACAAACACTTAATCCACAGCCTGGTATGGAAGGTTTTGTTGATTTATTGCGTAGCACTGAGTGGTATTGGTTAGTGTATTTTTTATTAGATGAATTTACCGGTAGTAATAAATTGCAAGATCTGGGTCAACGTTATGGCTTATCAACTTCACATTTTCGTCGACTTTGTCGTCAAGCATTAGGCAATACCACCAAAGTGGCATTACGTGATTGGCGGATGGGAAAAGCAGTACTTGCTTTAATCGATGAAAACCAAAATTTAACTGAAATTGCATTTGAGCATGGTTATTCATCTCTTTCTCATTTTTCTAATGAGTTTAAAGAAACCTTAGGTGTTTCGCCCCGAGGGCTGCGCCATATCATTGCAGATAATTCAACTCACTTAAACAAGATTGGTCTATGAAAAAAATATTATCCTGTCTATTAACATCGGTACTTTTTCTCAGCCTGATCCCGGGCAGTCTGGCGCAATCAGCGCCCCTGATGGCGCCACAAGGCGAGGCGCAAGGCTATCTGGCGAAAAAAGAAGGCATTCAAGGGGTGTTTGATGCGCTCTCTTCACGCCTTAACAAACCGGTGGTGCTCAGCAAATTGGCGGCACGTAAACAAGTCAGCGGGCATTTTGATTTCACTGCTCCGCAACAGGTGTTAGCACAATTGGCCACCCAGTTAGGGCTGATTTGGTATCACGATGGCCAGTCCATCTATGTCTACGACGCCTCAGAAATACGTAATACCATGATAAGTTTGCATACCAGCTCCTTCAGTGCGGTGAAAAACTTTTTGGTTCAAGCGCAGCTGTACGATAAACGCTATCCCCTGCGCGGCGATGAAAACAGCACCACCTTCTATGTCTCCGGCCCGCCGGTGTACATCGAATTAATCACCCGCACCGCGAAATTTTTAGATAACCAAAATGAAAGCGTCGATAACCGCGAAAAAGTGGCGGTGATCAAACTCCATAATACCTTTGTCGATGATCGTCAATACGATTACCGCGGCCAAACCATCCGCCTGCCGGGGATGGCCAAAATCATTCAAAATCTGTTGGCCAACCAGCAACAGCCGCAGCAAGTTGAAATCTTGCCGCAAGAAAAAAGCGAATCCGGTCAATATGCGCCTGCCATGCCGGCTTTTTCAGAGCAGCGCCCTGCCGCCCTGCCCTACAAAGCGCCGATGGGGTTAGCCGAATCATTACAAATGCGTCAAAGCACGCCAGTGGCCACCCCGTCGGTCGCCGCGCGTAAAGTCCGTTCCGACATCGCATTGCAGGTGGTGGCCAATCCCAGCACCAACAGTTTATTGGTCAAAGGGCGCGCTGAACACATTGCTTTCGTAAAACAACTGATCGCGCAATTAGATCAGCCGAAACGGCATATCGAACTGTCTGTCTGGATCATCGATTTAGAAAAAACCGCCTTAGACCAACTGGGCGTCAATTTTAACGGGCGCATCAATATCAATGGCAAATTCGGTGCCAGTTTCAACGGCGGCGGTGCCAGCACCTTGGACGGCAGTCGCTTTATTGCCTCTATCATGGCGCTCAGTCAACAAAATAAAGCCAATATCGTCTCGCGCCCGATTGTACTGACGCAAGAAAATATTCCGGCGATTTTCGATAACAACCGTGCCTTCTACAGTGAAGTCAAGGGCGATCGGGTCGCGACCTTAGAAAGTGTCACCTACGGCACCTCCGTCAGCGTGTTACCCCGCTTTGCCGAACAAAGCCAAATCGAAATGATGTTAAACATCGAAGACGGCAATGAAATTGCCCAAAGCGACAACGAAATTAAAACCAGCTTACCGAAAGTCGGTCGCACCAAAATCAGTACCGTGGCACGGGTGCCAAAAGGCAAAAGCTTGCTGATCGGCGGCTATACCCGCGACAGCAGTAACAACACCGAAGCCAAAATCCCCGGTTTAGGCAGCCTGCCGTGGGTCGGCGGACTCTTTCGCTACCGGCAAGGCGCCAGCGCCAACACCGTCCGCGTCTTTTTGATTCAACCGCGCGAAATTGAAGGCCCCTTAAGCCGTGATGCCAGTGATATCGCCGGCGAGATGGTAAAAGATCTCAACGCCGAGCCCTTGCAGGATTGGATGCGGAATTATATGGATAGCCAAAAATGGACATAAAATACACTCATCAACCTGTGATCATAAATCCTGCTATGATCATGAACCCTGCTAAATACAATGCTAAAAAAGCAGCAAAGGTTAAAGCAGAAAAAGAAAATGAAAAAGTACAGATGCTACGAGAAGAATCAATGCAGAGAGGCGATTTAGAGATCCTCGATGATGATTCCCCAGCAGCACAATTACAGCGTTTTCATCAGTCTACCGATGAAATGTCAGCGGCACTGACACAGTTTCGTAATAGACGTGATTATGAAAAGAAATCAGGAGATTTATCAGAGAGTTTTGAACGCATTCTTGATGAAGATGTATTTCCTAAAATCAACGCATTATTAAAAGCGGTCGCTTCGCTGCAAGAGGGGAGTATTGAAAATCTATTGCGTCATGCTCACCTTTTCTTTATGGACGATAGCGATCTGGTGCTGGTATTACGTGAAGTACTAAAGCGACGGAATCTAGATGAACTGATTAGAAAACGTCTGCTTACTTTACTCAAACACGTTGAGGCGACTGCAGACCCACGGCGCTTAAAAGCAGGGATCAATACCGCACTAAAGGCACGTCTCTTTGGTAAGGCATTAAACATTAATCCAGCATTAATTCGCCAGAGTTACCGCTATTTTCTAGAAAGCGATGCCAGAGAGATTGAAATATATCAAGATTGGATCATCAGCTACGGCTATCAAAAACGGGCTGCCATCGTCGATTTTATGGAAGGCGCATTACTCACTGATATTGATTCGCAAGATCCAAGCTGTTCGAGACATGAATTTGGTAATTTACTCGGTAAACTGGGGCAGCTCAAACTTTTACGTTCAAGCGATGCTCTTTTTATTAAAAAAATACTTGGGATCCCACTGGTTCGCACCTTTAATGACAGTGAAAAATCTTGGTTGCTTTTTATGCTTTGTATTTTACAAGATCCTGATGGTCTAGATGACTTTTTAACAGAAGTCGTTGGTGAACGTACTTTTTTTAGTCGAAGTGCATTGCGTTCTTCATTATTGCAAGTCATTTATCGTGCTTGTAAATCGCTGCCACTGGAACTTTTTATCGAACCAGGTTACAGCCAGCTTTTAGCCGAAAAATTTGAAAAATTAGCAAAAATTGCCTATGGCCAAGAGCTGATTGAGCATCAAAGAGCGATGGAACAACATGAAAAATCAGCTGGATTTATTTATCGGCCACAACAAAATAAACGGAGAGAAGTGCTTAGTTTATAGCGATCATTTCCTACTATTTGCCTATTGTAAATAAGATAAAAATACAATTAGCCAGCTATTAGCGTTTATTTATCGCGAGCACAAAAAATTTAAAATAAGCGCTTAAATGGACTTGATAATATTTATTATGACATATATACACTACATTACATTTCATGACGATTAACTAAGGTAAATTAATTATAATAAAAAATTATTATCATTTTTCTATAGAATGTTTTTATAAAAATCGCTCTACATATAAAAATATTATTAAATTTAAATATCGATTTAATTAAAAATAGTTAATCGAAAAATCATTTTTTTACAAAAAAAGATAAATAAAAGCCTCAGCATTTTAAATAGACGATATTTGAAAGATTGCTTTTTTTTATTCTGCTTTAATTTACTCACACCCCTGTTTCTGGTAGTGAGATTATAACCGGAGTTTTTATGAATAAGTTTGACGATACCAATGAAGAACAAATGACAGAGATGGTTTTGGAGGCAATCAGTGATTCTGCGACATTAAAAGATATTCATTCCATACCTGACGAAATGATGGAGGGACTGTATGCACATGCTTATGACTTTTATAAAAAAGGCAGGCTTGATGATGCAGAAACGTTTTTTCGTTTTCTTTGTATGTACGATTTTTATAATCCTGACTATTTTACCGGTCTGGCGGCAGTGTACCAACTGAAAAAACATTACCAGAAAGCAGCCGATTTATATGCAGTCGCTTTTGCATTAAGTAAAAACGATTACAAACCGGTATTTTTCAGCGGCCAATGCCAGTTACTCATGGGTAAAACATCAAGTGCAATCCAATGCTTTGAATTGGTTTATCAAAGCAGTGATGACAATACATTATGTTTTAAAGCAAAAGCTTATCTAGACACAATAAAACCCTCCATAAAATCTGAAAAGACAATTGAAAAGGAATAAATTAAATGGCTGAGATAGATAAAGAAAATATAAAACGTATGTCTACTAGTATTAATCGTGGCGACCATCCATTGGCGCAAATTATTGCTGAGAAGACACAAATCAGCAAAGAACAGATCCGGATTATTAGTCGTGACGCCGAAAAATTATTTTATGAGGTTCTAGCTGTTGATCTTGCAAACGAAGAAATGATTCTTGAAGATACTAATGGTGCACCAGAATTGACTCCACCTAAAACTGAACGGTTAATTAGCCAAAAAAATGTATTACAACGATCAGCAATAATACAAAAAATAGCAGTAGAAAATACTGAAAATATTAACAGTAAACAGTATACACAAATGGAACACTTGATGACCTCGATTGATGAGGAATCAATGGAACAGCGAAAAGAAAATTTAGCTGATCGCGCTAAAAAACAAGATATAAAACAAGAGGGAATAAAAGAACAAAATAAAAGTCAGCAGCAAACAAAAAATACTGAAAACTTATATAACAATAGTCAGAGTCAGCAAAAAGTTTTCATGGAGAAATGGAGTGAATTAGAGCAGGGCTTTACGCCTGAAAAGATCATAGAAACCTTATCCCTGCGCGCGACAGAACGTAATCTAATGAGAGAGAACTTGGATAAGGTATCGGATCAATTTAGCAAAGAAATGGCGCAATTAAAGATAGCCATTCAGGATGTTACACAACATAAAACAACATTAGAAAAATTCGATAATACGAACCAGGCACCCGATGATGTTAAAGAAACTTTCCTCACGGCTATCAATGTAGCAACAGAAAAGTTGGTAAAAAGTGATCATTTACTTCAAGAAATAAAAAATATACCTCTTGCTGATCCACAATCAGTAAAACAAGATTTAGCGCAAATCACTTTATACGGTAGAGCCTTGGTGGATTTAGTGATAGGAATGTTTATTGAAACAAGCAATAAAAACTCAATAGAAAAATTAAATAATAATAAGAATATAATTGAAAAAGTACAGCTCGCCAATATCAATGAATTAAAAATAAAAGAGCAAGAGGCAACAGAGGCAGCTGAAAAAGCAGCCAAACTCGGAAAAATTGGCACCTGTATTGCTAAAGTTCTTACCTATCTCATCGTGGCAGTATCTGTAATAGGAGCGGTATTCACGGCTGGCGCTAGCCTGGCGGTTGCGGCGATTGGCATAGCGCTACTCGTAACGGACAGCGCGATGGAAGCCGCGGGGATGGAATCACTCTCATCCAGGATGATGAGCCCGCTGATGACCGAGGTTGTCCAACCCGCAATAAAATGGCTTACTAAGATGTTCGTAAAAATGTTAAAAGAAACCGGGCTAGGTGATCTGATCAATAAAGCAGCCGGAAAAGATATTACCGAGATCATTGCCAGTGCATTAGCCGCAGTCACAGCAATAATAGGCATGGTAGTTTTAATGGCGGTAGCGAAAGTGGGTGGCAGTTTTATTGCAAAACAGCTTGGACCTATGTTCACTAAAATAATGAGCAAAATCGCTACCAGTGCTTTTGCCACGGTAATAAAGAATTTTGGTCAGAACATATCAAAATTTGTAATAAAAAAGATACCAGAAAAGCTCAAAGAATGGGTCGCTAAATTAAATGAATTTGTTTTAAAAAATTTAGTAAATGGAAACGCGGTTGATTATACAACAATGTCATTAAGAATGATTAACGTATCAGTAAAAGCAGGTTTTGATATCAATGATGGCGTATCGAAGAAACAGATTTTTGATATGCAAGCATCCATGATAATGATCAAAAAAATGGCAGACATATTACAAGAATTATCGTTAAAACCCGTTGAAACATTTATGGAATCATTCAATGTTAATAATGAAATGACAAAAGCACTTTATGATTCCATGAGCAACAGTCATAAGACATCACTTGCTATGTTAGCTTAATCGATTAATTTTAAATAAAATAGAGGAATAATAAAATGCCAAATACATTAAATTATGAAAGTAAATTATCATCACGTGGCCTAACTCAAGTACGACATGACCCAAATTTTGCTGGTGATAGTTCGGTTAAAACCCCATTAACCCATATAGACAGCGCCATAGTAAAAAGCGCCATGGATAAGAACCCAACCGAGTTAGAGGCAGCAAAAGCCAATTTAAGTGCCGCATTAACAGAGCTTATGTCGCTTAATGCTGCTGATACGCCAGAAGAAAAAATGATGGGCACCGCTATATCTGTCTCAAATGCGGCTATGCAAACACTGATGAGTCTCCCTTCTCTCTTTCATCTAATAGACCTCCTGATAAATGAGGTTGCAAGAAAATTAATGCTTAACCACGAGAGAAGCACCCTCACGGTGGCTGTCAGCATGGCCATAATGGAACAGCTTAAGCAGAATGAATTGGATAAGGGAGAAACGGCGTTAGCAGGAGCGATATTAGCCGCTGTAACTGCTGTTGTCCTGACGGCAACCACGACGGCTCTGCAGGTTAAGGCAGTAAAACAGACAAACCTGGCGAACAAACAGAAGGAACTGGCAAAGAATACCAGAGATCTGGAAAAAGATCTGCGAAACAAAGCCGAAAAAGCCACTGGCAAAGACAAAGAAACATTATTCTTAGCTAGCAAGAATGCTGGACTCGAGTCCGAGGGACACGAGAGAGCGATGAACAAATCAATAGCACAAGCAGATAGATTTAGAATGACCGCTCAGGCTATAGGTAATCTAATTCCCGCTTTCACAGGTTTAATTAATGGTATTACCCAGTATCGAATGTCTCATATAGATGCATCCTCTACTGAGCTCAGGACTTTCGAGGCGCTGATAAGACAAATAGAAGAAAAGTATGGGCAACGTATGACTGAGCTGTGGAACGAAATTAAAAAGATGATAGACGAAAAATCTAATGCAGCAGGCCAGCAAATAACTACCACACGGGGAATTTAATAACACATTCATATTGCCCGCTGATCAAGCGGGATAGCAATAGGTATTGTTATTTTTTACCATAATCCTGATGAGTTTGAATAATAGAGAGATATTTGATAATAAATTTTTGTATATGACTGGTACGAATAGAACCATCTGAATTTAATAAACTACCGATGAGGTTTACTTGAGTACAGTCTATATAAAAATAATTTAATATTAGATTATCGTAGATAAGATCCACTCTATTATCATCACTGATCATAAAGGTATAATTCTTTTTTTTATCTTCTGTACTGTTTTTTACCAAATAAAGAAAAGAAAATAACTGATCTCTTCCTTGATTATCTGATATTTTTTTAGATGTTAACATTGAAAATATAGTAGATAACTTTTCATTCCGTTTCTTACCGGTAAAAATCGACCTAAAAATATCAACAATTTTTTTAAAGAAGTTGATATTTTTTTGTTGATCATCAAAAATTTCCTGCAATTTTTTTTCCGTATCAATAAGTACAGGAAAGGATAATAAAGTATTATTAATATCATTCTTCATAATAACCCGACCTTAATTTATATCGATGATAGTTAACAATTTAATATCGGATAACTTTTTCATAAAATAAGGAGCAGACCTGATATCTTTATTACGAGGCTCAAAAGATCGTAAATAGACTTTAATTCGTTATAGCCAAATCAGTTTAATTTGATTTAAGTGTTGTCGTCGCTTGCCGTACTATTTGTACTGTCTGCGCTCCTCCGCCTTGAATCAAATTAAACTGATTCGGCTATATTTTAATTGGCGGGATAAAAAAACCGCGCCCAGCGGCTTCCTAACGACGAGGAAGCGAACATAGGGCGCGGTAGTGAAGAAAGAACTAGAGGGCAGTGACGTTCACTGCAGACGGGCCTTTAGCACCGTTTTCTATAGCGAATTCTACCTTCTGTCCTTCTGCCAAGGTTTTAAAACCGTTATCTTGGATGGCGGAGAAGTGTACAAATACATCTTTGCTGCCGTCTTCTGGAGTGATAAAACCAAAACCTTTAGATTCATTGAACCACTTTACCTGACCTTGTTGACTATTTTGACTAGACATTTATTATTTCCTTTGTTTAAAAAATTTGCCACCACGGGCGTGTTATAGCCGGTTATCAATCGTTACTTATGGAGGCACTTATTGAAGGAAATTCGTCAGTGAAGAATTATCAATGATAACGCTTTAAATATGAACTGCTTTACTCAAGATGTCGTGCATAAATAGATCTGTACCACAGGCCGGGGCGCATTAACTCATAAAGAGCCTTTAATAGCAATCTTTTTTTTAAAGGGGCGGCGAATTTTAAAAGGAGCGGCCAAATTTTTTTCAATCAAGAAGTCTATACCCAATGAATTTCGAGTTACGGCAAGGCGGCAAGGGCGACCGAAGGCAACTTCAAAGGCGAAGGGTGTATTTTTGCTAAAAATGATTTCATTCATCAACGCACTCAGTATAATAAGCCACACTATGATAAAGAAAAAAATAAATAAATCCGGCTCAGCTAGCATCGCACAAAATCGGCGCGCTCGGCACGACTATTTCATCGAAGAAGAGTTTGAAGCCGGTTTGGTTCTCCAAGGTTGGGAAGTTAAATCCTTGCGGGCGGGTAAAGTAAATATTAGTGATAGCTATGTGGTGCTCAAGAATGGTGAAGCTCATCTTTTTGGTGCCACCATTACTCCCCTGACGGTAGCCTCTACTCACGTGATCTGTGAGCCAATGCGTACCCGAAAATTGCTGCTCAATAAACGCCAGATCGATTCCCTGTTTGGTCGTATTAATCGTGAAGGCTATACCGTGGTGGCACTTTCTATGTATTGGAAAAATGCATGGAGTAAAATCAAGATTGGGGTGGCTAAGGGTAAAAAAGATCACGATAAGCGAGCAAGCCTGAAAGATAAAGAATGGCGCGTGGACAAAGCCCGAATCATGAAAAGCACCAATCGCGCTTAGCGCCCGCTTGAAATCTTTTTGTACTCACGCTGTGATATCTCGTCAAAAACGAGCTCAAGAAGATTTCAAACAGGCTCTAACGCTTAACGTCGTTAAGAAATAGTGACACCCGTTATTTTTGCACGCTCGCTAACTGAGCGCGAAGGGCAGCCAAATTCGACAACCCTTTACGTCTTCCTTCTTCAATGCTGATCTCTTGTCGTGCGGATCCCCAGTCAAGATCATCTTGCGGCAACTCTAACAAAAAACGGCTAGGATCTGGGCGGATTAATTCACCGTACTGACGTCGTTCTTTACACAAGGTAAAAAAGAGTTCGCGCTGAGCACGGGTAATGCCGACATAAGCCAAACGTCTTTCTTCATCTACATTACCTTCATTGAGATGGCCTTCATCGAGGCTATTTTGATGTGGCAATAATCCTTCTTCCATGCCAACTAAAAATACATAGGGAAATTCTAGCCCTTTAGAAGCATGTAGTGTCATCAGCTGTACTTCATCCTCTTCTTTATTATTTTTTCCTTTTTCCATTAGGTCGCGCAGAGTAAAACGAGTGACCGCCTGTATTAATGTCATGGGCTCGTGCAATGCAGAGCCGGACAGCATTTCCTCCAGCCAGAGAAATAATAAGTTGACATTTTTCATCCGCATTTCTGCCGCGAGCGGACTGGGTGAGATTTCATATAACCAGCTTTCATAATCCACCGCATTGCGCAAATGCTGTATTGCTGCACTAGGATCTCGCTCTACCAATGGCATAATTTCTGCCATCCAGTGAGTAAAACGCTGCAATGAAGTGGCATTACGGCTTGTCAAATGTTGCGTTAGCCCCAGATCAAAACTGGCGCTAAAAAGGCTTTTATGACGTAAATTTGCCCATTCGCCTAATTTCCGAACAGTGACAGATCCAATCTCACGTTTAGGGGTATTGATAATACGCAAAAATGCACTGTCATCATCAGGATTGGTTAGCAACCGCAAATAAGCAAGAGAATCTTTAATTTCCGGCCGCGAGAAAAAAGAATCGCCGCCGGAAATTTTATAGGGGATACGATTTTGCAGCAAAATTTTTTCAAAAATTCTGGCTTGGTGATTTCCTCGATACAAAATAGCGTAATCAGCATATTTTGATTTTTTGATAAAATGATGCGTGATCACTGCGTTTACTACCTTTTCCGCTTCATCATTTTCGTTATCAGCGGTGATCACTTTTAATCTCTCACCGTAATCTTGTGCGGAAAACAGTTTTTTTTCAAAAATATGAGAATTATTAGCAATTAAAATGTTTGCAGTATTAAGTATTCGCCCAGAAGAACGATAATTCTGCTCCAACTTGATCACACGTAATTGTGGAAAATCTTCATTTAACAATTGTAGATTCTGTGGATTAGCACCCCGCCATGAATAGATGGATTGATCATCATCACCCACTACAGTAAAACAGGCTTTATCACCGGCAAGCAGTTTAACCAATTGATATTGGCTAGTATTGGTATCCTGATATTCATCCACCAGCAAATAACCTAGTCGATGTTGCCAACGTTCACGCACTTGTTGATTGTTTCGCAATAATAACGTCGGTAAAGCAATGAGATCATCAAAATCGAGCACGCTACATGCTTTAAGATGAGCGTCATATAATGCGTAACAATGGGCAAACAATCTATCAGGCTCACCCTCAGTTTGAGCAGCAACGGTTAACGGATCCTGTAATTCATTTTTCCAATGAGCAATGCGGGCAACCAACTGTTGCAATAGAATTTTATCTCCTTTTATCCATTGCTGTGTCAGCTCTTTTAATAATGCCATTTGATCATAAGCGTCAAAAAGCGAAAAATTTGCTTTCATCCCCAAAGCCACATATTCCCGTTTAATAATTTCCAAGCCTAATGTATGAAAGGTTGAGATCATTAAACCACGTGTTTCTTTATTCCCTAACGTTTGCGCTACCCTCTCTTTCATTTCACGAGCCGCTTTATTGGTAAAGGTCACGGCGGCAACACGGCGGGGATGGTAACCACAATGACGAATTAAATAAGCGATTTTGTTGATAATCACTCGGGTTTTACCTGATCCAGCACCTGCTAATACGAGACAAGGACCTGAGACAAATTCAACAGCCTGTTGTTGGCTAACGTTAAGTTGGCGAGGATTTCGCATTTTGCTTGATGATTCGGCGGGATCATCAGAAGAAATATTTATTTTAGTATCGCTGTATTGCATATTACTAATAGCCGCCCTTTTTCTGATAACGACACGTCAACGTCTCAATAATTTTTTGTGCACTTAATACGGCTTCAGTTAGCTGAAGAAATTGTTTTTGAATATCAGGTTTTTCCGGTATCGAGGTCATTTTTTTTAATTGAATTAAAGCTTCTGCCAATTCATCTAACTTAGCTTGAGTTTGTTCATGATCATATTTAATACAATTTTCCAGTTCGGTGATGCGTTGCATGTGTTAACCTCTATTAAAAACTCAGTGGAATATGCACTAAATTATTTCCTCTCATTAATTGAAGACCATGAGCACTGAGAAAAACAATTTTATAGCCATTGGGCAATATCGTTCCTTGCTGCAGACGAAGTCCATTAGCCAGTTCCATAAATTCAGAGTTTTGATTACCACCATAGCTGACAATTTCTGCCGGAAGTAATTGTTTGGATTGATCTGAAGCGGGGATATTTTGATAAACAATAGGAGGAAAGTCAGGCAGATCCTGCTGAATGCTGGTGAATATTGCATTTAATTTTTGCTGCTGTTCGCCAGAGAGTTGCCCACTGATAACAATATTTTTTTTATTCTGTGCCAAGCTTAAATAGCCAAGTAATTCAGAAACCCTTAATTTATTTATCAATAGATTAATCATCTCCCCTTGATGATTAATTACCGTCCATCCTTTTAATCCCGGCATCAGCGTAAGTACTTCTTGCACTTTTTCCCATTGCGGGCCCGCTTGAATGGTGCCATGAATAGTAACACGCCCCAGTTGATTACCTTCGCTCACCTCAGCATCTTGATAACCGTATTGCCGTAGCACATCACTAACACTAACAATTAAATGATCGTCACATACCAATTGGTTGCGATATATGACACCGTGCATAATCAAAAAATTTTGTAACTGCCGAATCGCAGCCGAAGATAAACAATAGCCATTTAATATCACACTACCATCAGGCTGCCAGCTACTTTTAACATCTTTTAATTCTAATAGTTGCAGTTGCTCTTCTAGCTGGTTTTGCAGTGCTAATGCTTGATCTACACTGCCCGTTTTAGAATGAGATAACCAAAATAAGCTCATAGACACTAACAGCAGTAGCAATAATACAGCCCCTGATAATAACAACAATGACTCTTGCCCAGAATACCGACGAGGAATAGTTATGCCACTAAGTATATCGTCCTGCTCTCCTAATACCATAATTAGACCGGCTGTTTCGACTACCTCGTGCAAAGGCAATGCGTTTTGCGAGTCAAAAACACGACCATTGACCCAAACCCGCCCCGCCGTTTGCATAAAAACTTTATTTTCTTCTATTTTTAGCGTCAATACTTCACCCTGTTGTAGCGGCAAAAGCACATCACATCCCTGTTCTCCAAGCGTGAAATCCCCTGTGGGCAAACGGATCTCACGTCCATTGAGTTCTCCGTTTAACAGACGCATTTTTAGCTGCGCATTCATTTTAATGCCCTGTATCAACCGGTACTGCTTTAATTAAAAATAACCGAACGACACTATGTGAGTGCTTATCAGTACTACGAAATAATTCACCAATGAAAGGAATATCCCCCAATAAGGGGACTTTGTTTTCTGCTTCACTGTGCCTATCTTGAATAAATCCCCCTAAGAGTAAACTTTGTCCGATTTTTAACGTTGCCTGTGTTGAAATCTGAGAATCTTGTACTTGTGGCAAGGGTTCAGTAGCATTATTCGAACTTTTTTGTACCCCGTCTTTAATATTAAGATTCAGTAATACTTCGTGCCGCCCATTGTCGTTAATCATTCTTGGTGTCACTCGTAATAGAGAACCTGAGGTAATAGATTCAAGTTTAGCAACTTTATCGCCTTGTAATTTAGTATAAAAAGTAATGTTTTTATCCAGTACAGCTGGAATATTATTCAGTGTCACCACCGAGGGACGAGATAACACCCTAGCGCGGGAGTTTTGTTGTAATGCTTTAAGACGAACCATGAAATTATCTGTATCGCCAATAACACTAGAGAAACTATCGTTGCTGCCCGGTATTAACCCACTTCTAAAGGAAACTTTATTGCCCGCTAGGGACGTAGAGGATGTCCAGTCAATGCCTAATTGATTAATATTCCCCGCATCTACATCAATAATCGTAACTGAGATTTCTATGCCGATGGGACGTATATCCAATTGATTAATGAGACTTTTATAGATTGGCATATTAACCTGGCGATCACGGACAACAACCGCATTTTGGCGTGGATCGGCAGAGAAAAGAGGCAAACTGGTATTTTCAATCTTTCCACCATTAGCGGTATTAACCGGTAGTGCATTTCCAGCGCTCATCTCACGTAGAACCGTGACTAAACCAGGTAATTGAACTTCTTGGTCTCGATATTGATAATTTGAATCTGTTGCAGACGCATACTTCAGTAAAAATACTTTTACCGTTTCTTTATTATCAGTATTGTCTCGCACCTGTTGATTAAGCAACTTTGTTAATCTAGCAGCACGTTCAATACACACAGGAACACCACTTACCTCTAAACTATTTAGTGAAGAGATCGCTTTGACTGTACAGTTTTTTCCATCTGACAACCCACTGTTTTTTAGATAGTTAATCAAGGTTTTTATTGACAAATCATCGGGTGATATAATTTCTTTTCTAATTTCCTGCGTTTTATAAAAATAAAGCACATCACCATCAAAATACCAAGTAAGATTATATTTAGCTGATAAATAAGCAAGCATTTCTTCAGGTGTTTGGTTTTTTAATTTGCCACTAAAACTTTCTGTAATTTCCTGACTCACGATTACCGGAATACCATAGTTCTTTCCTAATTCTTGTAGCAAATTAGCAACAGCTATTCCTCGACTATAAATAAAAAAAGGAGAACCCTGCCAATTAATCGGTTGTGCATAGAGCAGTGGGTTAGATAACAGACAGATCAACCCAGCAATTTTTTTCATATCACTACTTCCTATTGCTTGCCTCTCATTAAGAGCCTATTCGATATTTCTTGTACTCGCTGATACTCTAGATTTCTTGCATAACCTATTGAGTGGTGTGAATTCCGTGTTACGCGGTTCGCAATCCTTATGTAATCGCATGAGCACTACGGTTGCTGTACGCCATGCGCCTTGACTTCATACCCTTCGCTACGGTTTTACAAGAACTCTTTTGTCAAAAAAGGGCTCAAAATACTCTGTTTTTATAAAAAAAGACCTTTGCGTTTTTTAGCCCATTTTTTCACCAATTGAGTACAGCTCAAAGAAAATTTCGAGTAGGCTCTAAAGAAGTTATTACAGATACCTGAGAAATAATATATCGGCTCAGAGCAAGCAGTTGTTCTAATAAAATGGAGAGTTCCTCAGTTTTGCTTTCAGCATTACAACGCAGCCACAGCCACCAACGCTCTTCATGCAGCTGCAAAGCATAATCTTTAGTCTCTTCTCTAGAGGCTAATAATAACGTGATGTGCTGCAGAGCCTTATCAGGTATGCCATTTTTGTCTAATAACGATAAGCCAATACAAGCAGAATGGCCATAATCCTTTGCCATACCTAAAATGTCATCCACTTTAAAGCGAACAGTATTAGACCCTGGTACTACCGGAATAATCGCAATCAATGGAAGCGTTTCCAATATTTCGAGCATAAGTATAGCCTACAGAGCTAAGGGTTATACCCTTCGCCTTTCAAGTTACGGCAGCGTTGGCAACCATCTCTCATCCTCTGTCATGTACCATTGTACACTTCTGGGATTCGATTGATTGCCGCCTTGCCGTAACTCGAAATTCATTGGGTATAATTGTTGGTTTAAACTAATAATTATATAGAATAATTTTCTATCGAGCAAAAACCTTAAGTAATCATTAATTTCAATATTATGTATTCAATATATCAAAATTCACAACAAAATTCACTTAACTCTTGATCTCAATTGCTTCCTATGGCGTACTGAAAAAAATAATTTAGGTGACTTTTATGGAAAATAAATCATCACTGGTCACTAGATTGACATTATTATTGGGTGCAACTCTGGTTGCAATATGGTTAATATCCATAGCAACTAATGCTTTTTTTTCGTTTGAAAATACGCGGCATCGTTTGATTGAGGATTTAACTCACGTGGCTATTTTGCGAGCAGATTTAAGCAACCAGCAATTTGAGGGGGCAGAACGTGATGCCAGGTTGCTTGCTAGCCGCCGTGAACATTATCAATCACAGACAGAAACCCCACAGTCTCTCAATAATTATGACAGCTTCTATATCCCATTAACGGGTGACAGCAGTTGTACGTCACCGGAACGTAGCAATGATTGTTGGATCATTCAGGCATACGGTGCAGCCGATCAAACTTATTATCTGGATAGCTTCATTATAGATCGCAGCGAAGGCATTACTTTGCTACCACCGCAAAAAATATCAAAAGACTATTTTGCCAAGCGCCGTCGAGAGTTATTTCAGTTGCCAACGTTCCCAATACACAGCAATGTTTTCTGGGGAACACCTGTTTACACACCTAATAATGGTTGGCATGTTTCTGTTGCTGTATCCGATAACAGCGGAATGTTAGCCGGTTTTGCTTTAAAACTGAATGGGATACTTTCTCATGGCCGAGTAACAGAACAAAAAGATATTAATTTATTATTAGATAGCAACGGTGAACTATTGCCAATGTCTCAACAAAGCGCACCTGCCGAACAATTAAATAAAATTCTCGAGCAACTGAGCCAAATGAAATTACATGACGGATGGCAACAAAGCGAAGACTATTTAATATTTCGTACTCAGCTTAAAGGACCAAGATGGCAACAATTGGTGATCTATCCACGTATCGGTTTCGCTTGGGAAGCGGCTAAACCCTCATTGCATCAATTACCCTTCGCACTGGCGATTTTGGTATTACTCACCCTGGTTTTATTCTTCTTACTCCGCTACTACTTAGCTATTCCGCTGTCCAATTTTGTTAATATTATTGGCGCTACCGGCCCAGATGCAATGGATGCGCGGCTACCTGCCACTCGTACTGATGAGCTGGGACATATTGCGCGGGCATACAATCATCTATTGGATACCCTCCACGAACAGTACGATACCTTAGAGCTAAAAGTTAAAGAACGCACCCTCGAGCTTGCACAGGCTAAGCAAGAAGCGGAGCAAGCCAGTCGCCGTAAAAGTTTACATCTAACGACTATCAGTCATGAAATTCGCACGCCGCTCAATGGTTCCTTAGGTGCCATTGAATTATTGCAAAATACCCCACTGACCCCCGCACAATTAAGATTGGCAGATACTGCTCGGTTATGTTCATTTTCTTTATTAGGCATTATTAATGATCTACTCGATTTTTCTCGTATTGAATCGGGACAGATGACGCTGGCATTGGAAGAAACCGCTTTACTGCCGCTGCTTGATCAAGCCATGCTGGCGATTCAAAGTTCTGCGATGACGAAATCATTAACGTTATGTACCTATGTCGGTGAAAACGTCCCGCTAAAATTGCAATTAGATGTATTGCGTTTAAGACAAATTTTGATCAATTTATTAGGTAATGCGGTAAAATTTACTGAATTTGGTGCCATTACCCTCCGTGTTGAACGTGAAAAAGATAAATTGTATTTTATTGTTCAAGATACTGGCTGTGGTATTGATGCTGAAAATCAGCGGAAAATATTCGAACCCTTTTTTCAAACCCGCTCCCACGGACAGGGAACCGGTTTAGGGCTAGCGATAGCCTGTAATCTAGCCAAATTAATGCAAGGTACCTTGCAATTACAAAGCACACCTAAAGTGGGAACCTGTTTTTCACTGCAATTACCTCTGAACGAAACACTTTCTGCCCCCATTTTTAGCGGCAGTTTAGCGGCACCAAGCACGTTGCATCCACAACTTAAAGCATGGGGCATTACCTGCTTATCAGATGATGGTAATGAAGATTTTGCCGATGCCGAACTCGCTTATCTGCCAGGGCGTCTTTATACTCATGTTAAACAACGTCTTTTCGAATATTCATTACCCACTCCATCGAAGCTACCATTACAACCTTGGCAAATAAAAATTCTGTTAGTCGACGATGCTGAAACCAACCGTGATATTACCGGTATGATGTTGAGACAATTAGGCCACCAGGTCGAGTTGGCTGAAAACGGTGAACAGGCGCTTAAATTAGGCCGCCAACAACGCTTTGATTTGGTGCTGATGGATATCAGGATGCCAGGATTAGACGGATTAGAAACAACAGCACAATGGCGAGTCGATGCGAAAAATATTGACAGTGCATGCATGATAGCGGCACTGACCGCTAACGCCAGCCCAGCAGAAAAAAAACGGGTATGTCAAGCCGGGATGAATGAGTATTTATCAAAACCAGCCACTATGGCGCAATTGGCTGAATTAATTGATTTAGCCACACAATTTCAATTAGAACGTGATATCCCGCTGTTGCCGCAATCAGTCGCCCCAAAACCCATACTTGATCTGACTGATCATCAATTAAGTAAGAAAATAAAGCAGGCATTATTGACGTTAGTACGAAAGATTACTGAATCAATCGACGATACCAGCGCTTTGTTACATCATCTTCACACATTAAAAGGCTGTGCCGGACAGGCGGGTCTGACAGATCTTCAAAACAACACTGCTGAGCTGGAAACCTGTCTTCACGCCGGTGGTGCAGTAACGAAGAAAGAGATAGAGACGCTATATCAGCTAATCAGTTTTCATTTTGATGATATAGCAAACGCTACAGTTGATAAGATTGGCTGAATTACTTGTATATACCCTTCGCCTTTGAAGTTGCCTTCGGCTTCCAGGGCGACTGACCGATGAGTGTAGACCTACCATGATGGCGATGGCTCGCAGCCAACAACGCGGCGGCTTCAAAGGCGAAGGGTATAGATTACAATAGGTTTCAGCAACTATAAGATAGTTGTTACAGTAGCAAATAAAAGGAAATAGATTCATGAATGTCAAAATATTAATTGTTGATGACCATGAGCTCATTATTAATGGGGTAAAAAATATGCTTTCCCCTTACCCACGTTATCAAATTGTGGGTCAAGTAGAAAATGGGCTGGATGTTCGTAACATGTGTCAAAAAACTGAGCCAGATATGGTCATTCTTGATTTAGGATTACCTGGTATGGATGGGCAAGATGTTAGCGTAGATTTATTACGCCGTTGGCCTCGGTTACGTATCCTGGCATTAACTGCCCGACAAGAAGAATATTATGTTAGTCAAATATTAAATATCGGGGCACTGGGTTATGTATTGAAAAAAAGTCCACAAGAAGTCCTGCTCGCTGCCATACAAACGATCATGGCAGGCAAGCGCTATATTGATCCTGCGTTAGATCACGACCACATATTACAACTGATGAAAACCTGTCAATTACTGACGCCCCGTGAACGACAAGTGCTCAAATTAATCACAGAAGGAGCCTGTAACCGGATTATTGCTGAGAAGCTTACCATCAGTAAAAAAACGGTAGAAACCCATCGTCTTAATATGATGAGAAAGCTCGATGCACACAAAGTTGTACATCTTATTGAATGGTCACGTCGATTGGGATTAACCCATTCATGAAATAGGATTTATGATAATAAAAATCAGCAGAGTACTTTCAAAAAAATAACAAACGGAGCTATGCTACCATACCATTCTTCTTACCCTTCTGGGGAAAAATAGACTAACGGGGATTATTATAGGTGATCGATAACTATCTGGCGTTTCCTCAATTTGATCCGATTATTTTCTCAATCGGTCCTGTTTCTCTCCACTGGTACGGTTTGATGTATCTGATTGGTTTTGTTTTTGCCCTGTGGCTAGCAATCCGCAGAGCGAATAAACCAGGCAGTCATTGGAGCAAAGAAGCAGTCGAAAATCTGCTGTATTCAGGTTTTTTGGGGGTGTTTATCGGAGGACGTGTCGGTTACGTCCTGTTTTATAATTTTTCCCAATTTCTCGAGGATCCACTTTATCTCTTCAAAGTATGGGATGGCGGTATGTCGTTCCATGGCGGGCTGATCGGGGTGATCGCTGTCATGTTATGGTTTGCACGGCGCACAAAGCGTCATTTTTTCCAAGTCTCTGATTTTATCGCGCCACTTATTCCCTTTGGTTTAGGCGCCGGGCGTTTAGGTAACTTTATTAATGGTGAATTATGGGGAAGAGTCACAATAAACACCCCTTGGGCTATGTTATTTCCAACCTCGCAGAGTGAAGACATTAAAATAGCCCCTACTCATGCTGCTTGGCAAAATATACTACAGCAATACGGCCTCTTACCGCGCCATCCCTCTCAATTGTATGAAATGATCCTTGAAGGTGTCGTGCTTTTTATCCTGCTGAATCTCTTTATTCGCAAACCACGGCCAATGGGAAGTGTTTCCGGCCTATTTCTTATTGGTTATGGCATTTTCCGTATTATCGTAGAATATTTCCGCCAGCCAGATGCGCAAATCGGTTTACTTGATGGTGTCATCAGTATGGGACAACTGTTATCGATACCGATGGTTTTGACTGGGGTAATAATAATGATTTGGTCCTATAGCCGAAGTAGTTTAGCAGCTTCAAAGACAAAGGGTACATCCCGTCCTAACCCAGTGTTGTAAAGAGGGGCATCATGCAACAATATTTAGCTTTAATGAAAAAAGTATTAGAAGAAGGCACTGCTAAAAAGGACAGAACCGGTACCGGTACCCTGTCGATCTTTGGACATCAAATGCGTTTTAATTTACAGAACGGCTTTCCCTTGGTGACCACCAAACTCTGTTATACAAAAGCGATTATCCATGAGCTGTTATGGTTTCTAAAAGGGGATACTAACATCGCCTATTTAAAAGAAAATGGCGTTACTATCTGGAATGAATGGGCGGATAAACAAGGCGATCTCGGCCCGGTATACGGCAAACAATGGCGTAGTTGGGGCACGGCGGAAGGTCGTCACATTGACCAGCTCGATCTCCTGGTTAACGAGATAAAGAAAAATCCCGATTCACGACGCCTGGTGGTTTCTGCTTGGAATGTCGGTGAACTAGATAAAATGGCGTTAGCCCCTTGTCATGCCTTTTTTCAATTTTATGTCGCTGACAACAAACTTTCATGCCAGTTATATCAACGATCATGCGATGTATTTCTTGGATTACCCTTCAATATTGCCAGCTACGCACTGTTGGTGCACATGTTGGCGCAGCAATGTGAGCTGGAAGTAGGCGATTTCGTTTGGAGCGGGGGAGACATTCATATTTACCATAATCATCTGGAACAAGTAGCTTTACAATTAACCAGAGCGCCGCGCAAGTTGCCTACCTTATCAATCAACCGCAAGCCCTCTTCGTTGTTTGATTATCGCTTCGACGATTTTAAAATCGAAGGGTATGATCCTCACCCTGCTATTAAAGCGCCGATCGCCGTTTAACAGGTTTTATACCCTTTGTCTTTTAAGCCGCCGCGTTGTTGGCTGCGGGTGTTCGCCGAATCACGTAGTCTATCTACGCTCATCGGTCGGTCGCCCTGGCAGCCGAAGGCAACTTCAAAGGCAAAGGGTATACATTAATATAAACAAGGAGCCTCCTTCCATGCCAACCAATCTCGATTCGACTAACCCGGCTAAGGCTAAAATCGCAATCGTCATGGGATCAAAAAGTGACTGGGCGACAATGCAATGTGCTGCCGAGCAACTCGACGACCTGAAGATTGCATTTCATGTCGAAATCATCTCAGCCCACCGCACTCCAGACAAATTATTTAGCTTTGCCAATAGCGCTAAAGAAAACGGATTTGATGTCATCATTGCCGGAGCCGGCGGCGCAGCGCATTTACCGGGGATGTTAGCGGCGAAAACGTTAGTACCTGTACTCGGCGTTCCGATCCAAAGCGCAGTACTAAACGGCATCGACAGTCTCTATTCCATTGTACAGATGCCACGGGGGATCCCGGTAGGAACACTGGCAATTGGTAAGGCAGGAGCCGCCAATGCGGCCTTGTTAGCGGCGCAAATTTTAGCACTGCAAGATAACGAATTGGCCATCAGATTAACCGATTGGCGTCAAAAACAAACTGATGACGTCTTGAAAAACGCCGATCCGAGGTCAAAAATATGAAATCGGTTTGCGTACTGGGTAACGGTCAATTAGGACGAATGTTACGTCAGGCCGGTGAGCCTCTGGGGATCAAGGTTTACCCTATTGGTTTGGATGCTAGGCCAGAGCATGTACCTCATGAGGAAAGTGTCATTACTGCTGAAATTGAGCGTTGGCCTGAAACCGAATTAACCTGCCAATTGGCTGAAAAAAAGGCCTTTGTTAATCGTACTGTTTTTCCACTTTTAGCCGATCGCGAAACACAAAAAAAATTGCTTGATAGCCTGAGTTTAGCAACAGCCCCCTGGCGCTTATTGGAGAATGCCGAGCAATGGCCACAAGTGTTCGCGCAATTTGGTGATTTAGCCATCGTTAAACGCTGCGTTGGAGGCTATGATGGCCGCGGCCAATGGCGTTTAACCGGGGGTGGTCAAACCGATTTGCCGCCAGATGTATACGGTGAATGCATTGTTGAACAAGGCATCCATTTTTCTGCTGAAGTGTCACTGATTGGCGCACGTAATCACCAAGGACAAACGGTTTTTTATCCACTGACCGATAATTTGCATGAAAACGGGATACTACGTGTGAGTATTCTCCAGCCTCAGGTTAGAGCAAAATGGCAGCAACAGGCCGAAAGCATGTTGTCCGCCATTATGGAGAGACTCGAGTATGTCGGGGTGATGGCGATGGAATGTTTTATTGACAACGATAAACTGCTGATTAATGAGTTAGCTCCCCGTGTTCATAACAGTGGTCATTGGACACAAAATGGCGCCTCTATTAGCCAATTTGAACTGCATTTACGCGCCATTCTTGATTTACCCTTACCGACACCGGTTGTCAGCGGGCAATCAGTCATGATCAACCTGATCGGCACTCCAGTGAATACGGAATGGCTAACATTACCACTACTCCATTTACACTGGTATGAAAAAGACATACACCCTGGGCGTAAAGTGGGTCATTTGAATTTGCATGCCCCCTCAATGCAACAGCTCCATACCACATTGACAGCGCTCGCGCCTTTACTCCCTGATGAATACCGAAGTGGTCTAGAATGGATAGAGGAACAACTGTCATTGTAGTATATACCCTTCGCCTTTTAAGCTGCCGCGTTGTTGGCTGCGGGTGTTCGCCTAGCGGCAACTTGAAGGACTGCGGGTATAAAAAATTAATCCCTTGCCAAACAGGAAGTGAAATATGTTAAGCATTCTCCCTATTATTATCATGCTAACCGTTATCGGGGTGCTCTGCGCTGTAAAAATTGTGCCTCAAGGTTATCAATGGACCGTCGAGCGTTTTGGGCGCTATACCAAAACGCTGATGCCTGGCTTAAATATCGTTGTCCCTTTTGTCGACCGTGTCGGTCGTAAAATTAATATGATGGAGCAAGTGTTAGATATTCCTTCGCAAGAAATTATCTCGCGCGATAACGCTAATGTTGCTATTGATGCTGTTTGCTTTATTCAAGTCATTGATCCGGTGAAAGCGGCTTATGAAGTCAGTAATTTAGAGCTCTCAATCGTTAATTTAACCATGACTAACTTTCGGACAGTATTAGGCTCGATGGAATTGGATGAAATGCTATCGCAACGTGACAACATCAATAGTCGTTTACTGCATATTGTCGATGAGGCAACCAATCCCTGGGGCGTCAAAATCACACGTATTGAAATCCGTGATGTTCGTCCCCCAGCGGAGCTCGTCTCGGCAATGAATGCACAAATGAAAGCAGAAAGAACTAAACGAGCCGATATTCTGGAAGCAGAAGGTGTCAGACAAGCAGCCATTTTACGGGCTGAAGGGGAGAAACAATCACAGATTTTAAAAGCGGAAGGAGAGCGCCAGTCTGCCTTTTTACAAGCAGAAGCACGAGAGAGAGCCGCAGAAGCAGAAGCCCAAGCGACAAAACTGGTATCAGAAGCTATCGCTGCCGGAGATATCCAAGCCGTCAATTATTTTGTTGCGCAAAAATACACCGATGCTTTACAAAATATTGCCTCTGCCAATAACAGTAAAATTATCATGATGCCACTGGAAGCCAGTAATTTGATGGGGGCTATTGGTGGCATCGGGGCACTTATCGCCGAAAGCAAAAAAGAGGCTATACCCACAGCCCTTGAAGTTGCCGCTAGGCGGCCAGAGCGTGAGACCCGATGAGCGTAGACAAACTACGTGATTCGGGCGAGGGCTCGCAGTCAACAACGCGGCAGCTTCAAAGGCGAAGGGTATAAAGAGTGATGACGCACTTAAGCGCGGACACCCAATGAATTTGATGTCGGATGTTGAGGCGCTTCCAACAAAATCCGAATTTGCTCGCTTTGCTGTTTCGTTAAGGGAAGTAAAGCTTGTATCAAGGAAGAGGTTAAAGGCGGGGAAAGAACAAAATAGGGCGTTATGACTAAAGCATCATCCTGCGGTGTATTGCATTGAAGGTACTTATCCAGGGGGTAATATTTGATATGGAGCGGCAATATCGTCAATTCGCGAATTTGCCGCTCTAATTCCTCTTCGAGTTGAGAATTATCTCGCGTTAACAAAAGCACTTGTTTTTCCTGCAACGAATTGCTCTGCATCAACCAAGCACCAAAACTAATGGCAATCAAACCTATTTCTTCCGATGAAAATTGGATTTGATGTTCTCGCTCGAAATCGACTAACGCTTGCTGTGTAGTCCGCAATAAACGTGGATATTTACTGGTAATTCTATCTAACAACAGATTATCAACGCCAATATTAAAATAGCAACGTGCAATAGCCGGGGCGAGATGAGAGTACAGTTGACTTGCCAAAGCGGTTTTGTTACTGAACGACACCGCTGAAAATCGTTGAAAACGGCCGATCATATTATGAACAGAATTCATTAATCGAGTGTCTTCCACTGAATTGCTATTGTTATAATTATGGGTTTTTAGCATTGTCAGCATCAGAATGATCATATCTCGTTCAATGGTCGCTAAAGGCGTAGGTAACAGCGGATTGATTGAATGAAATAAGATATTAGCCGCAGCGCGTTCTCGCTTTTGATTCAGCCAATCCCGCTGATTTGTTTTTAAATGTAAGCTACGTTGCTGTTGATTCTCCCAAGCACAATAAAAAATATAAATCGGTAAAAACCGGCGATCTCTTTCACTAAAAGGTTGCGCGAGTAACTTTTCACAACACTCCATTATTTTCTGCAATTGTGGTTTTAACCAGTTATTCACCTGGTGTAATTCCAACGCCAGGGCGCGATAGAGATCAACAGAAAAATAGTTATCAATAAATTCAGGACAGTAACGTAACCCGCGACGCAAGCAATCAATCAGACATAATCTTTTATCCAATAATTTTCCTTCGATTTGGCAAAAATTATTAGCCTGGATACAAATATCCAGGTGATATAATTGATTAATTTCATCAGAAATCTGTGCTATATCCTGTCGACTCACCGTAGGAGCAACACCATTGAAACGACTTATCGTCTCTAACTGCACTGCAGACATAGGTGAAAAAAGCATCAACAACGCGCGGCATCGTCGCTGTTGATTGGATAATTTAATCACTGGAAAGGTGTCTAGACTCATATCGCCTTCTGCAAAAACGGTTTTTATTTTTACAGATATAAGCATAGCAAAAAGGATACATTGAGGTGGTTTAAGGCGTCGTTTTTACATTGGTTTACAACTCACTGTATATAATCTAGAGTAATTTACTCTTGTTTTTCATACCACAGCCAACAAGGCAGCGGCTCCAACAGGCGCAAAGATATACAATAAAAATGATGCATTAGCATCTCAACGCCGCGGTTAATTCTTCATCCATAATTCGCTGCATTGTCTCAACCACGCGCGGAGACCCCGCCACAAGATTGCCGGAGTTGTAATAATTGTCGCCACCGACAAAATCGGTTACTAACGCCCCTGCTTCACGAACCAGTAATTCACCACCAGCAAAACTACAAGGCGACAAACCTATCGCAAAAAAACCATCAACACGTCCGGCAGCAATATAGGCCAAATCTAACGCGGGTGAATCTGAGCTGTGGATATTGTCACATTGAGCAGACAGTTGGCTTAGCAAATTATAATAGACATGGGCATGTTGCTTTGCTTTGATAGAAATACCTGCGGCAAGCGTAGTGCCCGTTAAATTTTTATATTCAGGAATGCGTAAACGATAACCGTTAAGTTGAGCACCTTGCCCGCGGACAGCAGTAAATAATTCATTACGTATGGCATCATAAATAACGGCAACTTCGGTATGTGCTTTGGTATGTGTTTTTATACGAACAGCAATAGAGACGGCACAGTGAGGGAGGCGTTTAGTAAAATTACTATTTTCATCCAGCGATGAAATAATCCATTGCGTCTCATTATCCCCACCATTTAACGCAGGGCATTTTTGACTAATAATACTGGCGCTGGGATAAGAATCACGGATCACATTGATAATCAACCGCTCTGCACTCTTATCAACAGCAAAGTCGTTGCTGTTTTTTTTATTCGTTTTGATTGAACCCTGGGGTTCAGCATAATATTTGGCAATGAGATCGCCGGCCTTACGTGCAGCACGTATAGCGATAGTCAGCATCGGGTGCATGGGTCTTTTCCACTAGGATGTTAAGGAACAAAAAATGAAGTGGCGCAGTATAACAGGGGTCTGTGTTAAAATGCCATTATCTGCAACAGACTTCTGGCAAAACCGCATATGCTACACAACATCCGCATCATCTTAGTTGAACCCTCACACCCTGGAAATATCGGTTCTGCGGCAAGAGCGATGAAAACGATGGGATTGACCGAGCTATATCTGGTGGATCCACTGGAAAAAATCGATTCTCATACCATCGCGTTAGCGGCAGGAGCCAGCAATGTTATTGATAACGCAAAGATTGTTGATAATTTGGATCAAGCGGTAGCAGAATGTTCGCTTGTGATAGGTACCAGCGCTCGCTCACGCACCCATGCGTGGCCAATGTTACACCCGCGGGAGTGCGGTGTTAAAAGCGTCGCTGAAGCTCACTTTACGCCTGTGGCATTGGTCTTTGGCCGTGAGCGTTCAGGTTTAACCAACCATGAATTACAAAAATGTCATTTCCATGTCGAGATCCCCACCAATCCCGAATACAGCTCACTTAATCTCGCAATGGCAGTACAAGTTATTGCTTATGAAATACGAAACGCTTGGCTCGATGCAACAAGGGTAGCCACCGAGCCCCCCTCAAACTTACCCTCCTCTTTACCCTCCTGTGCAGTAAAACAAAAAACAGCACTCTACCCACCGAACAAGGATCTTGAACGTTTTTATCAATGCTTAAAACAGGTTTTAGGCGATATTGGTTTTATCCGCCAAGCCCATCAAGGAGAGATTATGATTAAATTGCGACGTTTGTTTACCCGCGCACGCCTTGAGACGGTCGAACTCAGTATCCTGCGCGGTATACTGCATTTAATCGATAAAAGTAAAAAACATCGTGACCCGAAAGATTAATTTAGTTTATTTAATGAGCGTTTTTTGAAAAAGTTTTATATAAATTTTCTGTATATTTATCAATATCTGTCAACAAAGGTAGATATTTTTAAATTAACTAAATTAACCGAGGATTTATAAAATGCCAACAGGAATTACATCATTATCCAGCTCCAGTTTTGAAAAAACAAGCGTATCAGCATGTTCAACACCAGCAGTTGCTAGCAAGGTACAGAAAGCCCTAATAGCGGTGAAGCAAGCCCCAAATGCAGTAACTGAATTACAAAAAAAATATCGTCAAGGGTTGCATAATAATGTTTTATATTTTCATGAATCACCGAACTTGACACCGAGAGAACTATACTATGTGAATAGATTACATAAAGAAGGAAAAATTTCTCAAACCCATTTTGATCTAATGTTTAAAAATAAAAAAATTTTTGAAAGTACTTCTAATTTTTTGCAAGAGTTGAAAAATATGAAAGCTTCTGACAATTTATATTTGCAAAAATTACAAAATTCCGGAAGAATTTCTAATGACGACGCTAAAGAAGCGTATAATAACCCAGAAAAAATCGATGAAATAAAAGCCTCCGAAGCAGAAAAAGAAAGCGTGGCGCAGCAAGATCGCGAGGAACATATCAAGCAGCAAATAGAAGCACGGCAACAGCGTGTGACGCAAAGGCTTGCGGAAGAAAAAAAACTTGCAAAACAGATTTAATCTTCCTCTACACACCATTTTTAGAGAAACATGCCAAATTCCAGTGAGGGATTTGGCATCGTCACTTATAACAAAGTATCTCATCCTCGTTTACTCTTCCGCAAAGCACTGGCTATCTTTTCAAAAAGAAACCCCTCACAACATTTTCTGCTGAATTTTAATCATTGCTGTTTTAATCCTCTGTCTGAGAGAATGTTAGCCTTGGACGCTTTTTTAATCCCACCAGGAGAAAAACATGACCTCTCGTAAAGAGCTTGCTAACGCTATCCGTGTATTGAGCATGGATGCGGTGCAAAAAGCCAAATCTGGCCACCCCGGCGCCCCGATGGGGATGGCGGACATTGCCGAAGTACTGTGGCGTGATTATATGCAGCATAATCCCTGCAACCCCCATTGGATCAACCGTGACCGTTTTGTACTCTCTAACGGCCATGGCTCGATGTTGATATACAGCCTGCTTCATCTTACCGGTTATCATCTGTCGATGGAGGAGCTGAAAAATTTTCGCCAATTCGATTCCAAAACACCAGGGCATCCTGAATATGGCTACACGCCCGGCGTGGAAACCACCACCGGTCCCTTGGGACAAGGTCTGGCAAATGCGGTCGGTTTTGCCATTGCTGAACGCACCTTGGCGGCACAATTTAATCGCCCCGATCACAAAATAGTCGATCATTACAGCTATGTTTTTATCGGCGATGGCTGCCTGATGGAGGGGATCTCTCATGAAGTCTGTTCACTTGCGGGCACTCTGCAATTGGGCAAACTCATCGCTTTTTATGATGATAATGGTATTTCCATTGATGGTGATGTTAAAGGCTGGTTTACTGATGATACCGCCGCGCGTTTTGTCGCCTATGGTTGGCATGTGATAGAGAATATCGATGGTCATGATGCGAAGGCGATTAAAAAGGCGATTGACGAAGCGCGAGTAACGGATAAACCTTCGCTACTGATTTGTAAAACCATTATTGGCCAAGGATCACCGAATAAAGCCGGCAGTCATGATGTTCATGGTGCGCCCTTGGGGGATACAGAAATCGCTGCTACCCGCGTCACACTCAACTGGCACTATCCACCCTTTGAAATTCCGCCCGCTGTTTATACCGCTTGGGATGCTAAAGAAACAGGCAAAGAAAAAGAAGCCGCTTGGAACGCAAAATGGGCGGCTTATGCCCAAGCCTATCCTCAATTGGCTACGGAATTCGAACGCCGTGTCCAAGGCCAATTGCCTGATGATTGGGCGATGGAATCTAAAAAATTTATTGAAACGTTGCAAAATACACCCGCTGATATCGCCAGCCGTAAAGCATCGCAAAATACATTAGAAGCCTTTGGAAAAATACTGCCGGAATTATTGGGTGGCTCCGCGGATCTCACCCCCAGTAATCTGACCAACTGGTCAGGCTCTAAACCGCTGATGGAAAACCACGATGGCAACTACATTCACTACGGTGTACGTGAATTCGGCATGTCCGCTATCATGAATGGTATTGCGTTACACGGCGGTTTTATCCCTTATGGCGCCACTTTTTTGATGTTTGTCGAATATGCACGTAATGCGGTGCGCATGGCGGCGCTGATGAAAATACGCAGTATTTTTGTCTATACCCATGATTCGATTGGGCTGGGTGAAGACGGGTCGACCCATCAACCGGTGGAACAAATCGCCAGTCTACGTTTGACACCTAATCTAAGCACCTGGCGCCCTTGTGATCAGGTCGAATCAGCGGTGGCGTGGCAATGCGCGTTGCAACGCCAAAATGGCCCCAGTGCCCTGCTTTTTTCTCGGCAAAATTTGATACAACAACCGCGAACCGAGCAACAAGTAGAAAATATCAGCAAAGGGGGCTATGTACTGCAAGATTGCCTTGGTCAACCTGTGCTGATTTTGATTGCCACCGGATCAGAAGTTTCACTCGCTATCGATGCCGCTAAACAATTGACCGAAAAAGGCCATCAGGTTCGCGTGGTATCAATGCCCTCGACCGATCTGTTTGATCAGCAAGAAGCGACTTACCGTGAATCGGTATTGTCATCTGCCGTTAGTGCTCGCCTGGCAATAGAAGCGGGCAGTGCTGATTATTGGTATAAATACGTGGGTTTAAAGGGCGCGGTGATCGGCATGAATACTTTTGGCGAATCTGCGCCGGCGGAATTACTGTTTAAAGAATTTGGCTTCACTGTTGAAAATGTAATTGAACAAGCAGAGGCTTTATTGCAGTAGAGGTCTAATAAATATACCCAATGAATTTCGAGTTACGGCAAGGCGGCAATCAATCGAATCCCAGGAGTGTACAGGTAGTACATGACAGAGGATGAGAGCAAGCAGCCAACGCCGCCGTAACTTCAAAGACGAAGGGGATATCAGCAGGTAATAATATGACAATCCACATCGCAATCAATGGTTTCGGGCGTATCGGGCGTAATGTTTTACGGGCGCTGTATGAATCGGATAAACGAGCCCACATGTCAGTGGTGGCGATCAATGAATTGGCCAGTGCCGAGGCAATGGCACATTTATTGAAATATGATTCGAGCCATGGGCGCTTTGCTCGTGAGCTGAGCTTGAAAAATGATGGTCTTTATGTCGATGGCGATTTTATCCGCTTAATGCATCAAGCTGAAATTAAAGATTTACCTTGGTATGGGTTAAACATCGATGTGGTTTTGGATTGTAGTGGTGTTTTTGGCAGTCGCGAAGACGGTAAAGCGCATTTGGCCGCCGGGGCTAAAAAGGTGTTATTTGCCCATCCCGGGGCAGCCGATTTAGATGCCACCGTGGTTTATGGTGTTAATCATCAGCATTTACTGGCTGAACATAAAATTGTCTCTAACGCCTCTTGCACCACCAATTGCCTCATTCCCATTATTAAGATACTGGATGACGCCTATAAGATTGAATCCGGCGCGGTGACCACCATCCATTCATTGATGAATGACCAACCGGTGATTGATGCCTATCATCAAGATTTACGCCGCACGCGTGCCGCCAGTCAATCCATCTATTCCTGTCGATACCAAATTGGCTGCTGGCATTGCTCGTATTTTGCCCAAATTTAAGGGCAGATTTGAAGCCATTTCCGTACGGGTACCCACCATTAATGTCACCGCTATCGATTTAACGGTAATGGTCACTGAAACCGTGCAAGTTGAGCAAGTCAACCAATGCTTACAACAGGCAGCGCAAAAAGCGTTTCATGGTATAGTCGATTACACCACATTGCCCTTGGTTTCGACCGATTTTAACCATGATCCACACAGTGCTATTGTCGACAGCACACAAACCCGGGTTAGCGGACAACATCTGATTAAAACCTTAGTATGGTGTGACAATGAATGGGGCTTTGCCAATAGAATGTTGGATACCACCTTAGCCATGGCGAAAAGCGGATTTTATACCCAATGAATTTCGAGTTACGGCAAGGAAGCAATCAATCGAATCCCAGGAGTGTACAGATAGTACATGACAGAGGATGAGTGCGAACAGCCAACGCCGCCGTAACTTGAAAGGCGAAGGGTATAACGCATTAAAAAGAGGTTATAACATGTCTGTAATTAATATGTCTGATTTAGCCCTAACAGGGAAACGTGTACTGATCCGAGCCGATCTCAATGTACCGATTAAAGAGGGGGAAATCACTTCCACAGCGCGTATTGACGCATCAATACCGACGATCAAAGCCGCACTAGATAAAAGGGCGCATGTCATGGTGACCTCTCACCTGGGGCGACCGATTGAAGGCGAATATAACGACGCTTTTTCACTCCTGCCCATCGTGCATTATTTACAAAAAAAACTGTCGATTCCGGTGCGTTTAGCCACAAACTATCTTGATGGGGTTGAGGTAGGTGCGGGTGAAGTGGTGGTGTTAGAAAACGTGCGCTTTAATCAAGGCGAAGAAAAAAACGATGAAGCCTTGGCAAAAAAATACGCCGCACTTTGTGATGTTTATGTGATGGACGCTTTTGGCACCGCACATCGTGCGCAGGCATCAACGCACGGCGTTGGCCAATTTGCCCCTATCGCTTGTGCAGGGCCATTGTTATCAGCAGAGTTGACGGCATTGGCCACTGCCTTAGATAACCCAGCGCACCCGATGGTGGCGATTGTTGGCGGCGCTAAAGTTTCTTCTAAACTCAAGGTGTTGGATAGCTTAGCGCAGATCGCCGATCAACTGATTGTCGGTGGCGGCATTTCAAACACCTTTGTTGCCGCTCAAGGTCATAACGTCGGTCAATCGTTGTATGAAAAAGACTTGTTGCCGCACGCTAAAGAACTGTTAAAAACCTGTAATATCCCCTTGCCGATAGATGTTCGTGTCGCCACTGAGTTTTCTGAAAATGCGGTAGCGGTAGTGAAACCCGTGACGGATATTAACGATAATGAAGAGATCCTCGATCTGGGTGATGCTTCTATCCAGAATCTGGTTAACATTATCAAAAACGCCAAAACCATTTTGTGGAATGGTCCAGTGGGTGTTTTTGAATTCCCCAATTTTCGCCAAGGCACTGAAATTTTAGCAAGAGCAATCGCTGACAGTAGCGCCTTTTCTATCGCTGGTGGGGGAGATACGTTAGCGGCCATCGATCTTTTTGGTATTGCTGATAAAATATCTTACATTTCTACTGGAGGTGGTGCTTTTCTCGAATTTGTTGAAGGGAAAAAATTACCGGCCGTGGCGATGCTAGAAGCACGTGCTAAACAGGTTAAATCAGCCTGTTAAAGCATTTCATTTTATTAGATCTCTTTGGAAACCGTAGTTCGTTATGCGGAGTCAAGGCGCCCGGCGCACAGCAACCTTCGTTGCTATAAATACATGAGGATTGCGCGCACCGGGCAACGCAGGATCCGTGTCACGCAGTAAGTTTCCGAAGAGGTCTATTGATTGGCTGACAAATAGGACAAATAACATGTCAGAAATTCCTAATTTCTTAAAGCCTGGGGTTATTACAGGTAATGATGTACAAAAACTCTTCACCTACGCAAAAGAAAAAGGCTTTGCATTACCAGCAGTCAACTGTATCAATAGCGATTCTATCAATGCTGTATTAGAAAGCGCAGCCAAAGTAAAAGCACCTGTGATTATTCAATTTTCCAATGGCGGCGCCGCTTTCATCGCAGGCAAAGGCGTAAAATTAGAAAGTCAGCAAGCGGCTATTGTTGGCGCTATTTCCGGCGCACATCATGTGCATCAAATGGCTGCACATTACGGCGTGCCGGTTATTTTGCATACTGATCATTGTGCGAAAAAATTGCTGCCTTGGTTAGATGGCCTGCTTGATGAGGGGGAAAAACATTATGCCGCCACAGGTAAGCCGTTGTTCTCTTCTCATATGATCGACTTATCGGAAGAGCCGTTAGAAGAAAATATCACCATTTGTGAAACATATTTAAAACGTATGGCAAAAATCGGCATGACACTAGAGATTGAACTCGGTTGTACTGGCGGTGAAGAAGACGGGGTCGATAACAGCCACTTGGATAATTCTAAACTTTATACGCAACCCGAAGAGGTGGCTTATGCGTATGAAAAATTAAACGCCATCAGCCCCAATTTCACTATTGCCGCTGCTTTTGGCAATGTTCATGGGGTGTATACACCCGGTAACGTACAGTTAACGCCAAAAATTTTGCACAATTCCCAACAACATGTTTCCGAGAAATTTCACCTACCGGATAACAGTTTGAACTTTGTTTTTCACGGCGGCTCCGGCTCGAGTAGGGAAGAGATCAGAGAAGCTATCGGCTATGGCGTGATCAAAATGAATATTGATACTGATACCCAATGGGCGAGCTGGGAGGGGGTGCTGCAATATTACCAAAAAAACGAAGGTTATTTGCAACGGCAGCTTGGTAATCCAGAGGGAGAGGAGAAACCGAATAAAAAATATTATGATCCCCGAGTATGGCTGAGAGCAGCTCAAACAAGCATGGTGACCCGTTTAGAACAAGCCTTCAAGGATCTCAATGCGGTCGATGTATTATAGTTCGAAATCTCTTGTGCTCGCTGATACTTCGTCAAAAACGAGCTCAAAATGCGCATTTACTTTATGTAGACTGCGCTTTTTCACTCGTTTTTTCCTTGTCTGAGCGTCGCTCAAGAAGATTTGGAACAGGTGATGAGACTTTTCGCATAACCTCCCACGTAACGCCGAATCCGCGCCACGTGGGAGGTTATGATCATACTGGGTGGATAATGGAACCAATAAACGTCGTCGCTAGCTTTAATAACCTAGGAAGCTGGTTATTAAACAATAAAGATCTCTTGCTGCAATATACCGTCAATCTGATAGCGGCACTGTTGATACTTATCATCGGGTCGATTGTCGCTAAAGTGATCTCACGCACGGCTAACCGCGTGATGAAACTAAAAGCTATCGATGTCACTGTGGCCGATTTTTTATCGGCTATAATACGTTACAGTATTTTAGCTTTTACTATCATTGCGGTATTAAGTCGTCTGGGTGTGCAAACCACCTCCGTCATCGCGGTGATAGGTGCCGCCGGTTTAGCGGTTGGCTTAGCATTACAAGGCTCGCTTTCTAATTTTGCCGCAGGCGTATTGTTAGTCGCATTGCGTCCCTTCCGCGTCGGTGAATATGTCGATTTAGGCGGCGTAGCGGGGACGGTATTACAAGTACAGATTTTTTCCACTACCCTGCGCACACCTGATGCCAAAATTGTGGTGGTACCCAACGGTAAAATTATCAGTGGCAATATCATCAATACCACGCGCGATCCGGAACGTCGTACTGAGATCACCCTGGGCGTGGCTTACAATGCAGATATTGATGTGGTAAAAAAAATATTAGGGGATATTGTCGCCGCGGATAATCGGATCATACACGACAGAGGGGTGACGATCCGTTTAAATGAGATGGCTGCGTCTTCGTTAAATTTTATCGTGCGGGTGTGGAGCAGTAACGCTGATTCATTTGAGGTGTACTGGGATTTGATGGAAAACTTTAAGCGAGCGTTAGATGCGAATCATATCAGCATCCCCTATCCACAAATGGATGTACATTTGTATCCGCCGGCTAAAGTCGATATGAATATACCCACAGCCCTTGAAGTTGCCGCTAGGCGGCCAGGGCGTGAGACCCGATGAGCGTAGACAAACTACGTGATTCGGGCGAGGGCTCGCAGCCAACAACGCGGCAGCTTCAAAGGCGAAGGGTATAAGTCAAAATAAATCATTGGGAGGCATGGATTGTGAAATTAAATACACTCGCTTTAGCAACCTTAATAGGATTCAGTATTTTACCTGCGGTGTTATCAGCTGCTGAAGTGCCTGCTGGGCCACATATTATTACCTCAGGCAGTGCCGGTATTGACGTTGTACCAGATATTGCCATCTTAACGATTGAAGTAAGTGAATTGACTAAAGAGGCGGCTGCCGCTAAAAAACAGGTCGATCAACGGGTAGCACAATATTTTGATTTTCTACAAAAACAAAATATCGATAAAAAAGATATCAATGCGGCTAATCTACGGACTCAAGCGGAGTACGATTACAAAAAAGCCGGCGAGACCGTGCTAAAAGGCTATCGTGCTGTGCGTCAGATTAGAGTTACATTGCGTCATCTCGACAAAATGAACGAGTTACTTGATCAGGCACTGAAGTTAGGTCTTAATGAAATTCGCGCAGTAGACTTAGACGTTGCCGATCCAAAAAAGTATCGTGAAGAGGTGCGTAAGAAAGCGATAGACAATGCTTTATCCACAGCGAGTTCTGTAGCACAGGATTTTAAAAGCACCCTCGGGTCGGTATACAGCATCCGCTACCGTGCGGTTAACGACCAGCCAGTGCCGATGATGATGCGGATGCAAGACAGCGCCCCCGCAGCGTCAAATGAGGCTGCTGAAACCTATAAGCAACAAAGTATTCGCTTTAATGATCAGGTTGATGTGGTGTTTGAATTACAGCCAACAAAAGCGGCGGCGAAGTGAGTTCATCATCAACATCCATGAATTGATTAAATTATCTCCATAACGCTTATAAGCCAAACAATCACACTTTTTCCGCATTTTTTAACGAAAAAGCAGTTGACGCAAATCCAGCATATCCGCATAATTGCGCCCCGCAACACTGATGAAGTTGCGGTAATAAGTAAAGATGGCTACGTAGCTCAGCTGGTTAGAGCACAGCACTCATAATGCTGGGGTCACAGGTTCGAATCCCGTCGTAGCCACCATCTGTGTTTTGCGGGAGTGGCGAAATTGGTAGACGCACTAGATTTAGGTTCTAGCGCCGCAAGGTGTGCGAGTTCGAGTCTCGCCTTCCGCACCATGTATTATCGAAGTCTTTATTCGCCAGGTATCGGCGAGTACAAAAGATTTAGAATAGATTCTTAGATGTATTGATACCCTTCGCCTTTGAAATTGCCGCTAGGCGGCCAGGGCGACCGACCGATGAGCGTAGATAGACTACGTGATTCGGCGAGCACCCGCAGTCAACAACGCGGCGGCTTCAAAGGCGAAGGGTAGAGATGGGATATCGCCAAGCGGTAAGGCACCAGGTTTTGATCCTGGCACTCCCAGGTTCGAATCCTGGTATCCCAGCCACTATTTTTTAAATTTACAACAGTTTCCTCTGATTTATTGGGATATCGCCAAGCGGTAAGGCACCAGGTTTTGATCCTGGCATTCCCAGGTTCGAATCCTGGTATCCCAGCCAATAAATTTTTTATAAAACTTAACTTGCACCTCATCCGTATGACTATCGGAGCAAACATACTAGAAAACTGACCATTGACGACAAATGATGTTATTTTGGTGTCACTTAAGGAGATTTTACATAAGTCCTTGAATTTTGATCTATAAGCAATAGACTACTTTCACTCTTGCCCGCCAACCTAAGTTTGTTGCGAATAGATTTAAATAATTTTTCCTCTTCACTCTGTTCAGCAACATACCATTGTAGAAAATGAAAAGTAGAAGAATCTTTTAAATCCTTAGCAATTGACACCAGCTCATCAATTTTTTTCGTGTTGCAACATTCATGCTGATAGGCTTGTTCAAAAATCGCTGCTAGCGATTTAGATTCAATGGGCGGCGTGATAGCTTCAATCACAAATGAAACATCGTGATCATTCAGGTAATCAACCAAACGTAACATATGTTGTATTTCTTCTTGAAAATGTGCCTTCAAAAAGCTAGCTGCACCATCAAAACCCTGGCGACAGCACCAAGCACTCATCTGCAAATAAAGATTAGCCGAGGAAAATTCTAAATTTAATTGCTGCGTAAGTCGCTTTTCTATCTCTTTTTTCAACATACTGACTCCTGATTATTTTATTAGACTCCTTGCAAAACCGTAGAGAGTATCCATTAAATTCAGTATGCCATAATAAAAATATCTTACCGAAAAAATAATTATCACTATTTATAGTTTAATCGATTTAAAATCATATTTTAAAAACAAAATTATAATGATAAAGACTCAGAGCAATACCTTACATAGGGAGTCTTAAAATAAAACTATCTAAAGACTAACCCCGCGCTTTTCGTGACAAACTGAGTATAAACATAACAGCGGAACAAAGAACGACAGACGGGCCGGCGGGTGTATCATAACAAGCTGACAAGATGAGTCCTCCACTTACCGCTAGCATGCCAATAACCACCGCTATCCCTGCCATTTGCTCCGGAGTGCGTGCAAATCGACGAGCAGCAGCAGCAGGAATGATCAACAGCGAAGTGATAATTAGCGCTCCGACAAATTTCATCGACAAACCGATGGTAATGGCAGTAATCAGCATGAGTAGCATCCTGGATCGTTGCAAATTAACACCGTCCACGTGAGCCAGTTCAGGGCTGATGGTCATCAACAAAAATGGACGCCATTGCCAACAAAGCATCAGTAATACCAAAGCGACTCCACTGGAGATAAGCCAAATATCACTTAAACTAACCGACAGCAAGTCACCAAATAAATAAGCCATTAAATCAACGCGCACATTATGCATTAAGCTGACGACCACTAAACCGAGAGACAAAGCACTGTGCGCTAAAATACCAAGTAAAGTATCAACAGCAAGCTGTGGTTTTCGCTCCATCAACACTAATATTAATGCCAACATTAATGTAATGACTATCACAGTATAAAATGGATCAATATGTAGTAGCAGGCCACAAGCCACACCGAGTAAAGAAGCATGCGCCAGCGTATCGCCAAAATAAGACATTCTACGCCATACGATAAAAGAGCCTAATGGACCTGCTACCGTGGCTAATAACATGCCAGCTAACCAACCGGGAAGAAGCAGTTCAATCATCGGTCATCGCTCCACTTCATAACGATGGTTATGACGATAAATCGCCAGTTGTTCAGCGCCACTTTTACCGAACATCGCGATAAATTCAGGATGCATAGAAACCGCTTCAGGCGTACCTGAACAGCAAATATGCTGATTGAGGCAAAGTACTTCATCAGTTTTAGCCATAACTAAATGTAAATCATGTGAAACCATCAACAGAGCGCAGCCTAATTCCATTCGTAATTGCTCAATTAAATCATAAAGTGCCAATTGCCCGTTAATATCCACACCTTGTGTCGGCTCATCCAATACCAATAATTGGGGTTTATTCAGTAATGCTCTGGCCAGTAATACACGCTGACTTTCACCACCAGACAATTTCTGCATCGGGCTTTCTAACAAATGAAGGGCTTGAACTCGGTTGAGTGCCGACAAAATATCTGCTGATTGGCTTTTTGCCTGTAGGCTCATGAAACGGTTTACTGTCAAAGGTAAGCTCGCATCTAAATACAATTTTTGTGGCACATAGCCGATACGTAGAGCCGGCTTTCTCGTCAACGTACCGCTCGTGGGCGCGAGAAGCCCCAGAACTACCCGAACTAACGTTGACTTACCCGCCCCATTGGGGCCGAGTAAAGTCAGTAATTGCCCCGATTGCAAGCAAAGAGAAATATCACTGAGTACTCGTTTTTCACCTAAGGTAACCGAGATGTTATTAAGCATTATTAGCGTGGACATAATGATCACATTTGCAAAATCAATTTAATGTTATAATATTACATTTGATTGATTCACACGACGAGAAAATTTACTTTATGTTCCAGAAAAAGAGATGGCAGCAGTACGCGGCTCTCACTATTGTATGCCTCACCTTTAACACCTTTAATCTTGCTTTTGCCACTGTAGTTACGTCAATACGCCCATTGGGATTTATTGCTGCTGCTATCACAGAAGGTGTCTCGTCAACAAAAGTCTTATTGCCTAATGGCGCTTCGCCTCATGACTATGCTTTACGTCCATCGGATCTAACACTGCTGCGCGATGCAGATTTAGTTATTTGGATTGGGTCTGACATGGAGAGCTTTCTTAGTAAACCATTAGCCCGTTTTGCTACTAATAAACAGATCGCCATTGCACAATTACCTAAAGTTGAAGCGTTATTAATCAGAGACACTGAACATGATCATCCCGTTTCTGAACAGGTAACAGCAGAAAAAGATGATGATCATCATCATCATCATCATGGCGATTATAATATGCATCTTTGGTTATCGCCTCCAATAGCCAAGTTAGCAGCAATCGCGATTCATGATAAATTATTGGAACTTATGCCGCAAAACAAAGACAAACTAGATGAAAATCTGCGTCAATTTAAAGATCAACTAGCGCAACGCGAGGAAAAAATTGCTAAGATGCTTAAGCCTATACAAAACAAAGGATATTTTGTTTTTCATGATGCTTACGGCTACTTTGAAGAACGGTTTAACTTAGCGCCATTGGGGCATTTTACCGTCAATCCCGCAATACCGCCTGGAGTACAACGTTTAGATCAAATAAAAACCCAGTTGCTTGATAAAAAAGCAACCTGTATTTTTGCTGAGCCACAATTCAGGCCAGCCGTGATCAATGCTATTGCCGAAGGTACAGATGTACGTGTAGGTATGTTAGATCCACTGGGGGGAAGCATCGAGTTGCGCAAGGACAGCTATGTAGAGTTTTTATCTCAATTGTCCGATCAATATCTAAGCTGCCTGAAATAGATCGATACCCAATGAATTTCGAGTTACGGCAAGGTGGCAATCAATCGAATCTTAGAAGTGTATCCCCTTCAAAGACGAAGAGGATACAGGTAGTACATGACAGAGGATGAGAGTAAGCAGCCAACGCCGCCGTGACTCAAAAAGCGAAGGGTATACATTGTAAGGATAAAAACAATTGCAGCAGGTAGTCCGAACTATCACTTTAACGTATAACAGCCTATCACGCCCACACCGTATAATGCTGGGGTCTTTGATTCTAGTAACGCTGGCTGTGTTTATTTGGCAACCTGCTGTTCATCTTCCAGAAAATGAGCCTATCAGCAAAGACATAACACTTAACCTCACTCAGCCAAGATCATTACCCCTTGATGTCAACGAACCGCTTGAGCAAACAATACCCGAACCTGATGAAATTCTCCAAGATGAACTGGATACCAAGTCTCCTAATGGATCCAGCACCAATGAATATGTGATTTCGTCAGGGGATACCTTAGGCAATATTCTGACTCAATATGGCATCGATAAGGCGGATATTGCCTTGTTGGCTTCACAACATCGGGCATTGCGTCATCTAAAAGTAGGTCAACAGATTTCCTGGTCTATCGATAAAAATGGTGATTTGCAACGCTTGATTTGGGAGGTCTCAGCTCGCGAAAGCCGTACTTATGATCGCATCGGCAATCACTTTAAAGAAAAAAAAGTATTGCAACAAGGTGAATGGCATGACAGTGTACTAAAAGGGCGTTTCGAAGGAAATTTTATCAAAAGTGCAAAAAATGCCGGATTAAATACCGCCGAAATACGTGCTGTTACTAAAGCACTACAATGGCAATTAAACGTTAATAAACTGCAAGGCGGCGATCGGTTTTCAGTATTGATGTCACGGGAAAAATTTGAAGGCCGTCATGAGCAAAGCCGACTACTTGGCGTCCATATACTTTCAGACGGTAAAGATTATTACGCGATTCGCGCCAGCGACGGTAAATTTTATGATCGCCATGGTTCCGGTTTAGCACGGGGTTTTATGCGTTTTCCGACGATGAAACACTTCCGTATCTCTTCTGGATTCAGTCTACGCCGTGTTAATCCGGTCAGCGGGCGGATTACCCCACATAAAGGGGTAGATTTTGCGATGCCAATAGGGACACCGGTACTCAGCATCGGGGATGGTGAAGTGTTGACAGCCACACGAAGCAGTGCGGCAGGTAATTATGTTGTTATCCGTCACGGGCGCCAATACACCACGCGCTATATGCATCTAAAAAAATTATTGGTTGAGCCAGGGCAAAAAGTAAAACGGGGAGATCGCATCGCTTTATCCGGTAATACGGGACGCTCCACCGGGCCTCATTTGCATTATGAATTATGGATTAACCAGCAAGCTGTTAATCCTGTCACCGCAAAGTTGCCACGTTCTGAAGGGTTAACAGGCCAAAGTCGCCGGAAATATATGGCAACAGCCAGACAAGTTGTATCGCAGCTGCGTTTTAATTAATCGACAGAGTGTGTTATGCATCAAGAAAAAAATAAAAACGAAGGGTTTATTCCACGCTTTCAAAAATCATTTCTTTATCCTCGTTATTGGCTAATTTGGTTTAGCATTATGCTTCTTATTGTCTCAGCTTATGTCCCTGCTAGAATACGGGATCCATTTTGGGCTAGCCTCGGACGCCTCGTCGGAAAATTTGCTAAAGGTGCACGGCGGCGTGCACGTATCAATCTTTGCTATTGTATGCCGCAATTAGATGAAAAAAAACGCGAAAAACTGATTGATGACATGTTTGCGGCCGCAGCACAACCCATGGTGATACTGGCTGAATTATATTTACGTGGCACTAAATCACTGTGTTCACGTGTACATTGGCATGGCAGAGAAATATGGGACGATGTACAAAAGCAGGGACGTAATATCATTTTACTGGTTCCTCACGGTTGGATGATAGATATCCCTTTCATGTTGTTGGCAGCAGAAGGAAAACCAGTAGCCGGCATGTTCCATCATCAACGTAATCCACTCATCGATTATTTGTGGAATCGCACCCGACTACGCTTTGGTGGCCGTATTCATTCACGAGAGGGAGGCATAAAACCCTTTATTAGCTCGGTACGTCAAGGATTTTGGGGTGGTTATTTACCTGATGAAGACTACGGAAATGATCAAAGCGAATTTGTGGATTTTTTTGCCACTTATAAAGCAACGTTACCAACGCTTGGACGCTTAATGAAAATATGCAACGCTGCAATTGTGCCCATGTTCTCTGTCTACGATTACAATAAACATCGTTTTGATATTTATATTCGCCCACCGATGGATGATTTAACCGGTGCAGATGATGCTTATGTCGCACGGAGAGTCAACGAAGAAATAGAAACATTGATCACTCCAAATCCAGAACATTACGCTTGGATATTGAAATTCATTAAAACCCGAAAACACGGTGAGATACAACCTTATTTGCGTAAGGATCTTTAATCCCACCGTCCACTAAGAGCCTATTCGAAATCTTCTTTGAGCTACGCTCCGACGAGGAAAAAAGGGACGAAAAAGATTTTGAATAAGCTCTAATACACAACCATAGGATAATCAAGGAGCATTGATATGGCAGCAAGCGATCCTACACCCGCCTGTGATCTCGTTATTTTTGGCGCTAGAGGTGATCTAGCACGCCGAAAACTACTGCCTTCACTTTACCAGCTAGAAAAAGCCGGTCATCTCCATCCGGATACACGAATTATTGGTATGGCTCGTGCCGATTGGAATAAAGAGCAGTATAGCAAGCAAGTGAAAGAATCCCTTAACAAATTTATAAAAGAAAAGTTAGATAATTTACTCTGGTCTAAACTCCAAGCGAGATTAAATTTTTGTAAGCTAGATGTCGAAGACAATGAACATTTTAAAAAATTAAAAGAATTGCTTGATCAGAAAGATCATCCTGCGATCCATTATTTCGCTATGCCACCAAGTACCTTTGGCTCGATTTGCAAAGGATTAGCACAAGCAGGATTAAATAGCCCCCCCAATCGAGTCGTGATGGAAAAACCATTAGGCAAAGATTTTGCCTCATCACAGGTGATTAACAATCAAGTCGCTGAATATTTCGACGAATCTCAGGTTTATCGTATCGATCACTATTTAGGCAAAGAAACCGTGCTCAATTTGCTGGCCTTGCGTTTTGCTAATAACCTGTTTATCTCTAACTGGGATAACCGTACTATCGATCACATACAAATTACCGTTGCTGAAGAAGTTGGCATTGAAGGGCGCTGGGGATATTTTGATGAAGCAGGTCAAATGCGAGATATGGTGCAAAGCCATTTATTGCAGATCCTCACTATGATTGCTATGGCGCCTCCTGCCAAGCTTAATGCCGATGATATCCGTGATGAAAAAGTGAAAATATTACGATCTTTACGCCGTATCGATCATCGTAACGTGCGTGATACCACCGTTCGTGGCCAATATATCGCTGGAAAAGTGCAAGGCCATCAGGTGCCCGGTTATCTGGAAGAAGACGGGGCAAATAAAAATAGCATTACCGAAACCTTTGTCTCAATCCGAGTGGATATCGATGATTGGCGTTGGGCAGGGGTACCCTTCTACCTACGTACTGGTAAACGGCTGACAACTAAATGCTCTGAAGTCGTGGTGTACTTCAAAAATCAAGTACTCAATTTATTTACGGGATCTTATCTAGAACTACCACAAAATAAATTAACCATTCGTTTACAACCTGATGAAGGCATCGAAATACAAATTCTCAATAAAGTACCCGGCTTAGAGCATAAACACCGATTGCAAACAACTAAACTTGATTTAAGCTTTTCGGAAACTTTTCATCAAGAACATCTTGCTGATGCTTATGAACGTCTACTATTGGAAGTCATGCGAGGCATCCAAGCATTATTTGTCCGTCGTGATGAAGTGGAAGAAGCCTGGAAATGGGTTGATTCCATTATGGCAGCTTGGAAAACTGAAAATCAGGCACCAGAACCCTATGAATCAGGTAGCTGGGGGCCAAAAACTTCTGCTGATATGCTCACCAATGATAGTCGTTCATGGAACGAATAGTAGACTGATTCGGCTATACCCAATGAATTTCGAGTTACGGCAAGGCGGCAAGGGCGACCGACCGATGAGCGTAGACATACTACGTGATTCGGCGAGCACCCGCAGACAACAAAGCCGTAACTCGAAATTCATTGGGTATATATTAAAAAATCGACTATACCCGCAGCCAACAACGCGGCGGCTTTAAAGGCGAAAGGTATAATCGCTTTAACGGTGATTTTTATCGAGGCATCGTGTGACGAATGATTTTGCAATAGAGGGTGTGTTAGCACGCGCCATCACGGGATTTAACCCCCGAGAATCACAGCAAAAAATGGCGCAAGCAGTCCGCGAAGCTATAAAAGCCAAACAACAGTTAGTGGTGGAAGCCGGTACGGGAACTGGCAAGACCTTCGCCTATTTAGTTCCAGCATTACGGGCAAAATGTAAAATTATCATTTCTACCGGCTCCAAGGCGTTGCAAGATCAGCTCTATGGGCGAGATCTACCTACCATCGTGCAGGCAATAGATTTTAAAGGCCAGTTGGCTTTATTAAAAGGACGGTCAAATTATCTTTGTCTCGAGCGTTTGGCTCAACAATTGCTCGTTGGCAATCAACAGACAGATAACCTACTAAAGGATCTTGCCTACTTACGCCGTTGGTCATCAACAACAGAGGACGGCGACATCAATACCTGCGTTAAAATAGCAGAAGACAGTCTTATCTGGCCATTGGTAACCAGTACCCATGATAATTGTCTAGGAGCTGATTGCCCAAAATATCAAGATTGTTTTGTCGTAAAGGCTCGGCGCCGAGCGATGGATGCTGATATCGTCGTCATCAATCATCATCTTTTTATGGCCGATAGGGTGGTGAAAGAAAGTGGTTTTGCTGAACTCATTCCCTGTGCTGATGCAGTGATCTTCGACGAGGCTCACCAAATTCCTGATATTGCCAGCCAGTATTTCGGGCAACAATTGACCAGCCGTCAGTTAATGAATTTAGCCAAAGATATTATCGTTATCTATCGAACGGAACTACAGGACACATCTCAATTACAAACCAGTGCTGATCAATTGATTAAATACATACAAGATCTCCGCTCAGCTTTTGGCTCCCTCACGCCTCAATCTCACTTTTTGGGTAATTTTCGAGGAGATTTGACTGATCTATTACAAAAGAACTTACGACGAACCGCACCGTTGCAACAAGCACTGGGATTATTGGAAGAGGCATTGGTATTTTGTCATGACACCGTCAAGTCATCCCTTGGGCGTTCCACTACACTTGATACCCTTTACGAACGAGTGATGCTGTACCTTAATCGATTTAAAAGACTCAAAGAAGTCACGATCTCTGGTTTTAGCTACTGGTATGAATGTAGTCCCCGCCACTTTATACTGGCGTTAACCCCTCTTTCTATTGCTGAGCGTTTTCGGGAATTAATGATCGAAAAACCCAGTAGTTGGATTTTTACCTCAGCAACGCTTTCCGTTAATGAAGGATTTGAGCATTTTACTCAACGTCTCGGATTGACAGAAAGCAAAACCTTGCTGTTACCTAGCCCATTCGATTATGCCAACCAGGCATTACTTTGTGTACCACGCCATTTACCCTCACCGAATCAATTCGATGTAGCACAAAAATTAGTGGATATGCTTAAACCTGTGATCGAAGCCAATCATGGAGGGTGCTTTTTTTTATGTACATCCAATCAAATGATGCGTGAACTGGCAGAAGCTTTTCGCGCCAGTATGACATTGCCTGTTTTAGTACAAGGAGAAACCAGTAAAGAGGCGTTATTAAATCAATTTATTACCGCTGGCAATGCCTTGTTGGTGGCAACCAATAGTTTCTGGGAAGGCGTCGATGTGCGAGGAAATACATTGTCCTGTGTCATTATTGATAAATTGCCCTTCACTACTCCCGATGATCCTTTGTTGAAAGCGAGAATGGAAGACTGCCGTTTACGGGGTGGAAATCCTTTTAATGACGTTCAGTTACCTGACGCAATTATTATGCTAAAACAAGGCGTTGGGCGTTTAATTCGTGATATTAGCGATAGAGGGCTATTGGTTATCTGTGATCACCGATTAGTAACACGTCCTTACGGTGCTATTTTTCTTAACAGTCTGCCACCAACACCACGCACACGTGATTTAACCACCGCTATTGAGTTCGTTAAACCACAAAGACTTTAAACACAAGCGATAACAAATAAAAAGAACTTTTTTTAGGCATTTTTTGGCGTCGTTTTTGCGTTACTTATACCCAATGAATTTCGAGTTACGGCAAGGCGGCAAGGGCGACCGACCGATGAGCGTAGACATACTACGTGATTCGGCGAGCACCCGCAGACAACAAAGCCGTAACTTGAAAGGCGAAGGGTATATAGCCGAATCAGTCTAATTTGATTCAAGGCAGAGGCGCACAGACAGTACAAATAGTACGGCAAGCGATGACAACACAGAATTGGGTATACACTCATAGGATTAGATTGATTGCCGCCTTGACGTAACTCGAAATTCATTAGGTTTACGCGCTCACCGTTCTCACGCCCTGGGCGCGACGCTGCAACTTGAAGGACTATGGGTATATTATTAGGCAACAAGTCGAATGCTGTTTTAGTATCCAAAATCGGCAGGCTATGCCAATAGCCCTTGTCGTTGGCGCTGTTGCATTCCTTGAATAAAAGTTTGCATACCCAGTTGCCCATTAGTTTGCATTACACCTTCTAGTTGATGTGTTTTACCTTCTCTGATCAGGTTACTAACCGCAGTACTGCGCGTTAAAATTTCAAATAAAGCGATACGTCCCCCTCCTTGCTTATTGACAAGCTTTTGGGCGATGACCGCAACCAGCCCAGCGGCTAATTGTCCGCGAACAGCGATTTTTTCTGCTGCTGGAAAAACATCAATGAGTCGATCAATCGCTTGTGCTGCTGTCCGAGTGTGTAAAGTCGCTAATACAAGATGCCCTGTTTCAGCTGCTGTCAATGCCAGGCGAATACTTTCGGTATCACGTAATTCACCCAGCAAAATAATATCAGGATCCTGACGCAGTGTTGCATTTAAGGCTGCACTAGCAGAATGCGTATGACACCCCAAATCTCTTTGTTGAATCAGACCTGCACCTTGCTCATGAATATATTCAATAGGATCTTCCAACGTAATAATATGCCGTCCTCCTTGCTGATGAATCGCCCCAATAATCGCATTCAATGTGGTTGACTTACCGCTACCCGTAGCGCCAGTGATCAAAATTAATCCATCTTTCTGTTGCATTAGTTGCTCAATGACGTCCGGCACCGCGAGGGCAGTCAGCTGAGGGCAGTGACTGGATATCAACCGGAAGGCCACCGACAAACCGTGCTGTTGCTGAAAAAAATTTCCCCGAAGCCTTTGTTTATTTTTTGTCGTGTAGGCGAAATCCAATTGCCCGTCCTGTCGTAATTTTAAGCGTTGCGCCTCGTTTAATAGCTGTTGGCATAATGCTTGTAGCTCATTATTATTTACTGGTGAATATTCTGGGAAAGGACGTAGTAGGCCATCAATACGTAACCGAGGGTAATGGCCACTACAAAGATGCAGATCAGATGCATTATGTTTCGTACTCAGCACGATTAATTGTTCAAAATCCATGGCAATCCCTCAGAGCCTATTCGAAATCTCTTGTGCTCGCTGATATTCCCTTCGCCTTTGAAGTTTTAGATTACGCGGTACTCGCAATCCTCATGTACTTGTGTACACTGCGGTTGCTGTGCGCCACATTAAGTATGGCTCAGAGAAAATTTCGCATATACCCTTCGCCTTTGAAGCCACCGCGTTGTTGGCTGCGGGTGTTCGCCGAATCACGTAGTCTATCTACGCTCATCGGTCTCACACCCTGGCAGCCGAAGGCAACTTCAAAGGCGAAGGATATAAGCTCTTCAATTCATGTGAGCATGACATGATCACTATCCAACAAAATATACATGATGTTAAAAAACAAATCGCATCAGCAGCAGAGAATTGCGGACGCTCGCCCAAAGAAGTGTCTCTGCTTGCAGTGAGTAAAACTCAATCTGTGAGCTCGATCAAAAAAGCGATCGACGCTGGACAATACGCCTTTGGCGAAAACTATGTGCAAGAAGCGATAGATAAAATTGCTTATTTTGCGCACCACTCGAAACTGGAATGGCACTTTATTGGCTTATTGCAATCCAATAAAAGTCGTTCAGTTGCCGAATATTTTACTTGGTGCCATACGGTAGATAGCCTGAAGATAGCCCAGCGACTAAGTCATCAGCGGCCGGTTAATATGCCCGCGTTAAATATTCTTATCCAAATTAATATTAGTGGTGAAAAAAGCAAATCAGGCATTTCATTAAATGAACTATCACAATTGGCGGAGAACATTTATACCTTGCCCAATCTGCAGTTACGTGGATTAATGGCGATTCCAGCGGCAGATAATGATTATCCGCGCCAACTAGCGATTTTTCAGCAGATGCATCAGGCTTTTCTGTTACTCAAAAAAAATTATCCGCAAGTAGATACCTTATCTTTGGGGATGACCCATGATATGACAGCGGCTATCCATGCTGGCAGTACTTTAGTGCGTATTGGGACGGCTATTTTTGGTAGTCGAGGTAAAACATAATCAATTTTAAGAGAAAATTTTATGGAACATCGCAGTATTACTTTCATCGGCGCGGGCAATATGGCTCGTGCAATTATTGCTGGATTGTGTCATCGGGGGTATCCCAGCGAAAAGATAAGCGTTTATGCCCCTTCTGGGCAGAATCGTGACACTTTGGCGAAAGAATTTGGCGTTATTAGTAGCGCTGATAATATCGTTTCAGCTCAGCAAGCAGAGGTTATCGTGCTCGCTGTTAAACCCCAAATCATGGCTACAGTGTGTAATTCACTGAAAGAGAAGATTGATTTCTCTAAAAAATTAGTATTATCTATCGCAGCTGGAATGAGCATTGCGCGTTTTTATGCTCTATTGGGCGATAAACTTAATATAATCCGGATCATGCCTAATCTTCCTGTATCGGTCGGAAAGGGAATGTGTGGGTTATTCGCACCAAAAAACACAGATCAACCTGACCTTAATTTTGCTGAAGATTTTATGCGTTCAGTCGGTGAGGTTTGCTGGTTAAATGCTGAAAGCGATATTAATACCGTGATCGCAGCGGCGGGCAGTGCGCCTGCTTATTTTTTTCTATTAATGGACGCCATGCAGCAAGAAGCGATAAAACAGGGCTTTGATGCCGAAAAAGCAAGGCTGCTGATACAACAAGCGGCATCTGGTGCGGCAGCATTAGTGGAAGCCAAACCACAATATTCTTTATCAGAATTATGTCATCAAGTCACGTCGAAGGGAGGCACAACCGAGGCTGCACTAAAGATATTTGAAGAAAATAATATGGCAAATATTGTCTCCCAAGCGATGCAAGCCGCGATCACCCGGGCAGAGGAAATGGAAAAGTCGTTTTGAAAAATACCAAATGAATGAAAAACTAGACCTCTTTCGATATATACCCTTCGCCTTTGAAGTTGCCTTCGGCTGCCAGGGGGTGAGACCGATGAGCGTAGATAGACTACGTGATTCGGCGAGTACCCGCAGCCAACAACGCGGCGGCTTCAAAGGCGAAGGGTATATCTACTGTAAACGCTATCTGAAACATAATATCAAGGATTAAAATTTATCCATGTTAACGCTGATTTTTTTGACTAAAACCGTTATCGACCTTTACGTGATGCTACTATTACTGCGCATTTGGATGCGGTGGGTTAATAGTGATTTTTACAACCCCTTTACACAATCTGTTGCCAAATTGACTCAACCAATCATCGGCCCTTTAGGCAGAATACTGCCTTCATTAGGCCCTATTGAGAGTGCATCCTTATTGTTTGCATTTTTATTAATGACGATAAAATATCCGCTGTTATTATTAATTCAAGGCGGGGGGTTGGTATTAAGCCCTTATAATCTTCTTTTTGGTGTTATCTCTTTACTTAAAGCCGCCGGGCATCTTATTTTTTGGGTAATGATTATTAGGGCATTAATGAGTTGGATTAGCCAAGGGAACAGCCCAATGGATTATTTGTTATACCAATTATCTGATCCACTGATAACAAAAATTCGCCGCGTGGTTCCATCAATGGGCGGTATTGATTTTTCTCCGATGATAGTAATACTCCTTTTATATTTAATTAATTATCTGGGAATGGATCTGTTAGGAGAGCTTTGGTTCGTACTCTAAACGTCTATTCCAAATCTTCTTCCTCCTCTCCTCAAAAGCAAAATAAAGAATTGAGGAGGAAAATAATTTTTCCGTTGACTATGCTGAATATAGAGAGAGATAAAAACTCAGTACATATTCAATATAGGCTAATTAAAGAACATCTAAACGCATTATTTTTATCTAGTATCTTTAATCGTTAGGCTATTCATTTTAATCACCAGAACCTTTTCTTACCTGTTTTCGTTAACTAGAGAAGGAAATTAAAATGCCAAATGATCTTCTATTATCCGGCGATTGGCCAACAATAATACAAACCACCGATACGACAGAAAATGATCCTGCATTCATTAATCCAGTGTGTTCAAATTTGATAGATGTCTACTCTTCTTTTGAAAAACTAAACTCGGAAAAACCAAATTTTGGTTCTTTTGATGAAAAAGAAGAAGAAGATTTAAAGCTTGGTTGTGTCAACCCTAACGATATTTTGCCCATAGCTTTTGTAAAAACAATCCAATATTTTGATCCTACCAGTATCCACCAGCCACCTGTCTCACAACAAAGCAGTCCAGTCAATATATTGGCTAATCACAAAGCCAAAGTGGATATAAACCCAGAGCCGAAATTAAAGAAAATTTTAGCGTATCCTAACGATAAAATAACCGCTGACTTCAAAGATACCGTTAAAGAAACCGATCAAGATATTTTAATCAAAGCTCTTATTTGGTTTCGTAAACGGCGCGAGGTATTAAGAGGCCCCTACCCTGAAAAATGTCATTACATTGCCTGTTATATGATGAGCGATAACGGGTTTGCTATGCGTGAAGGGAAGCTAGGCGCATTGACCGGCATAAAACAGTCCACCCTGAAAGGTTGGCCCACGCAATTAAAAATTCCGATATCTTTTTGTACTGAACTAAAACGTGCCGCAAATGAAGACACTGAGGCAGAAAATCACAAACGACAGAAGATCAGCACGTTACCGTTAACAGCTGAGGCTGAGATAGAAAGCCCCACCAAGCAAAATAAAGATAATCTTTAAGTTCTTGAGCCAGCCTGTTAGCATTCACCTTATAAACAGCCTCTGCTGAGGCTGTCGCCGTTGTCGATTTTTATCATATAACCAATCAGTCTGATTCGGCTATAAAAAAATTCTCTCTCTTCGTTGCCTTAGGATCCATGATGAAAAAAATTGTTTTAGCGACCAGTAATCCAGGTAAAGCGCGTGAGTTAGCCAATTTACTGGCCGCTTGGGATCTCAATGTCGTGGCACAAAACGAATTAGGCGTCACTTCGGTTGAAGAAACGGGTCTTACTTTCGTTGAAAATGCTATTTTAAAAGCACGTCATGCAGCACAAATGACGGGGCTTCCTGCCATTGCTGATGATTCTGGCTTAGTGGTTGATGCACTGGGCGGAGCACCTGGTCTCTATTCGGCTCGCTATGCAGGCTGTAATGCCACCGATCAACAAAATGTAGCAAAATTACTGGCGGAGATGGCAGAGGTTCCTGATCAGCAACGAGGGGCAGCATATCATTGCGTATTGGTTTATTTTCATTGTGCCACTGATCCTACCCCCTTGGTGTTTCACGGCAGCTGGCGGGGAAAAATTACTGATAAGCCTATTGGCCAGGATGGATTTGGTTATGATCCTATTTTTTATCTTCCCGCACTAAAACGCACTGCGGCACAATTAAGCACGGTAGAAAAACAAAAAATTTCTCATCGTGGCCAAGCGTTAAAACTGCTGTTGGATGCCTTAAAAAATGCTTAAATTGCCACCAATGAGCCTTTATATTCATATTCCTTGGTGCATCCAAAAATGTCCTTACTGTGATTTTAATTCTCATGCGTTAAAAGGCGATATTCCTCATCAAAAATATGTTGAGCATTTACTTGCCGATCTCGATGCCGATTTGCCATTGATCGATGGGCGAAAAATTAACAGTATTTTTATCGGAGGAGGAACGCCCAGTTTGCTGAGTGCTGAGGCCATGTCGCAATTACTGGAGGGCGTTAACGCACGGCTTAAATTGGCAAAGCACGCTGAAATTACTATGGAGGCGAATCCAGGGGCTGTCGAAGCGGAACGTTTCCGCCACTATCAGCAAGCAGGCGTCAATCGTATTTCTATCGGCGTACAAAGTTTTAGTGCCAGTAAGCTAAAAAAATTAGGGCGGGTACACGGTTCTGACGAAGCAAAACAGGCGGCAATATTGGCAAATTTGCTGCAATTTCGTAGCGTGAATCTGGATCTGATGCACGGCTTGCCCGATCAATCGCATCAAGAGGCACTCGATGATCTGCACCAGGCTATCGCATTAGATCCCGCGCATATTTCTTGGTATCAACTCACTATCGAGCCCAATACCGCTTTTAGTTCTCGCCCCCCCACACTGCCTGATGAAGATGTGTTATGGGCTATTTTTCAACAAGGTCAGCAGATTTTGCAAGGTGCCGGGTATCAGCAATATGAAACCTCGGCTTATGCAAAGCCTGGCTATCAATGTCAGCATAATTTAAATTATTGGCGTTTTGGTGATTATATTGGTATCGGCTGTGGGGCGCATGGCAAAATCACCCGCAGTAACGGTGAAATATTACGTACAGTAAAAACAAAGCATCCGCGTGGTTTTATGCAAGGTAAGTACCTTGATCAACAATATAATGTTGTGGTTGCTGATCGCCCATTTGAGTTTTTTATGAATCGCTTTCGACTATTTGAAGCGGCTCCGCGTGCCGATTTTTACCACTTGACTGGATTGGCAGAAAGTAGCATTCGTTTGCCATTGGATCAGGCGTTAGCTAAAGGCTACTTGTTAGAAACAAAACAACACTGGCAGATCACCGAAAAAGGCAAGTTGTTTCTCAATTCGCTGTTAGAGTTGTTTTTGTAAAAATAAAACGCTTCGAAAACAGTAATTCGTTATGCGCGCTATATACCCAATGAATTTCGAGTTACGGCAAGGCGGCCAAGGTGTGAGACCGATGAGCGTAGATAGACTACGTGATTCGGCGAGCACCCGCCGCGCCAACGCCGCCGTAACTTGAAAGGCGAAGGGTATAGAATACAAAAATACTTTTGTGATGCCCCGCGTCACAATTTAAGATTATTATTATTTTTTGATGAGTGCTCCCTTATGCAATTATCGACGACTCCAACCTTGCAAGGATCTACCATTGCGCAATATTGCGGCATTGTCAGTAGCGAAGCGATGCTCAGTGTCAATATTTTCCATGGCTTTTTTGCTAATATACGCCACCTTATTGGAAAGCGTCTGTGTGGTTACGAAGTAGAGTTACACAAAGCACGCCAAATCGCTTTTACTAAACTGCAAGCACAGGCTGAAAAGTTAGCAGCAGATGCCGTCGTCGGTATAACGATTGACTATCATGTAGTAGGTAAAAACGGCAATATGCTGATGTTGAGTCTTAGCGGAACCGCGGTCAAATTAGGCTAATCCATCAAATCTCGTTGCCACATTTTTAATGTTTTTGGCATTTTATCGTTATCAGGAGAAACATTACTCCAATAACCCATCATTGGCTGCCCTAAATGATCTGGCTCGACGTGGGCGGCCCATATTTTTCCACTGGGCGTATACATGATGATCGCCGCTTGTTTATTTGCCATCCCTCTCACCCATAGTGAAATCACTTTCGCACCGATATTATCTAAATCATCACGATAAACATAAACATTAGCGGTTTTAATAAAGCGGCTATAATGATCACCGACCAATTCTTTAAATGATTTTTCTAAATAGGCTTCAGTAAATATACCGATAGAAAGCAATGTTGCTTCAGGTCGCGGATCTTTATCTGCTCGAATATAACAACCATCAATAAACACATCTTTAGGCATAGATATTTGACATTCTTTGCTGCCATTACTATGTACTTTAATCGCCGCGGTTTTTAATGGAATCAATAGCAATTTACAGTTACTGGTATCAGCAATATTATTGACGATGCCTAATCCGATGTTTTTATATATTTCAGCCTGATAATCACCACGATTAATACCAGACCAAATCTTACTATCTAAATGGGCGCTCCCATTTTTTATATCATTAATCAATATATTACCACCACTGCCATTGGTTGCTGTTAAATTCCACCAACTCCCAGCCCAATTAAATTGAAGGTCAATATCAGAAAATAAAGCAATTCCATGATAATAAACCTGTTCAATACATTTATCGTCAGTACAACCGTTACGTCGTTCCAGCCAATCTAACCATTGTTGATCCACTTTTTTTCTATCTTTATTAACACGATTTTCCCAATAAATATCATGTAATATATCGTCTAGCCAACGTAAATCATTGTTGTTACAGATGCTATATTCCACGGGTGTTTGCGGATGTTGGCAACAGATGGCAATAACAGAACATGAAATACAGCTAAAGAATAGCCACAACCCTAAACGAAAATAAACAATATTCATATTTTTATAAACCGAGTAGAAAATATTAAAATAGCTATCAATTTAAATAATATTATATTCTACGTTATCTTTTTTAATAAAAATACTCTAAGCGCTTATTCGAAATTTTCTTTGAGCTGCGCGCAGACGAGGAAAAAATGAGCGAAAAAACGCAAATCAGATTAATGAGGCACTCCCAGCCTATTTACTAAGAATCAAATTAAAATGATTCGGCTATGGTCGATTCGAAAATAAGACTTACTGTGCCCTGGTAGATACCGGGTGGGGGCGATGAATCTTGCTCAACAACCGAAATAACAATATCTTCTACTTTTGGCTGCTTCATTGCTTTGGTACCCGGAATGGTAGTCGCTGCATTCGTCGTGATGGAGACAGTAGATATTTCTACTGTCAATGGAATTTTATTGCTCTTCCCTTTTCGGGTAAGTTCTGCCTGAGTATTCAATTTGGCGCTAATAAACTGATCATTGTGATTGAAAAATCGATACGATATTCGCAAGGGAAAAAATTTTTTGCGGATCGGATCATAGCGGATCTGCCGCACATCCTGCCGACCATCCAGAGGGACAATATAAAACTTTTTGCTAGGCACCTTGATCTCTAATTCTACTGGAAGTTTAGATATCCCCTTCTCATCCCCATCTGCGGCATCAAGATTAACAGCCCATAAGCTGCTGAGTACCCACAGGGCGCTGGCAAATAAAGCGCTCTTTTTTTTCATGGCATTTTCCTCAAATAAGCTATGGGCAGGAAGAAAAATAGCCTGTTAGAAATCTCTGGTGCTTGCTAAAGAAGATTTCGTAATAGACTAAGCGCAACAAAACAATGTAAGTAAGCTAAATTAAAACGACTTTGCCTGTTCGTTTTTACCTTCCACTAACATGTATTTAATCGTTTCTTGCTCACTGTTTTTCTTTAATTGATGGCTGCCACCGGGCAGGACAAATGAACGGCCTTCTTCATCGCATTTGTTGCTGGGCTGCTGACAGGTTTGGATTTTTTCTAACACGATGGTGGCATTACCGTTATTTTTTATTGTCATGGTTTGCTTATCTTGCGTGATGTGGCTGTCAAAACGCGGGGTATCTGGCGCCACAAATAAAATACTGCCATAACCGGTTAACACATTCACCCCGGCTTTCACTTGATCGGTCTCGTATTCTTTTAATTGCTCAGCAGTAGCGTTAAAACCTTCATTGCTTTTCGGTAAAACGGGCGTAAAGCGCACGCGGTAGTAATATTCCTTATCGCGTTTACTCGGCCAAATTAGACGCACATTTTGAAAGCCACCGGGGGGAATAATCAGCCGCTGCGGTGTGGCAACCAGCATTTCTTTATTCAATTGGCCATCATTAACCTGTTTAATCGGCGTGTCCAAACTGCCCTTAGCATCGATAACCATTTGTAAGATATCAATGCGTACGAAAGCAGTGGTATCCCCGCCGTTATACACCCGTTTACTGAACGTTTTTTCGCCAGACATCATCATGTCGTACATGCTGCCAATGTTAATCATCGGGCCTGCGTAGGCGGCACCGGTAAACAAAAAGGCGGTTAATAAAACAAAGAGCACAAGGTATTTATTCATGGCCTGATCCGTCAAATAAGCTGATGATATTTTGTGTGAAAGCGCTGCTTTCACGCCTTTTCCGCGGATAATCTTTACGGTGATACTTTATTTTAGTCGCTGCTTGGCATACCGCAGATTTTTTTATCGGTTATTGAGGCGTGCAAGACGTGTTTGCAGCTATTTATGAAATGATAGGATCAATTATATCGCCTTCGCCTTTCAAGTTTCCGCGTTGTTGGCGGCGGAAACTTGAAAGGCGAAGGCGATATAGGCAAGCCATTTTTATCATCATCCTTTTTTCTTTCCATCATAAATCATCATAAATCATTATGATTTCATCAGGATCATTCTTATTCCCTCAGGCATGATAGCCACCAGTTCAGCAAGGCAGCAAAAATAAATTCAACGCTAGGATAACAACAGAACAAGGATAACAACATACAAAAAACGCTCATTTGGAGATGAGCGATTGAGTAATAAATAAATAACCTTTCCCGCACGGGAATAATATTAATCTAAATAAATTAAAGAAGAGAAAACATGAAAAAGATCATCACTAAAAATGCCCCCCTATTTGCTACTGCGGTATTAGCACTGAGTACTTTATTTACGGCGAGTCATGCGGACTCAACAGTAAAAGCAGGAGATCAAACTAATTTGAATATTAAACTTGCAGCGGATATTCCTTCAGATGAATTCCAAGTTCTTCGTCAAGATAATGTTAATGATGGTGAGACAAAAGTATTGCCTTATAATAAAATCACGAAAAAATTAGGAGAAGCAGTTATTCCAGTGAATTTTAAAAATACTGGCGGCGGCACAGAAGCAATTATTAGTGGTCATTCATCATTATATGATAGTAAAACTGGTGCAAGGATTCCATTATTAGTTCAATATATTAAAAAAGATAAGCAAAAAATAATACTGAGTGAGTCCGCCCCAATTAAGATCCACACTGGCAGTGTAAATGACGTGCAACAAGAAAGTATTACTATTAATGCAAAAGACCCTGCTAATCCAGCACCAGGATCTTATCAGGCAGATTTGACTATTGTTTTCGAAGTTACTACATAATAATAGTAAAATTAATCTCCACCCCACACAGCATCACCCCCTTTCACTCGGCCTAATAATAATTAGGCCTTAATAAAAAATAAAAACTATGCGTTTAACGACACTCTTTATATTACTTTTACCCCTATTTGCTGGGGCCAGTAATCATACTGACAGCCCATTAGCATTAATGACTGATTCACAGGCAATGCCGGATGATTTTAAAAATTACTTTTATCATTCCGAAATTCCGGTGCTGGTTTATTTAAATGACAAGTTATTATTTGAAGGGGATATCACCATGACCGAACAAGGTCAGGTGACCTTAATGCGGGTGACTAACTTTGATAGCACTCATTATCAAAAAGAAGAAATACGCCGTTGGGAAAAACAATTAACTCAAGGTATTGTTTTGGGCAAAAAACAAAATAATCATCCGTTGGGTTTAATGGCGGCAGAATACAGTTTGGATGCCTCGGCATTAAAACTTTACAGCAATAATTATGATAAAGAAAAAATAAAAAGCCGTTATTTTGATGTGCCTACCGATACTGCGGCAGGGCTGATCATTAATAATGATATTAATTATTCCGGCGGACAAAACAGCTCACACAGCTCAAGGTTTAATTCTTCCTGGACTTCCTCCTTAATGGGGTGGAGCCAAAAGCTGTCATTTCAATCGGTCGCCTATGAAGCCAATCGCGCCGATAAAAATAATTTTAATTTATACGAATTTTACACACAGAAAGAATGGCAAGGCCATTTTTTACGCTTGGGTTATTTTAGCCCCGGCTCTGATACCGGCAATGTACAAACCAGTGGTTTTGGCAGTGACAATGCGATAGGTGGCATGTGGGGCAGCTCCGACACCTTATTGGCGGAATACGACAGCGTTAGCCTGTACCCGATTTATGTCACGGGACAAAATGAATCGATAGCGGAAATCTATCGCAACGGCCGCTTAATTTACAGCCAACCGCTGAAAGCCGGTATTCAACCGCTGGACACGCAACGGCTGCCCAGTGGCATTTATGATGTCACCATCAATATTATGGAAAACGGCAAAAAAATCGGCGAGCAAAGTGCGCAGGTGTATAAACCCTCACGTTGGGGCGATAGCAGCAAACGCTGGCGTTATAATCTGTGGTCAGGTCAATTAAACAGCGTCTCATCCAGCGCTGATAAACACCGTCCGTTAGCACTCGGCGGCGCTGCCGATTATCTGCTGCATCCGCGGGTGATCGTCGGCATGGCCGCAGCGCATAAAGGAAGGCGTCAAAATATCAGTGCGCGCTCTGAGATCACCCTGGGTGAACGCGACACCCTGTACGGCCAACTGAGCACTGGCAACGGCCAAACCGCCTCGAGCGATTTGCGTTATCAACGCAATTATCATCGCGGCAGTATTGGCCTCAACTGGCGCCATATGAATTACGTGCTTGATGATAAAGACCGCAAAGATAAACAAAAAAGCAGTGATAGCTGGGGGATGACACTGAGCCAAACGTTACCCTATCGCAGCTCGATGACCTTGAGAGGCGAGTATACAACGGCCGGTGCGCGTCGTGGGGCGTCGGCGGATATTGGTTTAAATACCACCGCCACGCTAGCAGGGCGCGATGTCAGTGTGCGTTTGATAGGCTATGATCGACCAAGTTATCGCACAGAACAACAGCGTGATCGCGGCGCGGAAATCGGCCTGTCCTTTAGTTTAGAGCGGAAACGTAAAACGCACAGTGTTTCGGCGCAGTTTGGCTTGCAGGATCGCAAACCCTACACTAATCTCAATTACAATTGGCGTCCTGAAGAGCGCGGCACCATAGAGTACGCCGGTGCGACCGTTACCGCCAATCCAGACGGTTTAGCCTTCAGTGGTAACGCCGGGCTCGATAACCGTTGGTTGAATGGTGATGTTTATTTGCAACGCGGATCCAAATCAGAGAATTTCTACGGCGGCGCGAATTTACGCAACAGCTTAGTACTCGGCGGCGGCAGCATCGCCACCGGTCAGCAATTGCGCAGCAGCCAAGCAGCGGTGATCATCGATGTAGAAAGTGATCAACCCGATATAAAACTGGAAGTCTCGGGCGGTGAAGGGAAAACGCCCCGTTTACAGCCCGGCAAAAATATTGTCGGGGTCTCAACCTGGCAGCAGCAACGCTTGCAGTTTCATGGGCAGGGCGAGGATGGCGTTAGGATCTATCCGGAAGATTATTCATTACGCATGAATCGCGGCAGCGTCAATTACTTAAAATTACGGGCAGTCAAAACGCAAACGGTGGTCGGTATGCTTAAAGATGAACAAGGTAATTTGCTGCATAATCAAGAGGTAGCCAGTGATGTCGGTAAAGCGCGTATTAATAGCGAGGGGGTGTTCACACTCGAGGTCAGTGCCGCCAAACCGCAGATCACAGTGACTGGCGACGATGGCAAACCACGTTTAGTCTATTCACTGCCGCCGAGCCCAGAGGGTGAACGCGATGAGGTGCGCTTTGTCGATGTATTAACCCCTTCAGCATCGCCTTTATCATGATGATCCGCTCCCGCAAAAACAGTGCTCACCGCCTATTGGCGGTGATGCTGTTGTTATGGGGGCTGGTGAGTGAGAGCAGGGCACAAGAGATCGAAATTAAAGCGGAATTCCGGCCATCGTTGCTGAACAGGGGACAGGATGGTTTTCAGAATAGAACCGAGAGTACGGGGATATGTGCTCCTAGTTCTACTATTGCAGGGCAATGTAAAGCGAAAAAAATATTTAGCATTGAGTTGCCCGGTGATGCGATGCAAAGTAAGGATATACCAGCCAATGGTGAGGAGAGAGACAGTATTTATGTTAAATTTCCGGCTCCACCGGGTAATCCTTTGGATATTAAGTTACAAGACAAAGATTCGAAACCAGCAAAAGAGCCGGCACAATTTACCATAACAAGATTCGGTGCTAGCTATCGAGATCGTTTTTACGTAAGGATAAAGGAGAATCGGGCTTATGGGTGGGGGACTAATGAGGCCTGGGTAGATGGTTCTCCCGAGAGATCCGATTCCAAGCCTCCCTCCTGTCTTGGCACTCAGGGCATTGGACACCAGGAGTCTGGGTCATATGGTGCTTACCACTTTATATGGGAGATGTCACCCAATGGTATCTGTGTCAAAAAATCGCATTATGCTCGCCCTAAAAATAATACTGAATCCCTGAGTTATTATGCTAATGGTGGGGCGGCTCCGGAAGCACCAAATTCTAATAAAAGTAGATGTTTAGCTAAAAATCCGGAATGTGTGGCAACGCTGCGAGCTATCAGTTTTGCCTATGCATTAAAGTTGCCATCCCCTTTATCCATGGCCAGCGGCACCTATACAAATGTTGATACCTTGGCCTTCACTATCGGCAATAGTACAGGCGACGATATTGATTTTGGCAATAATTTTAGATGGGATGGTGATCAGAACGTCACCTTAAAGTTCAAGCTCGAGGTGGCTCATGATCTCAAAGTCACGCCGGAATTCGGTGCTGAAAAGGTTATCCTGGTACCACAAGACGGCAGTCAGCGCGGCTGGGATCGCTATCTTAGTGGCGGTAGCAAACCGACTAAGCTTACCGGTCGCAGTAAATTCAGGTTGTCTTCTTCGGGGGAATTTACTGTTTATTTGCAATGTGAAAAAAACTTTAACAAAGACAAGGGAGAATGTGCGCTAACCAGCGAAAAACACAAGAATAAAAAGGTTCCTGTCAGCGCTTTTTTAACCCTTGCCAGCAATATTGTGCAGAAAGACACGACAAAATCAGTCACTGCACAAAAACTCTATATCGATAAAAATACCAGCCGTAATATCTTTCACACCAATAGCCCAGCGCAAAATTATCCCGGCCATATTGATTTTGAAGTCAGTGGCAAAGAACACATTGACACTTTATTAACTGATCCGCCGGATACCTATAAAGGCAATGTCACCATTGTATTTGATGCCAATATTCATAATTAACCTTTCTCTAAAATACCCTTCGCCTTTGAAGCCGCCGCGTTGTTGGCTGCGGGTGTTCGCCGAATCACGTAGTATGTCTACGCTCATCGGTCTCACACCCTGGCAGCCGAAGGCAACTTCAAGGGCTGTGGGTATTTCATTTCACAGATCAGCCAGGATAGTTTTGATCAATTTCGGCCCATGAAAGATCAAGCCGGAATAAATCTGAATCAAAGAGGCTCCTGCGGCTATTTTCTCTCGCGCTGCCATCAGTGAATCGATACCGCCAACACCGATGATCGGCAGGCGGCCTTTTAATTCTTGTGATAGCAGGCGGATCACTTCAGTACCGCGTGATTGCAACGGCCGACCACTCAAGCCACCGCTTTGTTCACAGTAATCGAGCCCCTGAATTAACGTACGATCCAAGGTGGTATTAGCGGCAATAACCGCATCCAAACGGTGTCTCACTAACAGGTCAGCCACTTGAATTAATTCATCGGTGGTTAGATCCGGCGCGATCTTGATGGCGATTGGAACATAGCGACCTTGCTGCTGATGCAGTTCGTTTTGTTTATTTTTAATCGACACCAATAAATCATCTAACAGCTCACCGTATTGTAATGAGCGTAATCCTTTGGTGTTAGGCGATGAAATATTAATGGTGATGTAGCCGGCATAAGGATAAATTTTATCCATGCAGGTCAAATAATCCTCTTTACTCTGTTCCAGCGGGGTATCATGGTTTTTGCCGATATTAATGCCCAAGATGCCATCAAAACGCGCTTTTTTTACATTTTTGATCAGATTATCAACGCCTTTATTATTAAAACCCATGCGATTAATCAAGGCTTCGGCTTTCGCCACTCTAAATAAACGGGGTTTATCATTCCCCGCTTGAGGACGTGGCGTGACGGTGCCAATTTCAATAAATCCGAATCCCATTGCGGCTAAAATGTTGATGCATTCACCGTCTTTATCCAATCCGGCGGCAAGCCCTAACGGATTTTTAAAGGATAGCCCCATACAGCTGAGGGCTTTAGTTGGTACCGACTGACGTAATAAAAACGCTAGGGGTGTGCCTGCTAGCCGTTGTAATCCCTGCATGGTGAGTTCATGTGCTCGTTCAGCATCAAGTTGAAATAGCACTTTTTTAATGAGGGGGTAGTACATATTATTCTCCTAATGCTTTTTCTATTTTTTCATACATATCACTCGATAAATTAGCTAATGTTTTTAACTGTTGCAGTGCATTACGCATTAATTTTTGACGTTCAGGATCATAGCGCTTAAAGCGGATTAATGGTTCGATGAGACGTGATGCTAACTGTGGGTTTTTACTGTTTAAAATAGATAACCTTTCCACTAAAAATTGGTAACCGCTCCCATCGAGGGCGTGAAAGGCCGCTGGATTGGAGGCAGTAAAGCTGCCAATCAGTGAACGTGTGCGGTTAGGATTATTTAAGCTAAATGAAGGATGCTCCAGTAATTTTTTCACGCGATCAAGTACATCGTCAGCCGGGCTGGTGGCTTGTAATGTAAACCATTTATCCATCACTAAGCCATCTTGCTCCCAACGCTGTTCAAAGTGCGCCAAAAGTTCATCACGACAAGGCAGTTGAGCTGCCACCGAAGACGCCAGTGCTGCCAGGGCATTGGTCATATTATTGGCTTGATAGTATGCAGTGCTAACGGTTTCATCCGCTACGTCGGTGTTATCACCAAAGGCAAGGTATTTGAGACAAATGTTACTTAAGGCACGTTTAGCCATATCGCCATGTGTTGCTGAGTAAACAGTGATTTTGTTGCTGTGATATAGCGTTTGCCATTGTTCGGCTAATTCCTTCGCCAGACAACGGGTTAAGCCGTAATAAACCCGGCGAATGGCGTGTGGATCAATGATGGTAAAGAGTTCCGCCATCTCATTTTCAGCCGGTAAGGTGACTATCTCGGCGGCTAAAGCGGGATCGATATCTTTATCTGACAATGCAGCCCGAAAAGCATCAATAACCTGCGGCGGTAAAGACAAGAGGGCGCCTGGCTGTGCATGATCCACATTTTGTTTAATGTAGATCGCCAACAGGCTTTGGGCGGCGTCCCAACGTGAAAATGCATTACGTGCATGCCGCATCAGGAAAGTTAATTGCTGATCACAGTAAGGATAATCTAGCCTTACTGGCGCGGAAAATTCACGCAATAAAGAAGGAACCGGTCGGCAATTAACCTGATCAAAAGTAAAACGCTGCTCTGCTTCTGTCACATTCAGTATTGAGTCCTGCGCCACGCCATTCATTTTTAGCGCAATCACATTGCCACTATCATCATAGAGCTCAATATCTAACGGAATATGTAATGGCAATTTCTCCGCTTGTTCTCGACTGGGCAATGTTTTTTGACTGACCATTAAATGATACTGCTGTTTTTCGGCATCATAGTGATCGCGGATGGTTAGTAATGGCGTGCCAGATTGGCTATACCAGCGACGAAATAACTCGAGATCAATGTTGCTGGCATCACTCATCGCTTGGACAAAATCATCACAGGTCACCGCACAGCCATCGTGGCGATCAAAATAGAGTTTCATGCCAGCTTGAAATTTTTCTTCGCCCAATAAAGTGTGGATCATGCGGATCACTTCAGATCCTTTTTCATACACCGTTAGTGTATAAAAATTTCGCATTTCCATGACTTTATCGGGGCGAATAGGATGCGCCATGGGGCTGGCATCTTCGGCAAATTGAGCCGAACGCATCAGCCGAACATTTTTGATACGATTCACTGCCCGCGAGCCGAAATCTGAACTAAATTCCTGATCACGAAATACCGTCAACCCTTCTTTAAGGCTCAATTGGAACCAATCACGGCAGGTCACACGATTGCCAGTCCAATTATGAAAATATTCATGGGCAATCACGGCTTCAATATCCAGATAGTCTTTATCCGTCGCTGTTTCCGCATTTGCCAATACATATTTGGCATTAAAAATATTCAGCCCTTTGTTTTCCATCGCGCCGGAATTAAAACAATCAACCGCCACTATCATGTAGATATCCAGATCATATTCCAAGCCAAAGCGCGTTTCATCCCACTTCATGGCGCTTTTTAGTGAGGTCATCGCCCACTCTGCCCGATTTAAATTACCGCGGTCGACAAAAAGTTCTAATGAGACTTTTCTGCCAGAGCGGGTGATAAAGTGATCGCGCAGCAGATCAAAATCCCCTGCGACCAGCGCAAACAGATAGCAAGGTTTTGGAAAAGGATCTTGCCATTTCACCCAGTGACGACCATCCGGTTGCCCTTTTTTATCAGTACAATCCCCTTTCTCAATACAATTCCCATTGGAAAGCAAATAAGGATAACGCGCTTTATCCGCGGTAATACGGGTAGTGAAACGCGCTAGTACATCAGGGCGATCTAAATAAAAAGTAATATGGCGAAAACCTTCTGCCTCGCATTGTGTACATAATACGTTATTCGACAGATACAACCCTTCAAGGGCAGTATTTGCGGCGGGATTAATTTCATTGACAATGGTTAGCGTGAAATCGGCTGGCAAATTTTCGAGGATCAGGCGATTACTTTGTTGATAAGCCTTTTTCCATGGCTGCCCATCGACACAGACGCTCAGTAAAACTAAATTCTCGCCATTTAAGATCAAAGGCGCATTTTCTTTTATTTGGCGTTTAATTTTACTCACTGCCGTCACGGTAGTTTTTTCTGCATCTAAAGTAAAATCCAGATCGATATCGGTGATGGTATAATCCGGGGGATGGTAATCGTGACGGTATTTAACCGGTGGCTCTGATTTGATGGTAGACGGTTGAGTTGTGGATGTTGTCATAAAAAATTTTGGCCTCATCAATGATTGTTACCTGTGTCCAGGATCGTCACCAGTAACATAGTGTGACGTCATTGTATTGAGTTGTGCTCTGTTTGTTAACTCACTATAGCCAAATCAGTTTAATTTGATTCTGTGTCGTCGTCATTTGCCGTACTATTTGTACTGTCTGTGCTCCTCCGCCTTAAATCAAATTAAACTGATTCGGCTATATTTTCGCAAAAACCCTATTTTTATTATTAACAGAGAGAAACTTATGAGCATAGTGCTTAACGTATTTCCTATTGTAGATGTATTGCAAGGGCGAGCCCCCGAGAACAGTGAAGTTATGATACGCGGTTGGGTACGCACTCGGAGGGATTCTAAAGCGGGTCTCTCTTTTATCGCTGTTGATGACGGCTCCTGTTTTGCTTCACTACAGGTGGTCGTTAATAACTCGCTGGCTAATTATGAAAAAGAAATACTGCGCTTGACTCCCGGTTGTTCGGTGGAAATTAGCGGGCAAATTGTTGCCTCGCCGGCAAAAGGACAAGCGTTTGAAATGCAAGCGACCGAGGTGGTGGTGAAGGGCTGGGTGGATGATCCTAAGACTTATCCCATGGCGGCAAAATGTCACAGTATTGAATATTTACGTGAAGTTGCGCACTTACGTCCACGTACTCATTTGATTAGCGCGGTTGCACGTGTTCGCCACACCTTAGCCCAGGCCATTCACCGCTTTTTCCATGAAAAAGGGTATTTTTGGCTATCAACCCCGCTGATCACTGCTTCAGATACCGAAGGCGCCGGTGAGATGTTCCGCGTTTCGACATTGGATCTGGAAAATCTGCCACGTACTGAGAATGGCAAGATAGATTTCGATAAAGATTTTTTTGGTAAAGAAGCCTTTCTCACCGTATCAGGCCAATTAAATGCGGAGGCTTACGCCTGTGCGCTATCAAAAGTCTATACTTTCGGCCCTACTTTTCGCGCGGAAAATTCTAACACCAGCCGCCATCTTGCCGAATTTTGGATGGTTGAACCGGAAGTGGCTTTTGCTGATCTGGATGATGTCGCTGGTTTAGCAGAAGAAATGCTGAAATACCTTTTTAAAGCAGTATTAAATGAACGTGCGGATGATTTAGCGTTTTTTGCTGAGCGGATAGATAAAACAGTGATCACGCGCCTGCAAGATTTTATCAGCAAAGATTTTGCACAGGTTGACTATACCGACGCCATTAAAATTTTGCAGGAATCGAAGCAATCCTTTGAAAACCCCGTGACTTGGGGAATCGATCTTTCTTCTGAACATGAACGTTATTTGGCGGAAGAGCATTTCAAAGCCCCTGTGGTGGTGAAAAATTATCCTAAAGAGATTAAAGCCTTTTACATGCGCCTTAATGACGATAATAAAACCGTTGCCGCCATGGACGTGTTAGCGCCCGGTATCGGTGAAATTATCGGCGGCGCACAACGTGAAGAGCGGCTTGAGGTACTCGACGCGCGTTTAACCGCGATGGGATTGAAAAAAGAAGATTACAGTTGGTACCGTGATCTACGCCGCTACGGCACCGTGCCCCATGCAGGGTTTGGGCTAGGCTTTGAACGCCTGATTGCTTATGTCACCGGGATGACAAATGTGCGTGATTTGATCCCTTTTCCACGCACGCCGAGGAATGTTAGTTTTTAATTTCATTATTTTAATAATTATTTATATTGATTTAATAAACAAAAGCCAGTATTTGCTGGCTTTATTCATATTTAGCTAGTCGATTTTTATTAAAAAACCTTACTCATTAACATTTGCTTACGCTTAGTTTCAAATTGAAACTAATTTATGTATTTTGTATCACTTTCTAGGTAGATTAACTTCCTCTTGAATGGAACACTGAGTGCTGATAGCACAAGCGACATCGAAGTATTGACAATAGTTCCCCAAAAATGAAAAATTGTGCATCATGATTAAATCATTATTTTTAAAATAATTATTTTGTATAACAATAACACCGATAAAGGTAATAGCTATGTTCAAGCGCAATATTCTCGCCATACTGGTTCCCGCTCTGCTGGCGGCTAATGCAGCCAATGCGTTAGAAATTTATAATGAAGGTGACCATCGGCTTTCCCTTTACGGTAAAGCCGATGTGCGCCATAAATTTTCCGATAGCGACATTGAAAAGGGTGATGATTCTTACGTACGTCTTGGCTTAAAAGGCGAAACACAGATTGCTGATGACCTGAGCGGCTATGCCAACTGGGAATACGAAGTTAACGCCAATAGTCCCGAATCTACGAGTTATTCAGGCAGCAGAACCCGTCTTGCTTTTGCCGGTTTGAAATTTGCTGATTATGGTTCATTTGATTACGGTCGTAACTACGGCTTGCTGTATGATGTTAACGCCTGGACTGATGGTCAGCCCATTTTTGGTGGTGATACCATCTTTAATCCTGATAATTTCATGACCTCACGTGCTACTGGTGTAGCCACTTATCGTAACAATAATTTATTTGGCTTGGTTGAAGGCTTGAATGTTGCGCTGCAATACCAAGGTGCAAATAAGAATAGAAATGAAGTGAAAAACCAGAATGGTGAAGGTTTTGCTGCCTCTTCTACTTATGATCTCGGTTACGGAGTTGCGGTAGGTGCGGCTTACTCTTCTTCTAATCGTACCGATGCACAAAGAGCTTCTTATGCGAAGGGTAACAAAGCGGAAGCGTGGAATATCGGGGCAAAATACGATGATAACGACTTATACCTAGCGGCAATGTATGCAGAAACCAGAAATATGACCCCCTATGGTAGCAAGAGCGCTCATAATACACCTGAAGAGGTGGCAAATAGTATTGCCTCGAAAACAAAAAATATTGAACTCCTCGCCCGCTACCAGTTAGATTTTGGTCTACAGCCTTTCGTTTCTTATGTGCAATCTAAAGGCGAAGGCTCAAATGCCGCAGGGAATAAGGGTAGTGAATACTTGTTGAAATATATGACTGTTGGTACTAACTATAACTTCAACAAAAATTTCGGCGCCTATGTTAATTATAAAGTTAATTTGCTGAAGAAAAATGACTTTACTGAATACCATGCTGTGAATACTAAAGACGTTGTCGCTATTGGCGTATTCTATCAGTTCTAATCATCTATTGTTGTCTAACATAAGGTGAATAAACCAAAAAGCAGAGTTTCGACTCTGCTTTTTGCTGTTATAGCCAAATCAGTTTAATTTGATTCGGCTATAAAATGGATGACGTTTTTCAATAGGGTGATATCCTATTTCGCCTTCGCCGCATGGCAGTGAAAAAAGAGATTTCATTAAGGATAAAGTATGCGTACTGAGTATTGTGGGCGGTTAAATTTGTCCCATGTAAATCAAGAAGTCACACTCTGTGGCTGGGCTAATCGTTGCCGAGATCTCGGGAGATCCATTTTTATCGACATACGTGATCGAGAAGGTATTGTCCAAGTATTTTTCGATCAAGATCAACCCCTGGCTCTTGATGAAGCAAAAAAACTGCGTAATGAATTTTGTATTCAAATCACCGGTATCGTGCATGCGCGGGACAAAGATAAAATCAATCATGACATGCCAACCGGTGAAGTGGAGGTTTTTGCGACGAAACTCACCATTATTAATGCCAGTGCTCCTTTGCCTCTGGATAACAATCACATTAACAGTGAAGAACAACGGTTAAAATATCGTTATTTGGATCTGCGGCGTCCAGAAATGGCGCAACGGTTAAAAACTCGCGCTAAAATCACCGCGCTGGTGCGACGATTTATGGAAAACCAGGGCTTTCTTGATATTGAAACCCCGATGCTAACCAAAGCCACACCAGAAGGTGCGCGCGATTATTTGGTTCCCAGTCGAGTCCATCAAGGCAAATTTTACGCGTTGCCACAATCCCCTCAATTATTCAAACAGTTACTGATGATGTCAGGATTTGATCGCTATTATCAGATTGTTAAATGTTTCCGTGATGAAGATTTACGTTCTGATCGTCAGCCTGAATTCACTCAAATTGATGTTGAAACTTCCTTTATGACTGCCAAACAGCTGCGGGATTTAATGGAGCAGTTAATCTGCAAGCTATGGAAAGAAATCAGAGGAGTTGATCTCGGTACCTTTCCTATCTTCAGTTTTGATGAAGCCATGCGCCGTTTTGGTTCGGATAAACCGGATTTACGTAATCCGCTAGAATTAATTGATATTGCCGATTTGGTTCAGGGCATCGAGTTGCCGCTTTTTGCCGATGTGCTCAATCCTAACAATAATATAACAGGGCGAGTCGTTGCGATATGTGTTGAAAAAGGGGCACAAATTAGTCGTAAACAAATTGATGAATACACTGAAACTATCAAACAACGAGGTGTTAATGGCCTGGTTTGTTTAAAGGTAAACGACAGCCGGGCTGGGGTTGCCGGCGTGCAAGGTTCGATTGGTAAATTTCTTAATGCGGATATGTTGCGAAATATTTTGCAGCGTACTCAGGCTAACAATGGCGATATGTTATTTTTGGCGGCAGGAAGTTTTAATACGGTCACTGAGGCGATGGGAGCATTGCGTTTGCAGTTGGGTCATGACAGAAAATTAATTCAACCGAATAGTTGGAAGCCGCTATGGCTGGTGGATTTTCCTCTATTTGAAAAAAATGATCAGGGCAGTTTAAGCGCCATGCACCATCCCTTTACTTCGCCCAAAGAGATGACATCAGCTGAATTGAGTACTAATCCAACTGCTGCCATCGCGAATGCTTATGATATGGTAATTAATGGTTATGAAGTGGGTGGTGGATCGGTTCGTATTCATTGCAGTGAAATGCAACAACAGGTTTTTTCTTTACTCGGTATTGAAGAAGCAGAACAACGTAAAAAATTTGGCTTCTTGCTTGATGCGCTAAAATACGGCGCGCCGCCCCACGCTGGTTTGGCCTTTGGTCTTGATCGTTTAGTGATGTTATTGACTGACTGCGATAATATTCGTGATGTGATTGCGTTTCCAAAAACCACTGCTGCCGCTTGTTTAATGACGGAAGCGCCTAGCTTTGCTAATCCTGATGTTTTAGCAGAACTTTCTATCAAGACGGATAATAAAAAAAAGTAAAAAAACAGCAGCATTATACCCAATGGATTTCGAGTTACGGCAAGGCAGCCAGGGGGGGAGACCGATGAGCGTAGATAGACTATGTGATTCGGCGAGCACCCGCAGCCAACAAAGCCGTAACTTGAAAGGCGAAGGGTATAAATCTTAAATAAAATGATTTTGGGAGATTCCTATGGCCGGTCATAGCAAATGGGCGAATACCAAACACCGTAAGGCAGCCCAAGATGCAAAACGTGGAAAAATTTTCACCAAAATTATTCGTGAGCTCGTGACTGCGGCTAGACTCGGCGGCGGTGATCCGGCGGCTAATCCTCGTTTGCGCGCGGCGATTGATAAAGCATTATCCAATAATATGACCCGCGATACACTGAATCGAGCCGTTGCTCGCGGGGTGGGTAATGACGAAGAAAATAATATGGAAACCATCCTTTATGAAGGCTACGCCCCTGGAGGGATAGCGGTGATGGTTGAATGTTTAAGCGATAACCGTAATCGTACGGTATCGGAAGTCCGTCATGCTTTCACTAAAACGGGGGGTAATTTGGGTACAGACGGCTCGGTATCTTATCTATTCAACAAAAAAGGCGTTATTAGTTATGCTCCAGGTCTGGAAGAAGAAAAGATGATGGACTGCGCATTAGCCGTGGGTGCTGCTGATATTGAAGTTTATGACGACGGTGCTATTGATGTTTTCACCACCCCGGAAACGTTTGGCGCGGTGAAGGACGCCTTAGATGCCGAGGGTTTTATCGCACAACAGGCTGAAGTTGCTTTGATTCCTGCTATCACAGTTGATTTAGATGCAGCAACGGCGCCCAAATTATTACGGTTAATCGATATGCTAGAAGAATCAGACGATGTGCAAGAGGTTTATCACAATGGTGAAATCTCTGATGAAGTGGCCGCTACCTTATAATTAGATTTCTTGCATAACCTACTGCGTGGCGTGAATTCTGCGTTACGCGGTGCTCACATATTCATGTACACTGCGGTTGTTGTGCTCCGGGCGCTATATAACGTATTGAGATCATATGTATAACTTTAATTGGATGTAATATTAATACCCCAATTATTTTGAGAATATGGGTATGCAGAAAAATTTGCTTTTTACAATCATCATATCGATCCTAATTAATACGGCATATGCCACTATTGAGAATAAAAAAGTATTTTCCAATAACAATTAATAAAATAGTGCCTAGAATTAATAGTTGTTCCGACGTAAAGGATATATAAAAGAAAAGCGGTTTAATAGTTCCTTTATTAACTGTGGACGTTAATAGTAGGATATTTAGCCTAAAAATTGGGATGATTTTTCAACATTATTTGCTTATCCTGATGAAATTTATTAAGTTATTTATACAACAAATGTAGTTTCCCTAGTATTTATGACGAAGAGGTGTTTAGGTTATTCACTTCTTCCATGGAGCCCTACGGCACAATTAATTTTGTTGAATGAAACAGTAGTTATTAAAAAAGGGAGAATTTTATTAATGAATAGATATACGAGAAATATTTTAGCCTGTACCGCTGCCATTGTAGCATTGACTAGCACTAGCCATGCCTCACCGCTTAAGAGTTCTTGTCCAGCAGTTAAGGACATAACGGAGATAAAGAACGAAACTGACAAACGCATTGATTACACGGCAATGATAGATGGAAACCTATGGATCAGTTATCATCGTCAGGCCAATATAGGTGATCTAAAAAAGAGGGGAGTTACCCTCAATGCAGTGAGCATTGAAGATAAAAAAGTCCAATGTTACTACCAATCGAAGGAGCCGAATAAAATGGGAATGACCCTGGTTTTAGCAGACCTTTCGGTGCAGCCATTACCACCGCTTCCCCCGTTCCCGTCGTTACAAACTTTACAGCCTTTCGCATTAAGCTCCGGTCAGGCATGGAAACCGGATGCTAAGGATAAAGAGATACAAGACTGTATCGAACAGGATCCTGCTCGTTGTAAGTTTAATATTTACTATGTTACCCCTGGTTACTTAGCTGATTTCGATAAAAGCTAATCTTCTAAAATTAAGTACAAGTTGAAGATGGGCAAACAGAGCTGTATTAGACTCAATTTGGTATTTGATGTTGGATAAGCACGGTTTACTACCAAACCGTGCCTTTCTTTGATGAGCTCTCTTCCGCAGAATACGCATTATCATAAAAGAGTTATTTCGCTTTTGGGGATGTTTTTCGCTACCAATATTTGCAATCTATTTTACATTGAAGGCCACAGGCTATTTTAGTTAACCTTGCACTAAAAACCCTCCGGCTGCCTCTGCAGCCTTTTTTATTTTTTGGGAGCCTATACCCAATGAATTTCGAGTTACGGCAAGGCGGCATATTCCCTTCGTCTTTGAAGTTGCCTTCGGCTGCCAGGGCGACCGACCGATTAGAAATTGGTAATTAACGGAAATACAAAAAAAGAAAATTTAATGTGACAGCACCACCTTATGGCTAAAAAATTAATTAAGTATGATAAGAAACATTTTTACTTAGGAATATCGTTATCATGGATGAACCTCTGGCAACAATAGCTGCCCAGCCACACACTGAACTAACATCAAAAACATGGCATTTCGTTTGGTTAGCCAAGCTAAATAATATACAACAGGGCTATATAAAAACTTACGCTAACAGCAACGGCGATAATAATGGTGACACCGTCAAGGTTTGGTACAACCCCACAGCACTGTTGGCTTATGAATTAGCTCAACAGATAAAAGATTTCGTCTCCAAAGATCATCTTATTGGTGAAAGTGATTGGATTGATAAGGTAACTCAACTACAAAATAAGGCGGCCGATAAAATAATTCAGGCTATTGATAATAATAAAATATTTGATCAGGCTGCATCAGATTTTATTTGTAATCAATTAGGCGGATCACGAAAAAGACTAGAACGCATTATCCGCGAAAACCAGGCATCTTTTGACGATTTCATCACACAGAGTGGCTCAAACTACGGCCTAGCAGATATTAATACTTGGTTGCATCAAGAAGAAATATACCCTTCGCCTTTGAAGTTGCCGCTAGGCGGACAGGGTGACCGACCGATGAGCGTAGACAACTACGTGATTCAGCGAATACCCACAGCCAACAACGCGGCGGCTTCAAAAGCGAAGGGTATAGACAAAAAAGTTTACTACCAACGATTATGCCAACGTTTATTTAATGATGTTGATCCGATGATACCCTTTGTTGGCAAGCCATCGGATCAATTTAATGCCAATCCCGTCGAAGAGCAAAAAACCGCCTGGCGAAGCCTTATAGCCAGTGATTTAAATGATAAGTTTCAGCAAGTGATGTCCCGAGCTACCTTATCAAAGCTCTCATCTGTACCCTATAAAAGTGTAGGGACATCATATCAAAACATTCTCTCTTCCCTTGATAAGCTCCATCAACTCCAAGGTAGCGAACGCGTCGACACCGCTTTTACCCTAAAAAGCCAAATCCAAGCTTATTTGGACAAACATGTGGATTCTCCTCGTAATCCGGTTTTTTTACAGCTGGAAACACAAATTAATCAAGCACTTTTTAACGCTACTATCAAGCCTCATCAGGTGCAGGCAATAAACCAGCTGGCCATAAGCCAGCCCGCACTGGCGAGCCAGCTTTATCATTCAGCCTTTAACGAAGCACAGGGTTATCTCCCAGGGGTAACCGATTTGATGATTCGCTGGATAGAAACAGATCCTTACTTACGGCCGATGCCAGGTTTTACCGAAACAGTACCAGACAATCAGCTTTTGGGTTTTGTTGCCACCTTTCATCTAAAGCTAAACACGGAAGGTTTTTCTAAATTTAAGCGGTTGTTGTTACAGGCGCAGCAGCAGGATCCAGATGTAATGCGTAAAGTGTTTTTGGAAGAAAGCACGAAAACGGTGCATCTTGGCTATACCTATGAGCAATTAAGTGAGTTCAAAAATTTAAGACACAGTACCCCCACACAAGAAGTTGCTGAATTCATAAGTAAATTCGTTAAAAAATCGATGGAAAATAGCAATTTTATTGGGCAAAATGCCGAATTCATACTGGCTAAATTCGGCAATAAAAATAGCATCCTCAGGTTACAAAAAGCACGTTTAGCGCACATGGTTAAAATCTATCAAAGTAGTCAAAATACCGATATCTCGGCCTGGGATGCGCAATATTCCGGTACTGCACTTGAAAGCTTGAATCAACAGCTTACAGATAAAAACCTTGATCAACAGCTGACGCTGCTGCTTGAAAATCGTAGGGGTCTTCTTGTTAGTGAAATTCATGGTAGTGATGAAAACGGTCGACGTTTTATTACTGAGCATATGGAGGCACTAAAAAGACGAGGTGTCACTACCATTGGTTTGGAGCACCTGAGAAAAGAATGGGCACAACCACTCATCGATAACTATCTGCGGACGGGGACTCTCTCTGGCGATTTAAAAGTGATGGTGGAAAATCACTCTTTGCAAGCCTTATTTACCGCAGCGCATAAACTGCAGATGAAGATAATTGCACTAGATGCAGACAGTACCGTCCTCCCGATCCTCTCTAATGGACAAGGATTGATGTACCGAGCAGCTGCAGCAAATAATGTGGCAGTGGCAACATTAGATCAGTTGCCCTCCAGTGAAAAATTCATCGCGATCTATGGTGGGGCGCATTTGCGATCGCATCGAGGAATAAACCGTTTTTTACCGGGGATTTCTCACCGTCTGGGATTACCGGCGCTGAAAGTCGACGCGCAGAATAATTTTAGCGTCCAGGCAGACGATTTAACTCAACGCACCGTTTACGTTGACAGGAATCAAATAGAAATAACACCCTTGCCCGCGCTCAACCATTCCTTTGCTCTATCTGATGATCTCACCGGTAAAATTATCAACAAGGATAGTGATTCAATCACGATTAAGGTCATGGTAAAACAAGACCAGCAAGTGACCATTCAGCTCCCCATTAGCAATAATTTGAACGAGGTGATCGACACCCTGAACTCCCCTTCTCATTTAAAACGCATTATTAATAGTCCCCATGATAGTTTTTTGCGAATGATTGCGATTGGAGAGGGAAAAATGGCGTTCAGTGATGATAAAGCCAATATCTTATCCTCCTGGGGAATGACAAAATTTACCGATCCCCGGCAATTCGCAAAAATGCAACAACAGGGAAATATCAATACTCCCTTTAAATTCATTATCCACACAGCATCATTCGATCATTTGATTAATCGAACCGGAATTTTCTCGCCGTATGCACAAGAAAACATGCAGATATGGGATGTTATTTCAGCAAGTGTCATTTCAGACAAGAAGCCGTACAGCTATCGATCTGTCGGTGTGATACTGGAAGTACCAGAGCAGAATATATTGGCGATTTCCAGTGAAGATTTAATGAGTGAACTCAGCACTGGAGTACCCGATAGAGTAGAACACCAAGAGGAACGGGATAGAATTCGAAGGATGGAGCCTCAGCAACGTAATGGTTTGCTCTCTGCCGAAATTTTGCATCTCAATGCAAATAAAAATAGCGTAACGCCAGATGAAATACTCAGAAAAACCACTGGAGCTAGAAATGAAGTCGTAGTTGCATTACGCCCCGATGTCAATATTCATGCAGGATTACCCGTGACTGCTCCAGTCAAGATCAAAGCATTATTTCTGATGGATACCGAGCCCTCTAGCTATAATGCTGAGGCTTCAGATCAGCCAATAATGTCAAAGGGTGAAAAATATAATACTTTTATCCGTCATGCGCCTGTCGTTGCTGAAGCTATGGGGATCCCTATCCTCTTTATCAATGGAAAAGCAGACATTGCTGATCCTGTGCCCACCCTATCCTCTCTCTCTGGGTCGCTAACACCAACCACTAGCCCAGCGGTTAATGATCACCTCCGTAATGTGCATACCTGGAAAAAACCACCCATTATCACGGCGCAAAAGGGAGGGGAAAGCAATTATGATGGTCAAGTCACTATTCAGCTTGAGGATAATGAAATCGTTCTCCAATCAGCGGTAGATCTGGCGAGAAAACATCCGAACGCTGTGTTAATTCAGCAAGATGCTAAGGGCAATTATCGCCTGATCTCTGGTGTCCCACAAAAACTGCATGGCAACCTACGCTGGCAACTCGTCGGCCACGGTAACCCATCTCGTCTGGCAAAACGAACAGCAAAAGAGCTGGCAAAAGACCTTATACAACTTCGTGAAGATATAAAAAGGGACTATGGCGTTGATATTTTACCCAAGCGCATCTCTTTAGTGGGTTGTAAACTGATCAATGTTGAAACACTGACCGGTTTTGCCACAAGTTTTGCTTATGCTATGGAAAAGGTGGGTATTCGTACTGAGGTAGCCGCTCGCTCAACTACGGTAGTAGTGAATTCCAGGGATCGCGCCCACTACCGTCATGGTGATGCCTACTATGTGGGGCGTGGTCATAAACTCAATCCTACGGTGCCGGAGGGAAATGACCTGGTTCCTAAAGAAATTGCTAATCATAAGGTGGTGCTAAGCTGGAATGCACGAAATCAGTTAATACGGGAATCTCAGCCTATTCGTCTGAAACGTACAGCGACCCTGATGGATGCTTTAGCTTTAGGTGAAATAAAATACAATGAACTTAATAGCCTCGAACACGCTGACCTCAAAGACGCCTTCCAGAGACCAGATGAGCAACTGGATGTTGAAAAATTGGTGCTAACGCTGCGTGATGAAGCGCGTTTGCAGGAATGGCATAAGAATAATGAGCAGTTGTTACACCACCTTGAACGGCATGACGCCCCGACAGCATTACAAAGAGAGGATGTTTTAGCACAGCATCAACATTGGCATCGTCGCCAGCAACAGAACGCTTACGACTTTTATCAGCTAGGTGCAGAGGAAAATGAGGCACGAATAAAGGTTAAAACACGTTTAGTGTTACCAGGGTGCTGTGCCAGAGGACAGGGAGTCAATACACAGCGGGATGCCACGGTATTGGGTCTGGCTTGGCTTAATGCCAAAAATTCATCGCTAGTCGGTGATGCTGACCCCTTTATTGATGGGTTGAATGCGTATACGGAAAGTCGTGAAAAAAAAGTCAGTCGCCTGGTGCCAGGCAGTGAAGCGGAGGCAGCCGACGGGCTACACCGCCAGTTTGAGCAGTTAAAAGCCGATCCCGCCATCAGGGTCAACAATAAAGCTATCTTTACGCTGCTCAACCTCAAACAAACACAGCATTTTTTTAATACGGCGTCAGTGTCAGGCAATTACCTGTTAAAGGGTCAGTATCATTCCGTGATGTTGACTATTCGACAACAGGGATCGCGCTACCGCTGTTCGCTTTATGATCCCTATGTCGGCGTTGTCGATTTCAGCACGAAAACGCCTGCCACCCGTTGTACCACGTTACAAACTTTGCTGAATAACTATTTACAATCAAAGCAAAGTTCCGGCCAGACCCGCGCCCAAGAGTACGGTATCAGGCAAGACGCCGGGGGCTATCGGTTTGACATCTATCGGGTGGATCCTCATCAAGCCAGTACCCTTCTCCCCTCACTGACGCTGTGGCAAAAATCACTGGGTGATTTTGCTACCAAGCAGCAGCACTCACTGCCTGTTACACTTGCCGGCGTCACCCTGAACCTGAAAACGCTGCTTGATATGGGCGCGACCGTTAATGATATCAGCCTGTTACCTAAGCACCTTCAGGAAAATAATCTGCTGGCAAAACTCCGTTTTCAGCCTGAACACTTACATCATTTTCTATCGAACCTGGATGCCAGCCAGCCGTTTGCGCAGCAGGCTGTCTTCTTGTTAAGAAAAAGAATCGAACTCACCGAAAACCGCTTATTGACCTTTGAGCCATTACGCGATCAAAAAGAGTATAGGTCTTCACAAAACGCCTTGAAGTTACTCAAAATCGTACGGAAGCATGTCAGGCTTAAGGGGGGCGAAAATTATCAAATAGCGCCGACACTGTGGTCTTTATTACGCCCGCGTCCCCTGTCAGAGCGTATCAATATCGCGACGAATCGTTTGTCTATGGGGATGCAAACCCTGGGTTACATCGTGGGGGTGGTGACGATAGCGAAATATAACCGCCTGCTACGCGATGTTAGATTGTCTGATGAACAGAAAAAAGAGATTGGATCCGAGCGAAATCGGGTATTGGCTTCTCTTACTTACAATGGCATCGCGGATCCATTACAAGTGGCATTGGCTAAAGCCTATCCGTCGGTGGCGCGCCAGGCAGCGATGTACCGCAGTAGCAAATTGCCGCATTTTTCTTCCCGGGCGGCAAAGTTAGGTTTCAAGCTAAAATATTCTATGGTCAAATTTGGCGGGGCGGGATTAAGCCTGGGCGGTGCTGTTTTTGATATTTATGAGGCTTACCATGCCTTTAACAAGCTAAGTACTGAAACGAACGCAGAAGCGCGGCAGGATCTTATCGTCAGCGGTGCCCTCTCGACGGTCAGTGCGGTGATCGGGATTGCGACTAGCCTGGCCTTTCTGGCCGGCGCCAGCGCGGCGGCGATAGCAGGTCCGGTCGGTATCGTGCTGAGTGCCGCCCTGATGCTGGCAGGGGCAATCTATTCCGCGGTGCGTCAAATTGAAGAAATAGAAAAATATATCCGCTTGAATACCGCTGAAAAATGGGAAAATGGCTGGAGAGTCTTTTGGGGAATGTACGCCACGAAGGATGTACAGGGACGTGTCGCAGAACGCACGGATAAACCCGCCTTTCGTGACGGTCATAACGCATTTTTATTTAGCTATGGTTATCAACAGCTGTTAACAAATCCCACTATGCATAGTTATTTTTATAGTCTTGGCGATTTTGATTTAGAAAGGCATTCTTTTCAGGAAATCGTGGCTGAACGTAAAAATGTTTTTGGCAAGCTCATCAGTAGCAGACTACTGGTTGCGGGGCTTCGTAAAGAACAGGTCACGAAAGAGAGTGGAAAGCATCGATTAACATTAGCCCTGGATGAGGTGATGTTGGTGCGTGACAGCGGTCAGTATTATTACACCCCCGGGGCGATTAAGGGGGTTAATGATACCTTTATTGCTGATCGACCGGATATCGACTACGTACAAACGATGGCGCATAACCAGGCTCAGGCTTACGCTGAAAATGAAACCGAAAAAACGGAGTATAAAAAAACGGCAGTAGCCAACGCGATCGCCGTACGATTAGGCTACCCCAATGCGAGAGCACAAGCCAAGGCGCGGGCTAAAGCCCAGGCACCCACCCTGGCAAGGACGCGTTATAGCGACTGGAGTCAAATTAATTTATATGGGCTTATCTCCCCTCGGAGCGTGGACTCCTACAAGGCTGATGCCGAGGCCGAAGCCCGGGCTGAAGTCAATGCTGAGAACAGCATTTATCAACAGTTGATACAAGCGGCCGAGCGTGAACTGAAGCGCGCGCCAGAAGCCTACCGGCAGTTAATCGAAGAAGCGCGCCTTCATATTTATAACCAAGCCTACCAGGAAAAGTATCGCACGGTTATCACCTCCCTGTTCCCCGGCAGTGTGAAAATGGTGGCGCGCGCCCCCGCATCGGGTCAATCAAACCAAGTGGTGTTTGATTTTAGGGAGGGTAATGATTCAGCTATCGGTTATCAGCATAAAAAAAATATCTTTCTCGGCGGTGCCGGCAGGAAAAACTATACTGGGGGGGCATTAGCCGATGTTTTTTACCTGGGCAGCCGAGCAGCCGAGGGCACGGTATTGCCGGATGCCAGCCTGAGCAGCTATTTTGATGGCGGGGATTCCGATGAAGATACGCTGGTTATTGACGCGACGCCCGCCGGGATAAGTGGTTATCACGTTGATTTGAATAGCGGAAAAATTTACTACCAGCCTTTGCAGGGTGAGCGGATCCTGGCCGCGAATATTCGTCATATTGAGCATATTAATGGACATACTGAACGCAATGATGTCCTAATAGGTAATAGCGGTAACAATCGGCTCAATGGTCGGGGGGGAAGTGATACCCTGTACGGCGAAGCCGGCGATGATATTTTACTTTTAGAGGCCGGTTTCGCTTATGGTGGCATAGGGCATGATAGCTACACCATTTTGCAAAATTCACGCTCGATAAACGTTCAGGTCACGTTGAATGACAGTCAAGCCGGGGAGGTAGAGACGCCCTCGGAAGACAGCAGTGTCATACTGGATTACGATGTTAAGGATATTCATTCCATTACACTCCGTCGGTGTGTGAACCCGTCAGACGGCAGTCGATATCAGTTAGCCATCCGGTTAAAAAATGCCAATGGCACCCAAACCTATCTTTTTTTACAGGATGCCTATGTGCTTTCTGACGATAATCAACGACTGCATTTGGCTAATCGCTATAACCTGATAACACGTGACGGGGTTTACCTTAATGCGGATGGTTGGCCACCGGTGATAGAAAAACAAGCCGATGGGGGGTGGCAGTTGCCCTCCCCGCTTCCTGTGCGTTACCTGTCTAGCGCTGATAGAAGTGCTGATTTATCCGGCTCGTCGCAAAAGCGGGTGCAGTTGCTGCAAGATAACGGTGAGCAAAAAGGAAAAATCCGCGTTAATGATCGTGACAGGCTGCTGCCACACTTTATGCGACTCCTGTTGATAGATACGGCTTTTAACGACAGGATAACCGGCGATCACACCGAAAATATGCTCTACAGTTTTGGCGGTGATGATCACCTCAAAGGGGGCGCCGGCAGTGATGTCTATAACCTGTATCATGACGCTGATAGCGTCAGACATATCGTGATCGATAATGAAGATACCGATGGCGCTCCCCAGCTGGATGTGGTGATGCTCCACTCGCGCTCTCTCGATCAATTAACGCAGGAGAGGGAAAATGACGATTTGGTTTTAAAGGAGACGGCTCCCCGTAGCCGCCCTGAAAATAGGGGCACTGTTCGCCTCCGTCATTTTTTTCAGCATACCCGTTATCGTCATATCGCGATTATCGATAAAGAGGATGAGGCTTATCTCCTGGAGACTGACGAACAGAATAAACCGGTTTTTTATCGTTTATCTCTTGACGAAAAAGGGCATCTGAAGCGTGGTATAAAACAGCAAACCCCGCAAGGCACGTCGGGCAAGGATGTCATCGTCTTGACCGGTGCGATGGCATTGGCCAATAATCGTTTTGACGCGCTGGCAGGGGATGATGAGATCACCGATAAGAGTCACGGCGATCGTACTATTTTCGGTGGCGCCGGCAATGATATTTTACTCGCCGGGGCGGATCAGCGCGGCGCAAAAACCTTCTACGGTGAAGCGGGAAATGATCAGCTTTATGGTGGCAAAGAGAGCGATCAGCTCTTTGGCGGTAGCGGTAACGATACGCTAAAGGGGAACGGCGGAGACGATCACCTTTATGGCGGGGCGGGTGATGATACCTATTTATATACCCTGGGGGATGGCAATGATGTTATTGACGATGTAGAAGGTCGTAATACCCTGAAGTTATGGGGGGATATCAGGGTAGATAAGCTACGTTTACGTCAGTTAGATAATCATTTACGCCTTATTTTTGTCGGGTTAGATAGCAATGGCAATGATGATGAACGCCGTTATCTCACGATTAAAGGGCAAGAAAACGCGCGTCATAGCGTCACTCCGCGCCCTGTTTTTGCGATGAACCAGGTTGAGATAGCGGGAAAATCCTACACCCTGGATGCGCTGTGGGCACTTTCTTCACTACAGCGTGATGGCGACGCAGGAGACAATAAGCTTACCGGCGGTGTCGGGGATGATCAGCTTAATGGTTATGCGGGGCAGGATACCCTGTTTGGGTTTGCGGGAAGGGATATCCTCAGAGGGGGTAGCGGAAATGACAAACTTTATGGCGGATCGGGAGAGGATATCCTCTTTGGTGACGACGACGATGACTGGATGTGGGGGGATGGCGATATAGACAGGCTGCATGGCGGCTTGGGAGACGATATTCTTTTTGGCGGCGCGGGCGATGATAGCCTGTATGGTGATGAAGGCAATGATGATCTCTCGGGTGATAATGGCAACGATTATCTCTTTGGTGGCACAGGTGCCGATAGGCTCTTTGGTGGTGATGGCAACGATACACTCAGTGGCGACACCGGAGATGATCAGCTGTATGGGGGTAATGGCGACGATCATCTCTCTGGGGGTTTAGGAAACGATAAACTCATTGGTGGCGCCGGTAACGATAGACTCGAAGGGGGCTTAGGAGACGATCAATACCATTACACCTGGGGGGATGGTGAGGACTGTCAGCGCTAATGATAAAAGACCGTAAATTGCTAATTTAATTTGTCCACTCAAGCCAGAATGCAGTTTCCTTTGTGGTGACAAAGCCATGAGGGAAATAAGCATGCTAAGAAGAGAGGACCACTACATGATAAAACAACGCCATCAACAGGGGGCATTTATTGTTGATATTGCCCATCAGATAGGGTGTTCAGAAAAAACGGTGAGACGGCACATTAGCTATCCTGCGCCGCCAACAGCAAAACGCGGTAAAAAACAGGTTGCTAAACTCGAGCCCTTTAAAGACTACATCGATTCAAGGTTGAGTGAACAGGTTTGGAATGCGGCGGTTATTTTTGAGGAAATCCGTGAAAAAGGCTACCGGGGTGGGAGTGCGATGCTCCGACGTTATATACATCCCAAACGTCCGCTCAGGGCCTCGAAAAACACGGTACGCTTTGAAACCCTCCCCGGTTATCAACTTCAACACGATTGGGGAGAAATCATCGTTGAGGTGGCAGGCTCTGCCTGTACGGTTAATTTTGCCGTTAATACGCTCGGTTTTTCGCGTCGCTTTCATGTCTTTGCTGCCCCTAAGCAAGATGCTGAGCACACGTATGAATCGCTGGTTCGCAGCTTCAATTACTTCGGTGGCAGCGTAAAAAATGTCTTGGTAGATAACCAAAAAGCCGCTGTTATCAAACATGGACAAAATGGCCACATCGAGTTCAATGCGGGCTTCCTGCAACTGGCTAATCACTATGGGTTTAGCCCTCGCGCCTGTAAGCCTTATCGACCGCAAACGAAAGGCAAAACCGAACGGATGGTGGGCTATGTTAAACACAATTTTTTCACTCGCTACCGTCAGTTTGAGAGTTTCGCTCATGTTAATCAACTGCTAGCGATGTGGCTGGCGAAAGTGGCAGACCAGCGTCATCTTCGTCAATTCAAGCAGACACCGGAAAATCGTTTTGCTGAGGAAAAAATAGCCTTGATGCCACTCCCTGCGACTGATTTCGATACCAGCTACTTCGACCTACGACAAGTGGCATGGGACAGCTATATCGATGTCAGAGGTAATCGCTATAGCGTGCCTTCATTCTGGTGTGGTCGTGCGGTTAATATTCGTATCGGTTTAGATAATACGCTACGTATTTACGGCGATGAGCAACTGCTCGCGACGCATCTCTTGCAGGAGGTAACGCAGGGCTGGCAAAAGGTGCCAGAACATCATCAAGCCCTTTGGCAACAGGTCAATCGAGTAGCGTCTCGTTCGCTCAGTGTGTATGAGGAGCTACTCTGATGGAAATGGAAAACTTGTTGATACGGTTAAAAATGGATTACCTGGGCGATGCGTTGGAGAGTTTATGTGAAGAAGCCACCAAGAAAGCACTGAACTACCGTGAATTTCTCCAGCAGGCATTAGCCCAGGAATGGAACGGGCGTCACCAAAAAGGCTTGGAATCGCGGTTAAAACAAGCACGTTTGCCGTGGATAAAAACCTTGGAGCAATTTGACTTTACTTTCCAACCAAGTATAGACAGGAAAATTATCCGCGAGCTGGCGGGGCTGAGGTTTGTCGAACATCATGAAAACGTCATTTTGTTAGGCCCACCTGGGGTAGGGAAAACGCATTTGGCGATAGCGCTGGCTGTCAAGGCAGCTACAGCTGGGCATCGGGTATTGTTTATGCCTCTGGATAGACTCTGCTGTACCTTAATGAAGGCAAAGCAAGAAAACCGTCTGGAACGCCAACTTCAGCAACTGTGCTATGCCAGGGTATTAATACTGGATGAAATCGGGTATTTACCGATGAATCGCGAAGAAGCTAGCCTATTTTTCAGGTTATTGAGCCGTCGTTATGAAAAGGCGAGCATCATTCTCACATCAAATAAAAGTTTTACTGATTGGGGGGACGTATTCGGTGATCACATTTTAGCAACTGCGATTTTAGACAGGCTTTTACATCATTCAACCACATTGAATATTAAAGGAGAAAGCTATCGACTCAAAAATAAACGCAAAGCAGGCATGTTGCCTATAAAAACGACTGATATTATCCAGGCGCCTGGAATAGAAACCCAACAGGAAAATTAGCAAAAACTGGACATTTTAAAGTAGCAAAAAGTGGTCAATCTAAAGTAGCGTTGACATTACTCAGAGAGAGGAGGTATGGACAACGGATATCACCTATGTTTGGACTTATGAAGGCTGGATGTATTTAGCGGTGGTGATGGACTTATACTCGCGCCAAATAATCGGTTGGGCAATGGCAGCCCACATGAAGACAGCACTGTGTGTACAAGCTCTCCAGATGGCTTACTGGCGCAGAAAACCTCCAAAAGGGTTGCTCCATCACTCAGATAGAGGCAGCCAATATACCCGCCATCAGTATCGTGCCCATTTGCAAGTGATGGGTGTGCAAGCCAGTATGAGTGGTAAAGGGCAAGGTTGGGATAACGCACCAACAGAACGTTTTTTTCGGAGCTTGAAATATGAATACTTGAATTATGAAATACTTAAAACCCGTAATGATGCCAAGTTAGGGGGGCTGGATTATTTAGCCTATTACAATAGTAGAAGACCACATAGTCTACTCGCTTATTTTTCACCCATGGAATTTGAGCGTATACCTGTAATCAATTTGTCTTAAAAATGTGTCTGGGTTTACTTGACCACTACAAGCTTCTCCTAGCACATTAAAGTCAAACTTTGCGGGTGAGCTAAAGCCCTCTGTTTCACCTTTCACGCCAGCATAAACATTGAACGGTTACCAAGAGCATTGACTCTGCATGTACAAGGTAAATAGGCGTGATGGTTTCTATGAGAGGAGAGAGCAAATGATGTTTCATATCGGTATCGATGTCAGTAAATTAAAATTAGATATCTGCCTATTATCTGAAGGAGTTAAAGGAAAACAAAAACATAAATCTTTAGCCAATAATTGCCAATCAGTCACACAACTCTGCCAGTGGCTACAAAAGCAAGCGGTCACTCATGAGCAAGTCAGAATAATCATGGAAGCCACGGGTATTTATCATGAATCCTTGCTTTATACGCTTCATCAGGCAGGGTTCCACGTTTCACTGGCAAACCCTCAGCGGGTGAAAAATTTTGCCAAAGGTATGGGGGTACTGACCAAAAATGATCAGGTCGATGTTCTTGATGACATTTTCTGTCTCTTCTATAGTATGGCTAGATCACGTCTCCCTATTTTTTGAGATACTTATGCGACTTATCACTCGTACGATTATACCCATCTTTGCCATGATAATGGTATCGTCCTGTATTGCTTCAGATATTGGAATTTTTTCCTTTACACCAGAAGAATGTACTGACATGCAAACGCATAACGTCATTACACCTAAAAACCCTGTTGCCTGTGATCGTTTACGTCGGGTAAGATTTGAGCACATTGATTTTGAAGGTAAGACAACAACAGGCAATATTGTTGTGCTCGATGCAGTGGCAAATCAGGTTGAAAAACTTTTTTCTAAGCTATTTGAGCTACGTTTTCCCATTAAAAAAGCCGTTGTTATGGAAAGTTATGAAGGTAATGATAAAGTTTCAATGAGCGAAAATAATACCTCTGCTTTCAATGGTCGTCCCATCACCAATGGTGATGGCTGGTCAAAACATGCTTATGGTGTTGCCATTGATCTTAATCCTCTGCAAAACCCGTACATTTCGTTTGATGATGAGGGTAACGCTCAGATATTACCGCCAGCCAGTGCCAAGTTTTTTGTTAATCGCAACGATGTACGTCCAAACAAGGAGAAACGTGCTGGATTAGTTGAAGACGTGGTTGAAATTTTTGCACAGCATGGTTTCATGATTTGGGGAGGTAATTGGAATTATCCTATTGATTATCAGCATTTTGAGATTGGCAGTCAAAAATTTATTGATAATTTACTTAGCCAAACGCCTGATGCTGCCCGTGAAGCTTTCGACCTTTATGCACAGCATTATCGCGATTGTATAGCACAAAGCAGAGAAATTGATCCCGTTAGAAAACATGTGATTTGTGTAGAAAAAGTGCAAAAAGAAGCCGGGTAATAAAACTTAAAAAGGTCGTGGGTGAGTAGACCTGCCGGTCACCCGAGCAGACCCCTCCTCAGATCCGGACTTGCGGAACTACCGCATCCGGCTCCCGATAGATCAGTATCCCCACACACCTATTCAGCGAGGTTGAAACATTGATCGGGTTTTCCATTTTGCTGGATAACCCAGCATTTTCAGGATCAGAGCGAGCTTTTCCCATGTCAGGCGACGTCGCCCACCTTTACGGTTAAACCACCTGAAGATGATACGGCGACTCTGGTGTATAAACTGGCCAACCGGTCTTTGGTTGTCCGAAATGCCATGGTAATTTACCCAGCCCCTGACAACGCTAATGACGGTATTTAGGGTTTGCCTTTTATCTGAATTTAGATTCTTCCAAAGGAAGTCTCTTAACCCTTTGAGTTTGGCCGCAAAGCGATCTTTTCGACTAGTAAATTTCAGCCGCCAGTATCCCTTTCGCGTTTTCCCCCAATAGCAGGTAAACCCCAGAAAGTTGAACGTCAGTAGACGTTCTCCGGACTGGCTGGCTTTTAGCGCTGCAATATGCCCCGCAGGTAATAGTTGCGATTTATCATCATGCAGTGCCAAACCATATTTATTCAATCGTTTCGGCAAGACTCTGTAGAAGCGTTCCGCTTCTCTTTGAATCTGAAAGGTAAATATCATGTCGTCAGCATATCGCACCATCTCCACACGTCCACGAAGAGATGAACGGTTAATTTCATCAAACCATTTATCAATCACATGGTGTAGGTAGATATTGGCAAGAATGGGCGACAGAATTGACCCTTGCGGACAGCCTTGCACGTTACTGGATAATTGTTTACCTTCCATGACTGGCGCAGTTATCAACACCTCGATCAATCTCAGGAAGCGTCGATCTGATATCTTTCTCCGCAGTAATTCCATCAATTCCGTATGCGGAATTGTATTGAAATATTTTTGGATATCAATCCCTACAATAGCTCCTTTCCAGTTTCGGAAGGTTTGTTGTTGCAACGCCTTTAATGCATCGTGACAGTTTAATTCCGGGCGAAAACCGTAAGAACAGGGCAGAAATAGCGGTTCGTATATTCTACTCAGAATATCGCTGACAGCAAGCTGTACCAACTTATCTTCCACGCACGAAATAGCTAATGGCCGTTTACTACCGTCTTCTTTTGGGATCTCCGTTATTCTGGCTGGCTTGGGTTGGTATGTCCCCTTGCGTATCTGCTTGACGAGACGAATCATGTTCTCCTCGAGGTTTTCCCCATAGGCCGCCTTTGTCACGCGATCAATACCTACGGCTTTATTCCCGTCCAGCCGATGGAATTGTCCACTCAACAGAGTGTTGTTTAGCAGATGTCTTAAGTTGTTGAACACGAGCTGTTTGTCACATGCTGATCTCTCACCTATGCGCTCAAGTTTTGTTAACCATGTTGTTCCGTCGTTGCTGAGTACGGTCATTGTTTCCCTCTTACGCTCGATCTATCTGCCCGCCCTTCGCTCCACGATCATTACTCGCTTCTTCGCTACTATGGCTGACTCCGACTTCCAGAAGGCCTTCTTTTAAGCCTCGTGTTTGGCACTTGTGCTTAGAATACTCACTCCATTGAGAACCTTCTGGATCTCCTGGGTTCCACACTGTTCTCTACAAACTCGCCGACGCCTGCGACTCCGGTGTGTTTCATGATGGATTTCGCTAGTCTAACCATCGAGAAACCGTGGCCTGCTGACCCTCCAAGGCCATCGGCACAGCACCACTCGGGGATTTCGGAGTTATCGCGTTCATCTGTTGATTTCGGCTCGAATGTTTCACTGTCTACGCTTCACCGCCTTCGTTACCTCCGACAGCGCAAGACTCGCTACGTAGTGGTCTAGCTACCCTTCTACGGCAGGACTTCCACCTGCAAGAACAGAGCAGCTTTGCCCAGCGCACCAGACGGTTATCTAAAAAAACATTTGATAACAACTAGTTATATAGATTCATGTTGCACATGAGCGTTTTTTGCAAGCAGTAAGGCGAAATAGGCTGTATAAGCTCTTTTTGTTTTGATACGTAAAGATACGTCATGATTTTATTAGAGCCTGTTCGAAATCTCTTGTTTAAGAAAATTTCGAACAGGCTCTTCGTCAGGTTAACTATTTGAAAACAGGACAGAGAAGATTAAAATGTCGGCACCGCTCTCAATTAGATCACTATCTCATCAGCATCCGCTAAGATCAAACTATCGAGAAATCGTTTCATTGCATGCTGCTGTTTCTGTTGATAACAATGCAAACTTACATTTTAAAAATCTCAGTCATTATAAACATGTATTAGAGCCGTTAGGTGATGTTGTCAATCCTCCAGCCATTAAATCATCAGAGTGGTATGTGCCAGTAGAAAATTTGGTTCTCAGTGGTAGTTTACAAGTAAGTTTTCAGTCGGTTATTCGGCGAAATCGTTTGGCCACTTTAATCAAGACGGATCACCCTTTGAGGGCACCGAAGGTAACGTCAACAGCCCCCTCTACCGCCTATCATTCTAGATCCTATCTGCAGGCTATGAGCGATTTTCAGCCAGATGTCGTAGATCTTGCTATAGTGGCTGATGCTAAAAAGAAGCTCACTCCTTTGGCGACTCATCACGGGGGCGAGCAAGTTGTTTGTCATCATGATGTAATGGGTGATGGGGAAACGGATATTATCTCATCGAATCATCAATCACTGAGCCTGATAAATCGCGCTCGTATATTGATACGAAAAAAAGGCGCGGCTATCGTTAAGCGATTATATTTAACGCTAGGCGCTATCCTGAATAGGACAGTGATATGGTTAAAACATCACTGTCAATTAGAAAAATTAGCGCTATGGATGTTGTCATTTCTTGCCCTGTTGATAGCCAATGAACTGTTTCTCCTGTATTGGCAACAGATCATCACGTCAGAGATTTTTATTTGGCCGCTAGAAAATAATGAGATTAATTCTCCCCGCTCGACTTTATTTGATACTAAAAAGATAATTGTTTTTAAATAAATCGAATGGTTTCAATTTGTATGCAAAGAAGATCAATCAACATTAAATAATGTTTTTAAAAATAAGCGTTTCTTGCAAGAAGCTAAACTGACAATTCATTACAATTAACCCAGGTTAACTATACATTCGCATGATAGTTTATCGTAGCGTTAGTATTTTTATCGATTTTTTATTTTATCACGAAAGGGAAAATAATATGTTGTTAAAGAAAAAAGGGGTGTGGTTGGCCTCGGTATTAGTATTAAATAGTTGGGTTGGGGGTGCGTTGGCCGCAGAGCAAGATTCAGCGACATTGACGGTAAGAGCAAAAATTATACCTGGAGCCTGCAAAATAGAATTGTTCGGAGTAGAAAATGGAAATATATTAGATTTCCAAGGTATTAAATCTTCAGAATTAATCAGAGGAGATAAAGTATTGCCTGCTAAAAATATAAGTGTAAGTATAAAATGTGATGCTGATACTAAAATTTCTCTATCAACGACTGATGATAAAAAAGGTGAAGCTGAAGCACAAAATGATAGATTTTATTTAAGAAATACATTGGGTGATACTATACTGGGTTTTTATAAAATAAAGATAAAAAATGATAGTGTTATTGTAGAAAGTTCTTATCATAACGGAAAAATGCCTATTTTCTATTCTACAGAAAGAGCTGCCGATAACATTTGGCATGAAGCAACAAGCTCACTATTTTTCTCTCCTCAAGGTAGCGTAATGTTTAATGAAATATCTATCGCTAAAAAAAATGATTCTATTAATGTTCCCGTGGCTTTAAAAACATTAATGATTGGATTAGAAGTTGAACCAACACTAAATAAAATAACCGGTTCTGCAATTGCACAGAATATTGAAGTAGAAGGTAAAAACACCTTTACTATTAAATATCTATAAATAAATTTATTTACTATTAAATAAATTAAATAACCAGGCTTTAATTTTTAAATCATTGGATGGTATTTTTTATAAATAGAAAATCACCCTATTTAAAAAACAATATTATTTTCATTACTCACCCGATTTTTTATTTTCTAAACTTAATTTAGGTACCGCTATGTTTTATTTACGCACATTATTTAGCGCCGGCATTATTGCCGCCGCTCTTTTTAGCTCGATGGCACTTTATGCTGCGGGTATGGAACCAGAAACTTCAGTGGTGCTGCTTAACATGGCCGAGGGCGGTGGCAGTATTAATGTGAAAAACAGCGATCCGCAGGCATCTTTGTTGCATGTCACGCTATATGATCTACCTGATGATAAGAGCGGCCCGCAGGTGATCGTGACGCAACCGGTTGCCCGGGTTGAGGGCGGGCAGCAGCATCGGGTTCGCTTTGTGGTCAGTAGTGCCGAGCCAATTAAAGTTGAACATTTTAAACGCGTTATCTTTGAAGGGATCCAACAGCGCCATCCCGGATCACAAAATATTGCCTTTACCGTACGGCAAGATCTGCCGGTGATCATTCATCCGGCTGGACTGCCAGAGGTTAAAGATCCTTGGACAGGTTTGAAGTGGACGCTGAAGGGGAAAGAGCTGACCGTCACTAACCCGAGCCCTTACATCGTCCGTTTATCACAGCAATTGCAATTATTACCCAGTAAAACCGCCGCCACGCTAGCCAAAACCTATATTTTGCCGGGGCAAACCCTGAGCGCTAAAGTAGCACCGACCGCGTCTCTAGCTGGCAATACGCAAATTAAGCTGATGCCGGCGTCGCGTTATGGTTTTCAGGTTGATGATTATCTGGCGCCCTTAGTCAATCTTTAATCAGATTGCTTGATCAGTCTGGCCATGATCATGAATCCTATAATAGCCATCTTATTTTGTCCTAAGAAAATACTAATGCGGTGGGTTGCGAGTGGTCTGCTGCTGGCTTGTCAAGGAATCATGGCGAGTGAATTTGATCTCGATGTACTGAAAGCACGCGGTATTAGCCCAGAGGTGGCGGCTTATTTTTCTGAAGCCCCGCGTTTTTCACCTGGCACCATACCGGTATCGGTCTCTATTAATGGTAACGACAAAGGCACCATCAACGCTCAATTTTCTACTGAAGGTCAATTGTGTATGGATGCTCATTTTTTGCAGCAGGCGGGCTTGAAGATCCCGAGCGATTTAGCCTCTGCCTCGCTTGATTCATCGGCTAAGGGTGATCAAACTCCACTCCCTTGCGATGATTACGCGACTTACTACCCAGGCACTACTGTTAGCCTGTTTCCCAATGAAACGCGTGTTTTAGTGGTGGTTCCGAGTGATGCACTCGCGCCAGTCTCTACGGCGCCGACCGGCTATTTACGCGGCGGTATGGCAGGTTTGTTGAACTACGATATGTTTAGCAGTTTGTCGAAAAACCAGTGGGATACTTCTCGTCACAGCTACGCGTCATTGGAAAACGGGTTTAATGCCGGCGATTGGCTGGTACGCAGTCGGCAAATTATTAATCAATCCGAAAGGGAGACGCAATTCACCGCACTACAGACTTACGCGCAGCGTACCTTTCCCAGTGTTGGTCTGCAATTACAAGCCGGTCAAATTAATGTGAGGAACTCGCTGTTTGCTATTCCTTCATTATCCGGCATGCAAATAGAGCCGGATCGCGCGCTAAATCCGGTATCAGGATCTGGTGTGACGGTGACGGGTATCGCTCAAACCGCCCAGGCGCGTGTTGAAATTAAACAGAACCACCAGCTGATTTATTCCACTTTGGTTCCCGCGGGGCGTTTTACGCTTCCTGATGTACCGACGATCAGTGCTAATACGGATCTCCAGGTCACCGTGAATGAAACTAACGGTGAACAGCATCATTTTGTGGTGAGCGCGAGTGAACAGAATGCGGCTCAGCTTAGTCAACCCGAAGGGTTATCTTTTGCATTGGGCAAAGTTAGCCAGGGTATGGCGGGGCAGACGCCACCTTGGGTAGGGAGTTTTTCTCAAGGATGGCGGATCCATTCACAGCTTAATCTGAGCGGTGGCGTGCTGCTCGCTCAAGGCTATCAGTCTTTGGCGGCGAGAGGGGAGTTTACTCCGCGCAATAATTGGCTATTAAAAAGTAGCTGGTGGTTAAGTCATGATCAACAGCATTCAGTGCAAGGGCAAAACTTAGAGCTGTCTAGCACCTATCGTCCGTTAAAAAATTTGGCAATGACACTGCATGCGGGTCATAAAAGCGCCGGATATCGTCATCTGAGCGATTCTATGTATCAAAATCATCAACATGAATTGAGCGCGCATACTTTTGGTGCTTATGCTAATTGGTCACTGCCTTACCTAGGTGGATTTTCGCTCGGTTATACAGGTTTTGTCAGCCAGCAGACGACGCAAAGTATCAATATTGGCTGGCGAAAAACGATGGGTAAAGTGAATATTCGTGCCGATTGGCAGCGTAGCCTCGGTCGATCTAATACAAAAAATGGCGCTGATCAGCTTTTTGTTAATTTCAGCCTGCCATGGGGTGAGCAACATATCGACAACTATTACCGTCGTAGTGGCACCAGAGCCATCCTGGGTAGCGGCATTAATACTCACGGCCAAATTATGCCGGCATTGCATTATTCACTCGCCGCTAACCATGAATTTACTGAAAAACATACTGCGATCAGGGGAAGTCTTAATAGCAATCTGCATTATACAAAAATTAACTTTAGTGCCAGTGTTGATACTAATCGAAGCCAAAATTATAACGTTAGCACGCAGGGAGGGGTGGCCGCCCATGCCGCTGGGATCACCTTTTCACCGGAGCCGATACAGGAAAGCTTTGCGATTGTTAAATTAGATCAAAAGGTAGCAGGAATAGCCATTGATACCGGGCAAGGGCGTGTGTGGACCGATTTTTGGGGGCAAGCGGTGGTGCCTTCGTTACCTGCCTATCAATCATCACATGTTGAATTAAATACGGAAACTTTGCCGAAAAATGCGGATGTGAGCAACGGTTTACAATCGGTTAAGGTTGGACGTGGCGCGGTGACTCAACTCAATTATCAACTGCTGAAAGAGCGTCGGGCGTTGCTGAATGTCACCTTGCCCGATGGCAGTCCTTTACCCAAAGACAGTTTAATTGTTGACAGTGATCAGCAATACATTACCTCTTCTGTAGACAACGGCGTGGTTTTTATCAACAACATCCCTGCCAGTGGCACCTTATTCGTCGCGGCTGAAAACGGCCATGAAGCCTGCCGTCTGATGTATCCACTCAATGAACAACCCGATTTGGAGAACTATTATGAAACCCTTGCCGCCACTTGTGTTTTTGAAAAAGCGTAGTAAAGCATTAATTCATCATTGGTGGGTAGGGGGGATCCTACTACTGCTTGTATTCTCACACTGGTCACAAGCGCAACAATGTCAGGTAATAATGAGTCAAGGATCACTTAATTACGGCAGGATCACCCAGGATAAAACTACCTCCTCAGGTGATCTAGGCTGGCGGACACTCCCTGAACGTAATGTATCCTTAACGCTGCTCTGTGAGGAAACGACACGTGATAGGGTATTGAAACTGAGTGGAGCCACTGTATCTTCAGATCCGCATTTTGCTTTTGGCGATAATGGGCGAACAAAAATAGAATTAGTCAACCCCAATTCTGCAATAGAACTTGAGCGTTCAGATCAGCCTTTGTCTCTGGTGAGTCGCCCTCTAGAGCTATTAGCAGAAGATCGTCTCCATATAACAGAGATAGAGGGTAAAAAGCCTTTGACGTTACAGCTGAAGGTAACCCCGAGGATAAACGAAAATGCTTGGTCAGTAGCTACTGTCAGTGAATTAAATACTGCCGTTAAGGCGACCCTTGAATAATAATTGAAAAAAATCGATGTTTGTCAATTGTCAGGGGGACGTTATAAAATGGTGCAAAAGTGATATAGCCGAATCCGTCTGATTTGATTCAAGGCGAAGGGTATAATAGACCTCTTTCCAAACCGTAGTTCGTTATGTGAAGTCAAGGCGCCCGGCGCACAGCAACCTTCGTTGCCATAAGTACATGAGGATTGCGCGCACCGGGCAACGCAGGATTTGCTTCACGCAGTAGGTTTGGAAAGAGGTCTAATGACAAACGGAATAATTAATGAATAACATCGACCTGATAAAAGAATTAGAAGAACGTGGCCTGGTCGCTCAGATTACAGATAAAGAGGCGTTAACAAAGAGGCTAACTCAAGGCTCTCTCTCGCTGTACTGTGGTTTTGATCCTACTGCTGATAGCTTGCATTTGGGGCATTTGGTGCCGTTGCTGTGTTTAAAACGTTTTCAACTTGCAGGCCATACCCCCGTTGCCTTGGTGGGGGGAGCCACGGGACTTATCGGCGATCCCAGTTTTAAAGCTACGGAACGGAAATTAAATACGGTAGAGACAGTGGATCAATGGGTAGCAAAAATTCGCCAACAAGTCTCTCCCTTTCTTGATTTTGACTGTGATAAAAATCGCGCGATCATCGTCAATAATTATGATTGGTTTGCCCAGATGAATGTGCTGACTTTTTTGCGCGATATCGGCAAACATTTCTCTATTAATCAGATGATAAATAAAGAGGCGGTTAAACAACGTTTAGAGCGTCATGAGAGTGGTCTTTCTTTTACCGAATTTTCTTATAATTTATTACAAGGCTATGATTTTGCTAGCTTGAATAAAAATCATGAAGTAGAGCTACAAATTGGTGGATCCGATCAATGGGGCAATATCACCTCGGGTATTGATCTCACCCGGCGTTTACATCAACAGCAGGTATATGGTTTAACGGTACCGCTGATAACGAAAGCCGATGGCACTAAATTCGGTAAAACCGAAGCAGGAGCCATTTGGTTGGATGCCAAAAAAACCAGCCCGTATAAATTTTATCAATTTTGGATCAATACGGCTGATGCCGATGTTTATCGTTTTTTAAAATTATTCACCTTTATGGCGTTGGAAGATATCAAGGCATTGCAAGAAGAAGATCAACTCAGTGGCAAGCCACCAAGAGCACAGGCGGTGCTAGCAGAGAAGATGACCGAGATGGTACATGGCAAAGAAGCATTGACAACAGTGCAGCGTATCACTCAGAGTCTCTTTTCTAGTCATTTTTCTGAAATGACTGAAGCCGATTTTGCTCAGTTAGCACAAGACGGCATGCCTACTACTGATTTACCCCCTAATACTGATTTACAACAAGCCTTAGTCAATGCAGGGTTGGCTCCTTCACGTGGGCAAGCCCGTAAATTGATCAGTGAGAATGCGGTGAAAGTGAATGGTAAAAAGCAAGGTGATACGCAATATCTATTCACTGATGCCGATCGTCTGTTTGGCAAATACACTCTATTGTGTCGGGGAAAAAAACATTATTCTCTAGTGAGTTGGTTACCAAAATTAAGTTCATTAGTCTCATCATCATAAAATGGATAATTCATGACTGCCTCTGTTTGTTGTTCCGTGCGTGAAGGCTCTGTCATTCACCAATGTAAAGAAATGTTGCCCAGTGTAACGGCATTTTTGTTAGGTATCGCGTTACCCAGTTCTACTTTTTTAATCCACCTTTCACTGGTACTGGTTTTACTCTGTGTATTATTGAGATGGAATGGTAACGCGGTAAAAGTATTGATGCAAAATCCGCTCGTTTGGCTACCTATGGTTATATTCTCTCTGCTATCGCTTTCTTTGCTGTGGCAGCAAAACGTGCACGGGCTTGAGATGGTCGCTAAATATAGGAAATTATTATATGTTTTGCCATTAGCCCTTTTTTTCTTACTCTCTCGTCGGTTAATTGATTATTTTATTAAAGGTTTTTTGCTAGCGAATGCGGTCATACTGGTGATGAGTTTATTGATAGCTGTCTTTCATCTTCCTTTTGGCTCTCACAATCCCCTCAATCCGACAGTTTTTAAACTGCACATCACCCAAAATTTTTTTATGGCGCTGGCTGCTCTTTTTTGGTTGCAAAACCTCTTTTTTTATCAGGGTATAAAGCGTTGGGCTTATGCGTTTTTAGTTGCGATAACCCTTTATAATGTATTGTTTATGCTGCTGGGTAGAACCGGTTATGTTGCACTCATTGCTGCTATTGCTGTATGGACAAAACTTTCACTGCCTTTCAGGCAGCAGTTAATGGTCGCTGCTTGTGCTGCTTTTTTAGCTTGCATTTTTATTATGGTGCCCAATCGTAGCCATGATCGCCTACAGCTGGGTATACAAGAAATGGAAGAGTGCTCAATAGCCGTTGCTGAAGAGTGGCAACTGTCTTGCAGTAGCTCAATGGGACTACGTAAAGCATTTGTACTGAAATCTTGGCAATTAATTAAACAGGCTCCCTTATTTGGCCATGGTGCTGGTGGTTTTTTCTATGCCATTCCTGAAGCGGGCTATAAAGTGAGTAATCCACATAATGAATATCTATTGCAAACCGTTCAATTAGGCTTGATAGGACTGGTGCTTTTTTTGGCCTGGATGTTAAGTATTTTCCGCGCTGCCTGGCAACAATCTCCGGTAATAAAAAACCTATTTATAGCGCTATTAAGTAGTTATATGGTTTGTAATTTATTTAATTCATTTTTGCTTGATTCTTCCGAAGGAAATTTTTTTATCGTCGTTACCGCTATACTGGCCAGTTATTCGATATGCAGTAAAACCGCTGCCTTTGAGAAGATATCAAATGATGGGATGCAAGAAAAGCAAGCTGGATATACCCAATGAATTTCGAGTTATGGCTGGTTTTTAGAGAGTAAATCTTATCTCTGTTGCCTAATGAAAAAAGAATTTTATTAGGAAAACAACGATAATATTAATGTACAATGACAAAAATAACAGGTCAAAATAAAGAGGCAAGGTATTGATAAATAATGACTGAAAAGTTGTGTTTTGTTGTCTTTTGTTGCCTATTATTTGATCTAAAATAATACCTCTACTTGTTTTAAATGATTTATTTTATTTTTGGACAGCTATGATAATCATAGGTATTGATCCGGGATCTCGTATTACCGGCTATGGAGTGATTGCACTGAAAGGGCGGCAATTAAGTTATCTGGCTAGCGGTTGCATTCGTACAGGAGGAGGGTCTTTACCTACGCGCTTAAAATTGATTTACGCGGGTGTCAGCGAGATTATTACCCAATTTCAGCCTGATTTTTTTGCTATCGAACAAGTATTTATGGCAAAAAATGCTGATTCTGCCTTGAAACTCGGTCAAGCCCGTGGTGTGGCGATAGTTGCCGCGGTCAATCAGCACTTAACGGTGTTTGAATACGCAGCCAGGCTGGTCAAACAAACCGTCGTGGGGAGTGGGGCGGCAGAAAAAAAACAAGTACAGCATATGGTTCGTTGTTTATTAAATCTCTCGGCCGCACCACCCTCGGATGCAGCAGATGCATTAGCTATCGCTATTACGCATTGTCACTTGCAGCAAAAACTCATTGCTACCTGCAGAAAAACAGGACGCGGCCACGTAAATTACGACTTTAAAAAGAGGAACTAAAGTGATAGGGCGTCTGCGCGGTATTATTTTAGAAAAGCAGCCCCCTCAGGTTTTGTTAGAAACCCATGGGGTAGGTTATGAAATTCAGTTACCCATCAGCTGTTTCTATCAGTTGCCGGAGGTAGGACAAGAAGCGATTATTTTTACGCAATTTGTGGTGCGTGAAGAGGCGCAACTATTATACGGATTTAACGATAAACAAGAGCGGGCGCTGTTTCGTGAATTAATTAAAGTCAATGGTGTTGGTCCTAAATTGGCGTTGGCTATTTTATCGGGGATGTCAGCGCCGCAATTTGTTGATGCTGTTGAACAAGAAAAGATCAGCACATTAATAAAATTGCCAGGAGTAGGTAAAAAGACGGCTGAACGTTTAGTGGTTGAGATGAAAGATCGCATTAAAGGTTTAAATGGCGATCTCTTCACTAATAGCGCTGCGGTACCATTATCTGCTTCGTTGTCAACCACGGTTAACAATGAAGCTGAAGCTGTCTCAGCACTGATCGCGCTAGGTTATAAACCACAAGAAGCCAGTCGACTGATTAATAAAATTGCCAGCGCTGGGATGGATTGCGAAACTTTGATTCGGGAGGCTTTGCGTGCCGCTTTGTAATATACCCTTCGCCTTTGAAGCCGCCGCGTTGTTGGCTGTGGACATTCGTCCTCATCAGGTAGTAGGTTCACGCTCATCGGCCTCACACCCTGGCCGCCTTGCCGTAACTCGAAATTCATTGGCTATAGCGCAAAAATAAAGGTAAAAAATGATTGAAGCCGATCGCCTCGTTTCAGCACAGATCATCAATGATGAAGTGGTCATTGATCGCGCCATTCGACCCAAGTTATTGGTTGAATATATCGGGCAATTGCCTGTGCGAGAACAAATGGAAATTTTTATCCAGGCGGCTAAGCAGCGCGGTGAGGCGTTGGATCATCTGCTGATATTTGGCCCGCCTGGGCTTGGAAAAACCACTTTAGCCAATATCATTGCCAATGAAATGGGTGTTAATCTGCGCACTACCTCAGGGCCAGTATTAGAGAAAGCCGGTGATTTGGCCGCGTTATTAACCAACCTTGAACCTCACGATGTTTTGTTTATCGACGAAATTCATCGCTTATCACCGATAATTGAAGAAATTCTCTACCCTGCGATGGAAGATTATCAGCTGGATATTATGATTGGCGAAGGGCCTGCTGCGCGGTCGATTAAACTTGATTTACCGCCCTTTACGCTGATAGGGGCTACCACACGTGCCGGTTCGCTTACTTCGCCGTTACGTGATCGATTTGGCATTGTCCAACGGTTAGAATTTTATCAAATCGCTGATTTAGAACAGATTGTAGCCCGAAGTGCCCGTTGTTTAGGGTTAACCTTAACCCTAGAAGGGGCGCATCATTTAGCACGCTGCTCGAGAGGAACGCCGCGTATCACCAATCGTTTATTACGCCGTGTGCGCGATTTTGCTGAAGTGAAAGCGCAAGGTGTCATTGATGGTCCGATAGCGATAAAAGCCCTAGAGATGTTAAATATCGATGGAGAAGGCTTTGATTATATGGATCGAAAATTACTGCTGGCCATTATCGATAAATTTAACGGTGGGCCAGTGGGTTTAGATAATATCGCCGCTGCTATTGGTGAAGAGCGTGAAACTATTGAAGATGTGTTAGAGCCTTATCTCATTCAGCAAGGCTTTATTCAGCGCACTCCGCGCGGCAGAATAGCCACCCAGCATGCTTACCAACACTGTGGCATCACCTGGAAAGAATAGGCAAAAGCAGGGTTTAGTGCTGAAGTAAAAATAATCTAATCACCTCCTCAACGCTGCCTTAGTTACTTTCTGTTCCAGATGCGTTATTTTCTGCAGCTCATGTTTCAAGGGTTTTTAGGCAACAGGGATCTTGGTAGCGTAAAATATGAGGTGCAATTTATGCCACGGGTTATTACAAAAAAAGCGTCAGCTTTCTCATTCGATACGCTTCATCCATTTTTTCTTGAGAGGAAAAGGGAGGTGTTTTTTGTGCCTCCGCCTGCTGTTCTTGAAGGCAGGATAATACCGACCCAATACTCATATATTTATGTCTCCACTGAATTTTACACGCCTCAAGGCTCTCAGCAGCAGAAGCTAAAACAGGGGTGGGCACAGATAACATCGTTGAAAATAGTAAAATAGCCGTTATCTTTTGCATGTGATCCCTCTATTTTTTACATTTCGTTTACTGTCATCGTATATTTCCTTTCTTTTAAAGATAGCCATCATAGTGGGTGTTGGCTAATAGTGGTTTATAATCCGCTATTATTACTACTCAAAACATTAGGGAGATTGTTATGTGTTCTATTTTTGGCGTGCTGGATATAAAGACTGATCCGGTCGAATTGCGTAAAACCGCCTTAGCGATGTCGCGTCTAATGCGCCACCGTGGTCCTGATTGGTCGGGGGTTTATGCCAGCGATAAAGCGATATTGGTTCATGAGCGTTTATCTATTGTCGGCGTTAATACCGGTGCTCAACCTCTCTATAACCGGAAGCGCACCCATGTTTTGGCGGTTAATGGCGAAATTTATAATCATCAAGCTTTGCGTGCTCAATATGCTGCTCATTACGATTTTCAAACCGCTTCAGATTGTGAAGTCATTTTGGCGTTATATCAGCAAAAAGGGGTAAATTTTTTAGATGATCTGCAAGGTATGTTTGCTTTTGTACTCTATGACAGTGAAAAGGATGCCTATTTGATTGGGCGTGATCATTTGGGAATTATCCCGCTGTATAGAGGAGAGGATGCATCAGGCAATAAATTTGTTGCGTCAGAAATGAAAGCATTGGTGCCGATTTCTAACAGTATTAAAATTGAAGAATTTCCAGCCGGCCATTATCTGTGGAGCCAGGACGGTAAAACTTGCAAATATTATGATCGCGATTGGTTTGATTACGACAAGGTCAAAGATAATGTTACCGATAAAGATAAGCTGCGTAATAGCTTAGAGGCGGCAGTAAAAAGTCATCTGATGTCTGATGTACCCTATGGCGTGCTGCTGTCAGGGGGATTGGATTCTTCGATTATCTCCGCCATTAGCAAAAAATTTTCCGCGCGGCGGATCGAAGAGGCGGAAAGCAAAGAAGCCTGGTGGCCACAGCTTCATTCCTTCGCTGTCGGTTTAAAGGAGGCTCCTGATCTTCGTGCGGCAAAAGAAGTGGCTGATCATCTTGGTACGGTACACCACGAAATTCATTTCACCGAGCAAGAAGGTATTGACGCGATCCGAGATGTGATTTATCACATTGAAACCTACGATGTCACCACCATTCGTGCGTCAACGCCGATGTATCTGATGGCACGTAAAATTAAAGCGATGGGGATCAAAATGGTACTCTCGGGCGAAGGAGCCGATGAAATCTTTGGCGGTTATCTTTATTTCCATAAAGCCCCTAATGCAAAGGCATTGCATGAAGAAACGGTACGAAAATTACAAGCTTTACATCAGTATGATTGTGCCCGTGCCAATAAAGCCATGTCTGCCTGGGGTGTTGAAGCCCGCGTTCCCTTTTTAGATAAAAATTTTTTAGAGGTGGCGATGCGCATTAATCCACAAGACAAAATGTGTGTTAATGGAAAAATAGAGAAACAGGTTTTACGTGAAAGCTTTTCTTCGTATTTACCCGCGAGCGTAGCCTGGCGGCAAAAAGAGCAATTTTCTGACGGCGTTGGCTACAGTTGGATCGACTCATTAAAAGAAATAGCTGAGAAACAAATCAGCGATCAAGATTTAGCGCAATCCGCTGTTCGTTTTCCTTATAATCCGCCGAGCTCTAAAGAAGGTTATTGGTATCGCACTATTTTTGCCGAATTGTTTCCCTTAGAGAGCGCCGCAGAATGTGTTCCTGGAGGGCCTTCGGTGGCTTGTTCTTCGGCCACAGCCATTGAATGGGACGAATCCTTCAAAAATAAGGATGATCCCTCAGGGCGGACAGTAGGGATTCACCAGTCAGCCTATAAATAATTGATGTAGCCGAAGCAGTTTAATTTGATTCAAGGCGGAGGAGCGCAGACCAAATAGTACGGCAAGCGACGACAACACTTAAATCAAATTAAACTGATTTGGCTATATTGCGCATTCCTGTACAGGCGCGGCCTAAAGTGGCGCCTGCCCTCCTTTAAACATAAAAATGGATTAAATTAATCAGGCTCTACTTAACTCAAAGAAAGGTCTCCACATCTTATATTGCTGGAGTTTCGCCTCTAGCCCTTCTTTATCTCCGCGATTGATTATGTCTTGGAATTCTCTCTGTACTTCTACGGGCAGTGCACGCATGCGTTCAGGGAATTTTTGCATATCTTCAGCTCGGTGATGAAAATATAAAGATACCTGCGCCGACATAAAAGCAGCGACACCTATCGTCATTTTTTTGATTACTTGCAGCGTCTCCTCATTAAATACCCTTTCTGAACCTGACTGATTTTTGTATAAATCATTTGTCCCATAAGCTGCTATCAGCCATGAAGATCCCATTATAAGAGAAGTGCCCCCTATTACAGCAGCGCCACATAAAAGGTTATACATTTTACTGCTGACATTGCACACGCCAATAAGTGACAAGCCTACGCTTGTTGGAGCACCGCGTGTATTGTTTGCTAGAGAAATCGGATTCGTTGTAGGTAGAACTGCTTCTATGTTATTAGGCATTATTCTTCTCCTAAATAGGTGGCTTCTTTTTTACAAACCCGCCCTAATAATGATGAATAACACAGATGTGATTGCAACGATCATCTATTAAGCGGACAGTTACAATATTTGTAGCATCAATGTTAAGAAGCTATCAACATATCGTTAACATAGTGATTTTATTTTTGATATAAAATGAGGGTTTTTGATATAAAACGAAGAAAAAATTGAATATCACGAAGCTGAAAACGACCGCCAACGTAGCTTTTCCATCACTGGAGGCGTATTTGATATCGTAGGTTTGGCATCTAATCGATGGATTTTGCCCATTATTTTCCTCGTTTGAGCTTTGTTAAAGAAGATTTCGAATAGATTCTTAGGGGGTATTCCCGCCGATTACTTTTTGCAGAAGGGAATAAAAAAGCCATTAGTTTTATAGAAAGAAATATTGACAATATCAGCAACGCACAATTTTGTGGCATTTATTTCAATGAAATAAAGTATAGAGAAGTCGGCTACTGGTCTATTAACATACTACACTACCGCTAATAGCAGCGCAGCAGAAGGTGATCTTAATTGATGTCCGTATTTCTTGTTTAAAACTGGAAAATTATTACTATTCTCTTTATCCAAACGAAAATAGAGATAGAATGGATGGTCATCTTCAAGCTCCTTTTCTTGAATTCGCTGCATGGTGCTTGCGCTGACGTAAATGAGGGGATATCTGTAGTTATCCCTTTGAATCATTGAGGAATGTGTCAGTATGCATTTTCGTGCTATAGCCCGTATTGTTGGATTTTTGGTTATCTTATTCTCGGTAACTATGTTTATTCCTGGTTTGGTGGCATTGATCTATCACGATGGGGCGGGACGTGCCTTTGGCGAAACTTTTTTCGTGGTCTTAATTATTGGGCTATTGCTTTGGCTGCCGAACAAAACACAGAAGCACGAGCTGAAATCTCGTGAGGGTTTTTTGATTGTGATTCTTTTTTGGACGGTATTAGGAAGCGTTGGAGCCTTGCCTTTTATATTTTCTGAGCGGCCTAATCTTTCGGTCAGTGATGCCTTTTTCGAATCTTTTTCCGCACTGACCACGACCGGGGCGACAACGTTGGCAGGTTTAGACTCTTTACCTAAAGCCATTTTATTTTATCGACAAATGCTGCAATGGTTAGGCGGAATGGGAATCATTGTATTAGCCGTCGCTATTTTGCCAATTCTTGGCGTGGGAGGCATGCAATTATATCGAGCAGAAATGCCGGGTCCGTTGAAAGATAACAAAATGCGTCCAAGGATTGCAGAAACGGCTAAAACACTTTGGTTAATTTACCTATTGTTGACCATCCTCTGTGCATTTGCCCTCTGGTGCGCAGGGATGTCAGTATTTGACGCCATATCCCATAGTTTTTCAACTATTGCCATTGGTGGTTTTTCTACCCATGATGCAAGCATTGGTTATTTTTCTAGTCCTGCTATCAATACCATCATTGCAATATTCTTACTGATTTCCGCTTGTAATTTTAGTCTACATTTTGCGGCGTTGAGTGGCTTAAATTTAAAGGCTTATTGGCGTGATTTAGAGTTTCGGGTTTTTATTTTCATACAACTGATATTGGTGACTATTTGTACCGCAGTGCTGTGGCAGTACAATGTATATCCATCCCACTCAGATACATTGAATCATGCTTTTTTTCAAGTAGTGTCGATGGCCACTACGGCAGGTTTCACGACTGATACTTTCGCTAAATGGCCATCATTTTTGCCAATGCTATTGCTCTCTTCTGCTTTTATTGGTGGTTGTGCGGGTTCAACCGGTGGTGGTTTGAAAGTCATTCGTATCATCCTACTATACTTACAGGGATCGAGAGAATTAAAACGGTTAGTTCATCCAAACGCGGTTTACACCATAAAATTGGGGCGTCGTGCGCTACCAGAAAGGATCCTCGAAGCAGTCTGGGGTTTTTTCTCAGCTTATGCATTAGTCTTTATCATTAGTGTATTAGCTATTATTGCAACGGGAGTGGATGAGTTTTCGGCGTTTTCCGCTGTTACTGCAAGTCTAAACAATTTAGGGCCGGGACTAGGCGTTGTAGCGGATAATTTTATTTCTATGAACGATACTGCAAAGTGGATTTTAGTGATCACCATGTTATTCGGTCGTTTGGAAATATTTACTCTACTGGTTTTATTTACGCCGACATTTTGGCGTGAATAATCCTTCAATAAAGGCTCATCAGCATGAAAGTCTTAATACTCTACGCTAGCCGAGACGGACAAACACAAAAAATTGCCGCTTATATTACTAATCAACTATCGAAGATGGCTATTTGTGAGGTGCAAGCGTTATCTTCGTCGATTGAAATCGATTTAGCGCAATATCAAAAAATTATGATTGGTGCGTCGGTTCATTATGGGCACTTTAGCCCTGTACTGAACACATTTATCAAGCGCCACATAGCGCAGCTCTATCAGCTGCCTGGCGCATTTTTTGCTGTTAACTTGACAGCGCGCAAATTGGAGAAACGTTCACCGCAAACAAATACGTATGTGTCTAAATTTTTGTCTCGCACCCCTTGGCAGCCAAAATTATGTGCCGTATTTGCTGGAGCATTACGTTATCCACAGTACAGTTGGTTTGATCGCGTTATAATACAATTTATTATGCGTATCACTGGAGGTGAGACACAGACCGATAAGGAGGTGGAATACACAGATTGGCAACAAGTGAATCATTTTGCTCAAGATTTTTTACATTTATCGCCTAAAAAGCAGGCGAATGAGGTTTGATTGATGAAATAAAGAGCATCTAATTTTTTTTCTTAAATTAAAGGTTGCAGGTGTTAATAAAGGGGCTATAATGCGACCCCACAGAAGAAGGGGAGCTTGGTAAAAGAAGGCCTTGACTCTGAGAGAAGAAAGGGTAGAATGCGCCCTCTCGTTGTAAGGCTAGACGAGAAGCTCTTTAACAATTTATCAGACAATCTGTGTGGGCACTGGCGAGTGCGCTGTTGTGCTGCGCTGTAATATTGGGGCAGTAGAAGCAGTATAAAAACAAACAGCGGATTGGATTTTGTTTTTTTATGGAAACATAATAGAAAGCAGGGTTTATGAAGTTGTTAAAAAAGTAATAAATTGAAGAGTTTGATCATGGCTCAGATTGAACGCTGGCGGCAGGCCTAACACATGCAAGTCGAGCGGCAGCGGGGAGTAGCTTGCTACTCTGCCGGCGAGCGGCGGACGGGTGAGTAAAGTCTGGGGATCTGGCTTATGGAGGGGGATAACCATTGGAAACGGTGGCTAATACCGCATGATGTCGCAAGACCAAAGTGGGGGACTTTAGGGCCTCACGCCATAAGATGAACCCAGATGAGATTAGCTAGTAGGTGCGGTAATGGCGTACCTAGGCGACGATCTCTAGCTGGTCTGAGAGGATGACCAGCCACACTGGAACTGAGAAACGGTCCAGACTCCTACGGGAGGCAGCAGTGGGGAATATTGCACAATGGGCGGAAGCCTGATGCAGCCATGCCGCGTGTGTGAAGAAGGCCTTAGGGTTGTAAAGCACTTTCAGCGGGGAGGAAGGAGGTAAGAGTAATATGCTTATCGATTGACGTTACCCGCAAAAGAAGCACCGGCTAACTCCGTGCCAGCAGCCGCGGTAATACGGAGGGTGCGAGCGTTAATCGGAATAACTGGGCGTAAAGGGCATGTAGGCGGTAAGTTAAGTCAGATGTGAAATCCCCGAGCTTAACTTGGGAACGGCATTTGAGACTGGCTGGCTAGAGTTTTGTAGAGGGGGGTAGAATTCCAGGTGTAGCGGTGAAATGCGTAGAGATCTGGAGGAATACCGGTGGCGAAGGCGGCCCCCTGGACAAGGACTGACGCTGAGGTGCGAAAGCGTGGGTAGCAAACAGGATTAGATACCCTGGTAGTCCACGCTGTAAACGATGTCGATTTGGAGGTTGTGACCTAGTGTTATGGCGTCCGAAGCTAACGCGATAAATCGACCGCCTGGGGAGTACGGCCGCAAGGTTAAAACTCAAATGAATTGACGGGGGCCCGCACAAGCGGTGGAGCATGTGGTTTAATTCGATGCAACGCGAAGAACCTTACCTACTCTTGACATCCACGGAATTTAGCAGAGATGCTTAAGTGCCTTCGGGAGCCGTGAGACAGGTGCTGCATGGCTGTCGTCAGCTCGTGTTGTGAAATGTTGGGTTAAGTCCCGCAACGAGCGCAACCCTTGTCCTTTGTTGCCAGCACGTGATGGTGGGAACTCAAAGGAGACTGCCGGTGATAAACCGGAGGAAGGTGGGGATGACGTCAAGTCATCATGGCCCTTACGAGTAGGGCTACACACGTGCTACAATGGCGCATACAAAGAGCGGCGAGCGTGCGAACGTAAGCGAACCTCATAAAGTGCGTCGTAGTCCGGATTGGAGTCTGCAACTCGACTCCATGAAGTCGGAATCGCTAGTAATCGTGGATCAGAATGCTACGGTGAATACGTTCCCGGGCCTTGTACACACCGCCCGTCACACCATGGGAGTGGGCGGCAAAAGAAGTAGGTAGCTTAACCTTCGGGAGGGCGCTTACCACTTTGTGGTTCATGACTGGGGTGAAGTCGTAACAAGGTAACCGTAGGGGAACCTGCGGTTGGATCACCTCCTTACCAAAGATGGCGGCTACGCTGAGTGCTCACACAGATTGTCTGATGAAAGTAGCTAGTGGTTTTTATGGAGAGAGCGTTCTTCATAGGGACGATGTAGCCATGTCCCCTTCGTCTAGAGGCCTAGGACACCGCCCTTTCACGGCGGTAACAGGGGTTCGAACCCCCTAGGGGACGCCAATTTGCAAAGACAAGGGTCTATGCGTATTGAATATGCTCTTTAACAATCTGGAACAAGCGAGTAATGAACAGCGAGAAGTGTTTATTAGTAAGACACTTTCGGGTTGTGAAGTTAAGTGATAGAAGCGTACAGGGCGGATGCCTAGGCAGTCAGAGGCGAAGAAGGGCGTGCAAATCTGCGAAAAGCGACGGTGAGCTGATAGGAAGCGTTATTAGCCGTTGATACCCGAATGGGGAAACCCAGTGCAAGCAGTTGCACTATCGTTAGATGAATAAACTAGTTTAACGAGGCGAACCGGGAGAAGTGAAACATCTAAGTACCCCGAGGAAAAGAAATCAACCGAGATTTCCTGAGTAGCGGCGAGCGAAAGGGAAGCAGCCCAGAGTGTGCATCATTGTTGTTATCAGAGGAAGGGTCTGGAAAGGCCTGCGAAAGAGGGTGATAGCCCCGTACTCGAAGGTAGCAATAGTGTGAGCTCGAAGAGTAGGACGGGACACGAGAAATCCTGTTTGAAGAAGGGGGGACCATCCTCCAAGGCTAAATACTCCTGACTGACCGATAGTGAACCAGTACCGTGAGGGAAAGGCGAAAAGAACCCCGGGAGGGGAGTGAAATAGACCCTGAAACCCTGTACGTACAAGCAGTGGGAGCCTGAATCATACGCGAGTGTGGTAAGGGTGACTGCGTACCTTTTGTATAATGGGTCAGCGACTTATATTCTGTAGCGAGGTTAACCGAATAGGGGAGCCGTAGGGAAACCGAGTCTTAACTGGGCGAATAGTTGCAGGGTATAGACCCGAAACCCGGTGATCTAGCCATGTGCAGGCTGAAGGTTGGGTAATACTAACTGGAGGGCCGAACCGACTCCTGTTGAAAAAGTAGCGGATGACGTGTGGCTGGGGGTGAAAGGCCAATCAAACCGGGAGATAGCTGGTTCTCCCCGAAAGCTATTTAGGTAGCGCCTCGTGGGTTAATCTTTGGGGGTAGAGCACTGTTTCGGCTAGGGGGCCATCCCGGCTTACCACCCCGATGCAAACTGCGAATACCGAAGAATGTGACCACGGGAGACACACGGCGGGTGCTAACGTCCGTCGTGGAAAGGGAAACAACCCAGACCGCCAGCTAAGATCCCGAAGTGAGGGTTAAGTGGGAAACGAAGTGGGAAGGCGAAAACAGCCAGGATGTTGGCTTAGAAGCAGCCATCATTGAAAGAAAGCGTAATAGCTCACTGGTCGAGTCGGCCTGCGCGGAAGATGTAACGGGGCTAAACCCTCCACCGAAGCTGCGGCAGTAGCGTTGGAGACGACGTTATTGGGTAGGGGAGCGTTCTGTAAGCCGTAGAAGGTGAGCTGAGAGGCGAGCTGGAGGTATCAGAAGTGCGAATGCTGACATAAGTAACGATAAAGCGGGTGAAAGACCCGCTCGCCGAAAGACCAAGGGTTCCTGTCCCACGTTAATCGAGGCAGGGTGAGTCGACCCCTAAGGCGAGGCTGAAAAGCGTAGTCGATGGGAAACGGGTTAATATTCCCGTACTGGTTGTGACTGCGAAGGGGGGACGGAGAAGGCTAGACTATCCGGGTGACGGTAATCCCGGTTTAAGCGTGTAGGTGGAAAGAGTAGGCAAATCCGCTTTTTCATAGACACTGAGGCGTGATGACGAAGCACTTAGGTGCAGAAGTAGTTGATGCCCGGCTTCCAGGAAAAGCCTCTAAGCTTAGGTTACAGTCAATCGTACCCGAAACCGACACAGGTGGTCAGGTAGAGCATACTAAGGCGCTTGAGAGAACTCGGGTGAAGGAACTAGGCAAAATGGTGCCGTAACTTCGGGAGAAGGCACGCTGGCATTAGGTGAGGGGACTTGCTCCCTGTAGCTGAAGTCAGTCGCAGAGACCAGCTGGCTGCAACTGTTTATTAAAAACACAGCACTGTGCAAACACGTAAGTGGAGGTATACGGTGTGACGCCTGCCCGGTGCCGGAAGGTTAATTGATGGGGTTAGTAGAGATACGAAGCTCTTGATCGAAGCCCCGGTAAACGGCGGCCGTAACTATAACGGTCCTAAGGTAGCGAAATTCCTTGTCGGGTAAGTTCCGACCTGCACGAATGGCGTAATGATGGCCAGGCTGTCTCCACCCGAGACTCAGTGAAATTGAAATGGCTGTGAAGATGCAGTGTACCCGCGGCAAGACGGAAAGACCCCGTGAACCTTTACTATAGCTTGACACTGGGAGTTGAAACTGACTGTGTAGGATAGGTGGGAGACGTTGAAGCGATGACGCCAGTTGTTGTGGAGTCGCCGTTGAAATACCACCCTGTGAGTTTTGGTTTTCTAACTCAGCGCCGTAATCCGGTGCGAGGACAGTGTCTGGTGGGTAGTTTGACTGGGGCGGTCTCCTCCTAAAGCGTAACGGAGGAGCACGAAGGTTAGCTAATCACGGTCGGACATCGTGAGGTTAGTGCAAAGGCATAAGCTAGCTTGACTGCGAGAGTGACGGCTCGAGCAGGTACGAAAGTAGGTCTTAGTGATCCGGTGGTTCTGAATGGAAGAGCCATCGCTCAACGGATAAAAGGTACTCCGGGGATAACAGGCTGATACCGCCCAAGAGTTCATATCGACGGCGGTGTTTGGCACCTCGATGTCGGCTCATCACATCCTGGGGCTGAAGTAGGTCCCAAGGGTATGGCTGTTCGCCATTTAAAGTGGTACGCGAGCTGGGTTTAGAACGTCGTGAGACAGTTCGGTCCCTATCTGCCGTGGGCGTAGGAAGATTGAGGGGGGCTGCTCCTAGTACGAGAGGACCGGAGTGGACGCATCACTGGTGTTTGGGTTGTCATGCCAATGGCATTGCCCGGTAGCTACATGCGGAAGAGATAACCGCTGAAAGCATCTAAGCGGGAAACTTGCCCCGAGATGAGTCTTCCCTTGAGGGACGTTTAAGACTAAGACGTTGATAGGCTGGGTGTGTAAGTGTGGTGACACATTGAGCTGACCAGTACTAATGACCCGATAGGCTTAACTTCACAACACCGAAAGTGTTTTGGTTTACGCGCTTGTTAACAGATTAGCTGTGTACGCAGCATACAGAATTTGCCTGGCGGCTATAGCGCGGTGGCACCACCTGAGCCCATTCCGAACTCAGCAGTGAAACACCGTTGCGCCTATGGTAGTGTGGGGTCTCCCCATGTGAGAGTCGGTCACCGCCAGGCACCCAATACCACAAGCCTCTTGTTCAATGCCAGAGGCCTTTTTCTCGAAAATCAAAAAATCGGTGGTGCGGTAGTTCAGCTGGTTAGAATACCGGCCTGTCACGCCGGGGGTCGCGGGTTCGAACCCCGTCCGCACCGCCACCCTAACTAGGGGCGTAGTTCAATTGGTAGAGCACCGGTCTCCAAAACCGGGTGTTGGGAGTTCGAGCCTCTCCGCCCCTGCCAAATAAAAATCCCCTGCATAAGCAGGGGATTTTTTGTGGTTGGCGTTCGTAAAATGTGAGTACATTGAGATTTTTTATAACCGACAGAGCCGGCATTCAAGGATTAGGCTATGTTGCTCCCACCATTTTAGCCAGCGATTAGAGAAACATTTGAAAACAGGTATGACCGAAATTGACCGCCCACTTCAGCTTACAACAGTTAACACCTTCGATTTGCTACTAGAGATGACGACATGGGAAATAGTGAAGAATGGGATAATCAGGCTGAACATACTCGGCAGATTATTGAGGAATTGATTAATGATGGTAGTGATTTGCGTGCATTATATATGATTGAACATCATTTTTCTGCTCATGATGCGGATGTGCTGAAAATTGCCGCTGCGAGTGCGTTTCAGTTGGGGTATGAAGTCACTGATACTGAGGAGCTAAAACTTGAAGATGGTTCGATTATCTTATGTTTTGATGCTATTAAAGGAACTACCCTTGATGCTGAATTGATCGATATCCAGGTAGTGCAATTAGTCAATATAGCTAATAAGTGTAATGTTAATTACGATGGATGGGGTACATATTATCAAGATCCTAATGGTGAAATTGATGATGAAATTGAATGGCTTGGCGATGATGGTAAACGTCATTAAAAATTAATTATAATTTAATCTGTAAATACTGACTAAATTATAATTATTATAAGGTATAGGAAACTAATTTTGATTCAATCGTCTATTTAATGCCTCTGGTACGCTATAACCCGGCAGTATCGTACCATTTTCCAGTAGGATTGAAGGGGTACCTTGTACACCGAGTTCAATGCCTAAATTATAGTGTTTAGCTAGATCTATTTCGCAGGACGCCGGAGAAATAGTTTCACCTTTCATGGCATTATCCAAAGATTTTTTCCGATCAGCAGTACACCAAATCGATTCCATGACCTTTGCTGCTCCCTTTTTTTCTCTTTCCTTTGCTTCTTCCTTCCAATTCCGTGGAAATGCTAAATACTGAACAGTAATTCCTAAATCATTATATTCTTTCATTTTATTGTGCAATTTGTGGCAAAAACCACAGCTAATATCAGTAAATATGGTAACCACATGTTTCTCTTTTGGTGCCTTGTATATGATCATTTCATTTGCTAAGTTTTTTAGTCTGGCGTCAATAGATTCATTATTGATATTAGCGTAGGAAAATTTAACGAATAAAAATATCAAAATCGGCAGTAGTGGTAAAACTTTTTTCATGGTCTTGTCCTATGTTTTAATTATTTCTATTAAATTATAACTAACTTTATTATGCGCGAGGATGGTGTCGTTGATGTAGCTGTTTAAGCCTTTCAGTTGCTACATGAGTATAGATTTGTGTGGTTGATAAATTACTGTGTCCTAATAACATTTGTACTACACGTAAATCAGCTCCATGATTTAATAAATGTGTGGCAAATGCATGACGTAAAACATGAGGTGATAGTCGTTCACTGTCAATGTTAGCAAGGATCGCATAATGTTTAATACGATACCAGAAAGTTTGACGGGTCATTTTTTGGCATCGATTACTAGGAAAGAAAGCATCTAATGCTTGGCCATTAACCAACCAAGGACGCCCGTGCTCTATATATTGCTCAATCCAGTATAAGGCTTCTTCTCCTAAGGGCACTAATCGTTCCTTGTTGCCTTTGCCAATGACGCGCAATACCCCTTGACGTAGACTGATATCACTGATTATTAATCCAACCAATTCAGAAACACGCAAACCAGTGGCATAGAGCACTTCTAGCATGGTTTTATCACGTAATTGTAATGGAATATCTACATTGGGGGCATTTAACAATGCTTCAACTTGTTTTTCACTTAAATCTTTAGGCAAACGTTGTGGTAATTTAGGTGAAGAAAGTAATGCAGTGGGATCATTGATCCGTAGTTTTTCACGATATAAATATTGAAAAAAACGTTTCATGGCACTGAGTAAGCGTGCTGAGCTGGTCGCTTTATAGTGACTATCAATTCGTTCGGCAAAAAAGCGTTGTAGATCGAGCACCTGTGCACACAATAAATGGCTGCCATGCTGTTGTAACCAATGCGCCAGCGTCTGTAAATCTAGTCGATAAGATATTAATGTGTTTTCAGCTAAATTCCGCTCGAGCCATATGGCATCAAGAAATTGTTCAATCAACTCAATATCATTTTGAGGTTGCATGCAAAATTCTCAGCATGGATATGACGGTATTGGCTTAGTACTTTAGCCAATTAATAATATTGATTTATGTAGTGAATATCGTCTGACAGCGCAGTATAGAGAAATAGGAGAGTCTTTAAGCATTCTCGCTGGTTGGTAATTTTAGCCGGTTAGCAAAATCCAACATACGGTTTAAAGGGACTAGAGCCTGCTGACGTAATGTATCATCTATACAAATTTCATGCATTAACCCCCCTTGTTCTAACCCTTCAGCAATGGCTTTAAAACCATTCATCGCCATCCATGGGCAATGAGCACATACTTTACATGTGGCACCTTCACCGGCAGTCGGTGCTGCATATAATTCTTTATCTGGACATGCCTGCTGCATTTTGTAAAAAATACCTCGATCAGTGGCGACGATCAATTTTTTTTGCGGTAGGGTTTTAGCCGCTTGAATCAGTTGGCTGGTTGATCCAACCGCGTCTGCCATTTCTATCACTGCCTCAGGTGATTCAGGATGAACCAATATAGCTGCATCTGGATGGAGTGTTTTCATCTGTATGAGCCCTTGGATTTTAAATTCGTCATGCACGATACAAGTAGCTTGCCAACACAACATGTCGGCTCTGCTTTTTTTCTGTACATAATGTCCCAAATGTCGATCAGGAGCCCAGATGATTTTTTCGCCACGACTATCTAAATATTCAATTAATTCTAGCGCTATACTTGAAGTAACGACCCAATCTGCTCTGGCTTTTACTGCTGCGGAGGTATTGGCATAAACCACGACGGTACGATCAGGGTGGCTATTACAAAAAGCGGAAAATTCGTCAGCAGGACAACCCAAATCCAGAGAGCACTCAGCATTGAGTGTTGGCATAAAAACACGTTTTTCTGGATTGAGGATTTTGGCGGTTTCCCCCATAAAACGCACCCCGGCAACCAGTAGAGTAGAGGCTGGGTGAGAATTGCCAAAGCGTGCCATCTCTAAAGAGTCGGCAACACAACCCCCAGTTTCTTCTACCAATGCTTGTATTTCTGGATCGGTATAATAGTGGGCAACGAGCACTGCGTTTTGCTTTTTTAACAATTTTTTAATTTTTGCACAATAGAAAGTCTTCTCATCTTCCGAGAGTGGAGCCGGTTTCGCCGGGAAGGGATAGATAGCTTTATCTGTATCAAAAATATGATTCATGATCTATGTTCTCTCTGACCAAGATTAGAGCCTGTAAATCTGTTCACCGATGTAAAGGAGATTTCGAATAGGCTCTTAGAGCAATTACTCAACGTTCAGCGGTAATTACCATAAAACTTAGGGAAAAATTATCCGCCTGATGATAAAAAAAAGATATCATTTTTTGCAATATTTCCTTAATTGGACTATTTGAAATCTATCGGGTTTGTATAAGTTAGGAGTGGTTGATAGTATCGATACCCAGCACTTTTGCTTCAGATACCCTCCCTTCGATTATTGCTTTTGTTGAGCCATCGTAATATATCCCTCCATCAACAATCAATAACGTACGTTCAGCAATATGCGCCGCATCATTGATATTATGTGACACCATCAGCAGCGTCAGTTGACGGTCAGTGCAGAGCTGCTTTATTAATTGTAGCATTTCGTTACGTAATGCCGGATCAAGTGCAGAAAATGGCTCATCTAGTAATAGAATGGGTTGACTACGTATCATACAACGCGCTAGTGCTGTCCGCTGACGTTGTCCGCCGGAAAGCTGTGCTGGTAAACGATTTAAATAGGCTGTTAATCCAACCTGCTCAATAATTTGCAGAAGTCGCTGGTGTTGTGCTGCATTCAGTTTCAGGCCTGGGTGTGATCCTAAAGCGATATTTTGCTTTACCGTTAAATGAGAAAACAGGTTATTTTCTTGAAATAACATGGATACCGGCCGGTTGGCTGGTGGGGTTAAGGTATGATTTTGATGATTTAATAAGATATGACCACTACTTGGGATTAAAAATCCAGCAATCAAATTAAGTAAACTGCTTTTTCCCGCTCCACTGGGGCCAAGAATGGCCACACGTTCACCCGTTTGAATGTTCAGGTTAAAGTGTATGGGTAAATTGTGGGATAAATAGGTAATTTTTCTAAGTGTGATCACAGGGGCTCGCGAGTCGTTCTATCAACGTAAACAGCAAAAGGCAAAGTAATAACAATAGCAACGCAGTAACGCCTCCATCCTGGCTACGGTAAGCGTTTATTTGTTGATATAGGTAAAAAGGCAGTGTGCGGAACTCTTCATCGCCAAAGAGAGCGACTATGCCAAAATCTCCCAATGATAATACACAAGAGAAAGCCAGGGCTTGTGTTAATGGGCGTTGCAGTGCTCGGCATTCTATCTGGCGTAGGCGTTGCCAGCCGCGGATATTGAGCGATGAACATAATCGGTTATAACGTTGTGCAAGATCCTGCATTGGGTCAGTTAACACTTTTAAGCTATAGGGTAATGCCATCAGTGCATTGATAAAGATAACTAATCCATAAGACGACTGGGATAGTAGATAACGATCCTTCAGCAATAAAAAAAAACCGGTGGCTAAGACAACACTTGGTGTGGCTAAAATCATCATACCACTGATTTCCAACGTTTGTCCGTAAGCAATTTGTTGGCGCAATTTTAATTCACGACTACTCCATAACAACATCATTGTTAATACCAGACAAAGTAAGCTAGCACTGATTGCAATTATTAATGATGTAATTAATGCTTGCCATAATGCTTTTTTTTGCAGCACTTTTACCAGCGCCTGATTACAGCCATCAATCATTACCGCCAATAGAGGGGGAAGTAAAAATAATAAAAATAGGCCAATAAATAAGGTATCGCTGATACATTGCCATCGATTATCTTGCGGATCACGCCAATATTGCTGATGAGTATGACCAATCGTTAGCAAGTTATTTAATCGTTGGCTTAATAAGACTAAGCCTAAACAACAAGTCAATTGTATCAATGCCAGTATAGCCGCTCGTTCTAGATCGTAGTCGTAACTCAGCGCCTGATAAATAGCCAATTCTATGGTTGTCGCTTGCGGTTCTCCACCTAGCGCCAACACGGTCGCAAAACTAGCAAAACACAACATAAAAATCAGCGCGCTCGTTGGCAATATCTGGCGTCGTAAATAGTGCCATTCAATCCAGCGAAAATATTGCCAACTATTCATCCCAAGCTGAGCCGCCAGCTGGCGCTGTTCAACGGCAATGGCGGCCAATGACTGTAATAATAGTCGGGTTGCAAGTGGCAAATTAAAAAAAGTATGAGCCAATAAAATGCCAGGCAATCCATAGATCGAAAAGCGGTATTCGATGCCTAACCAAGCAGATAACTGCGCTAACCACCCTTGATTGCCATAGACACTTAAGATACCAAACAGTGCCACTAATACAGGGAGCACCAATGTCATGGCACTGAGACGCAGCAACCATTGTCGGCCTGGGAAACGCCTTCGGTAAAGTGCTCGCGCTAGAAAAATGGCGGGCAGGATGGAGAGTAACGTTGATAGTAGCGCTTGCCAAAAGGTAAAACGAATCACATGCCATAAATAGTTATCGTGCCATATATTTTGCCAGTTGCTAGTCTGCGCATGTTGCCAGAGGGTAGTAAAAATTAAAATAATTAAGCCGAATAATAGACTGGCAGTGAATAGGCCAGGAAGTAACCAACCTGGAATTAATGACTGACGGCAGTTTGCCATGCTTGGATCCATTGAAGACGGTTTTTTGCTATTTCTTTAGCAGGGTACTGTAATGCCTTCGGTGGTACGGCTAAAGAAGTAAAATCTACGGGGAGGGCTATTTTTATTGCTGGATACATCCAATTACCGGTAGGAATATGCTGCTGAAAAGCGGGAGTCAGGATGAACTGCATAAAACGCTGGGCTAACTCTGGTTGTTTACTGGCGGCCAACTGGCCTGCGACTTCAACTTGTAGATAATGTCCTTCACTAAAGTCTGCTGCCACGTAATTATTTGTTTTTTCTGCTATTCGATGATAGGCCGGAGAGGTTGTATAACTTAAGACTAAATCACTCTCACCCTTGAGAAAAAGACCATAGGCTTCGCTCCAGCTTCGAGTGACAGTAACGGTTTTTTTCGCTAATTGTTGCCAAGCTTGAGGTGCCTGTGCTCCGTATACTTTTTGCATCCATAGTAATAAACCAAGGCCGGGACTACTGGTACGTGGATCCTGATAAATGATTCGCCACGGGGTGCTGCTTTCGACCAGTTCTTGTAAACTTTTAGGCGGATTTTTTAATTTATTTTTGTGATAGATGAAAGCAAAATAGCCGTAATTATAAGGAATAAAGATCTTATTGTGCCAGTTTTCCGGTAGTGCCAGTGCTTGAGTATCGATAGGATTGCTGGTAAACAAACCTGTTTGTTCGGCGATGTGCAATAAATTGTTATCTAGACCGAGAACCACGTCCGCCGGACTATTTTTCCCTTCCATCCGTAAGCGGTTAAACAAAGAAATACTGTCATTGAGTGTCACCCATTTAAGTTTACAATGGCATTCAAGCTCAAAGCTTTTTTTTATAGCAGCTCCAGACCCCCCGTCGGCGATAAAAGCACTGTAAGTATAAACTGTTAGCGTGGGTAGTTTTGTTTCGGTAGCAGAGAGCGGGGTAGCAATGAGTAATAGGTGGAAAATAAAAAGCTTAATCACTTGATATTCCTTAAAAATATATCTATCCCCTTCGCCTTTCAAGTTACGGCGGCGTTGCAGTGATCTCTCATCCTCTGTCATTACTATCCCCTTCGCCTTTGAAGCCTGGCTGCGGGTGCTTGCCTCATCAGGTAGTATGTCTACGCTCATCGGTCGCCCGCCCTGGCAGCCGAAGGCAACTTCAAAGGCGAAGGGGATACACTCCTGGGATTCGATTGATTGCTGCTTTGCCGTAACTCGAAATTCATTGTGTATACTTTTATAAAAAAATGAATAGATTAAATAAATATCGTAGCAACAGGCTTCAATTTATCTTTTTATATACTACGCTTATAATTATTGGTAGGAAAATTATAACAGGAATTTATGAAAGCGTACTTATCGAGACCCTTCTATAAAAATTATTTTTATGCTAATCGGCAGGTTGATTGGCTGCCTTGGGTATCAACCGATTGGCGCTTAAAAACTTTAGCACAGCTGGTTCAATGGGATGCTATGCAGAAATAACAATTACACTCAATACGATTTTGTAAGCGCCTGTTTTAATCAAATAATAAGGAAGAATGGTATTTGGCACTGATGAAAAAGGCACTGCCTGAACAGTGCCTTTGGGTTCGTTTTATAGCAATCCAGCTAAAAATAGTGCTCCTTGCTTCATCCTTGAAAACTTATCCTTTAATGGTTATCCTAACCCGCAGTCCTTTGCATTTTTGTAGCGTCCTAGCATTAATCCTTCTCTTCTATCTCCTAGTAATTTAAGACAATTAATATAACTATATTTGACTTATACTACTATCACGGTTACGTCGTTTATACTCCGTATAATACCGTTCTTACTCAGGGATTAATCGAGCATCCATTTATCTCGACAGCGATCAGTGATAACAATAATGATATCGCATAGCTCACCCGATCCCATTTACCTGATACCAAGATAATGGATTAATTAACAAATAGAGGCAATATACTGTAAAGATTCTTATGTATATTTTTTCCTTATTATAAAAAAAATATATTTAATATAATGATTTTATTAGAAATAAATATTAAATGCTGAATCTGTATTTTATAAAAATAAATGATATCTTACAGTTAATGTAAGATATATCTTACAAGTGAGGATGTTGGAGGGGGGCTAAATTTTATTTTTCAATAAATCACGAATTTCAGTTAATAACTTTTCTTCAGCGGTTGGCACTGCTACCTCTTCGGTTTGTTTTCGGCGCCAGTTATTCATTAATTTCATTGCGGAAAAGATCGCTAATGTAATAATTAAAAAATCAAAAATATTTTGCAGAAACAAACCATAACTCATAATAACTGCTGGGTTTGTACTTTCAGCTGCACGCAGGATAAAAGCAAATTTTTTAAAATCAATTCCGCCGATTAAAAGACCTAACACAGGCATAATGATATCGGAAACCAATGAGGAAACAATTTTTCCAAAGGCCGTACCAATAATAACCCCGACGGCTAAATCAACCACATTGCCGCGCATGGCAAATTCACGAAATTCCTTTATAAAGCTCATTGATCCTCCTATTTTAATTAAAATGATGGAGATCCTTTAGTGCCTATTCGAAATCTTCTGTGCTTGCTGATATAACCAAATCATTTTAATTTTATTTTGTGTTGTCGTCGCTTGCCGTACTATTTGTACTGTCTGCGCACTTCCGCTTTAAATCAAATTAAACTGATTCGGCTATACAAAGAAGCTTTTGAATAGGCTCTAAAACGTTATTGATTAATATTAGCTTGGGATCAGCTATTGTCGAAAAATTTTTAACTAGGCCAAAGATAACTTCATAATAACGGCATTTTCACTTCCTTTAGTGCAAGGATAATAGTTTTTCCGCACTGAAACTGCTTTAAAATTTAAGCTTTTATAGAGAGCGATAGCGCCTAGGTTTGATTGCCGAACTTCAAGCCAACATGTCGCCACATGACGTATTATTAGCTGTTTAATGAGATACTCAAGCAGTAAGCGCCCGTAACCTTGGCGCTGATATTGCGGATCAATGGCAATATTAAACAATGTTGCTTCATCAATAATGAGTTGTGTCATGCTAAATCCTGCTAAGCAGTGATTAACACTTAATTTATAGTTGAGATAATGTTCGCTGTGGTTGCTGGCGAAAACATTTTTAGTCCACGGAAAAGCATGGCTGGCTTGCTCAATCTGGTAGGCTTCTGCTATATCAGCTGGCGTCAGGATAGAAATCTTTTTCATATTGACAAATTTGTTGCCAGAGTGCTCGTTTGGCGTGTCCATTTTGATAAAGTTCATTCAATACTGGACTTTGTAAGTGCACTTGAGCATCTGTTAAAGGTTCATGATCCCCTAGATACCAATAGTGGTATTGCCTATCTTTGGGTATCACTGCAAGTTGATTTGGCGTTAAGCTGTAAGTTTGCTCAGGAGTGAGATGTAAACTCAATAACAGATCACAAAATAAAGGATCCTGATGTTGAGGAGGTGATTGCGCTACGATAAGTAGGCGAACATTTGAGGGGATTGGTATGGTAGCTTCGCCCTGCAAAATCGCCGGGCGTCGAAGTTTCCATTGTGTAATGCCAAGCTGTTGTAAAAACCAATCTCGTCTCGATGTCATTGATTTTTCTATTATCCTATTAATAGGTGGCGCTTTATTTTGGTGCTATGTTAACAAATCTTATATCATTGCGGTATGAAATCATCTATACCCTTCGCTTTTCAAGTTACGGCGGCGTTGGCAGCTCGCATTCATCCTCTGTCATGTACTACCTGTACACAGATTCGCTTGATTGCCGCCTTGCCGTAACTCGAAATTCATTGGGTATAACACTCCATTTTAGGATAATAATTTTCATGTCAGTATTAACCCCTGCCAGTGAAATGATATTGCGCCACAGTAATGAATTTACTGAGCGTCGGGTTTTGTTTGCCGGTGATTGGCAAGATACATTGCCTGCGCAGTTCATCGCTGCTACTGTCCTAGCTCATACTAATCAATACCATCATTGGCAATTATTAAAACCTATCTTAGAGGATAAGGTTACATTTAGTTTTTCAGCAGATAAAAAAAGTGTTGCTGACTGTAATACGCTCATTTATTTTTGGCCTAAAAACAAACAAGAAGCCCAATTTCAGTTATCCAACTTGTTGGCTTTATTCCCTGTTGGAAGTGATATTTTTATTGTCGGAGAAAATCGTAGCGGTGTACGTAGCGCGGAAAATAAGCTGTGGGAGATGCTGGAGCTGAGTAAAATCGATAGCGCCCGTCGTTGCAGCCTTTATTATGGTCGCTTAGATAAAAAGATTAAACACGATAATGCTATCTGGTGGGGTCATTATCATGTTGGTACTAGGATAATCAAAACCTTGCCCGGTGTTTTTAGTCGTGATGGACTCGATCCAGGCAGTCAATTATTGCTTTCTTCTTTTACTGAGCAGGTGAAGGGAAAAGTGTTGGATATTGCTTGTGGTACTGGGGTTTTGGCCTGTGTGTTGGCGCATCATTCACCTCAAATAAAACTCACGCTCAGTGATGTCAGTGCTGCTGCGCTTGAAGCCAGTCGTGCCACTTTGGCGATTAACAATATTGACGCCGAGGTGATCGCCAGTAACCTCTATTCTGATATTAAGGGGCGTTTTGATCTCATTATGGCTAATCCTCCTTTTCACGACGGATTAGCGATTAGCTTGCATATTGCAGAAAGATTGATTCGTGGTGCCTATGATCATCTCCGGATCGGGGGAAAATTACGAATCGTTGCCAATGCGTTTTTACCTTATCCTGCGCTGTTGGATGCCGTTTTTGGCAGCCATCAGGTACTGGCTCAGAACAGTCGTTTCAAAGTTTATCAAGCTGAGTTAAGTCATCAGCGCGATTTATCATCCCATCGAGCATAGGCAGTGATAAATTTTATTCTGATCGGACTTGTTCAGCGTACAACTGTAAGCTAAAGTGCGTGGCAATATCTTGGGTGTAATAAAATTTGAAGGGGTATGGAATGAAGCGTGCGGTGATCACTGGCCTGGGTATTGTCTCCAGCATAGGTAATAACCAGCAAGAGGTCTTGGCATCTCTGAAAGAAGGACATTCTGGCATTACTTTCTCAGAAGAGTTTAAAACCGCCGGAATGCGTAGCCAGGTATGGGGTAATGTTAAATATGATGCGGCAAAATGGGATCCTTTTAAGCTGATTGATCGTAAAACATTGCGCTTTATGAGCAATGCATCTATTTATGTCTATCTCGCGATGCAAGAGTCGATTAAGAATGCGGGGCTTTCTGATCAACAAGTGTCTAATTTTCGTACGGGTCTGGTAGTCGGATCCGGTGGCGGATCTCCTCGTAATCAAATGGTTGCCTGTGATGGCATGCGAGCTAAAGGCTTGAGAGGCGTTGGCCCTTATATGGTCACGAGAGCGATGGCCTCTGGCGTTTCCGCTTGTCTCGCCACGCCTTTTAAGATCAAAGGGGTGAATTATTCGATCAGTTCCGCCTGTGCCACTTCTGCCCACTGTATTGGTCATGCCGTTGAATTGATACAGCTAGGTAAGCAAGATATCGTTTTTGCCGGTGGTGGAGAAGAGTTGTGTTGGGAAATGTCTTGTGAGTTTGATGCCATGAGTGCGCTTTCAACCAAATACAACGACACACCTGAGAAAGCGTCACGGACTTATGATAAAGATCGTGATGGTTTTGTGATAGCAGGCGGGGGCGGTATGGTGGTGGTTGAATCATTGGAACACGCCTTGGCGCGTGGTGCACATATTTATGCAGAGATTGTGGGTTATGGTGCGACTTCTGATGGTGCGGATATGGTTGCTCCCTCCGGTGAAGGGGCAGTGCGCTGTATGGAGATGGCGATGGAGGGGGTGTACAAGCAATCCATCGATTATATCAATGTACATGGTACTTCCACTCCGGTGGGTGATACAAAAGAATTGCAGGCGATTAAAGAGGTCTTTGGCAATCAAACGCCCGCGATTTCCGCAACGAAAGCCATGACTGGGCATTCATTGGGTGCGGCCGGGGTTCATGAGGCGATTTACAGTTTGTTGATGTTGGAACATGGTTTTATTGCGCCGAGTATTAACATCGACAACCTTGATGAAGATGCCGAAGGGATGGATATCATCACCCAAATGAAAGAGATAGAATTAACTACCGTGATGTCTAATAGCTTTGGTTTTGGTGGAACCAATGCCACCTTAGTGATGCGTAAATACAACTCAAAATAGAAATATCCCCTTTGCCTTTCAAGTTACGGCGGCGTTGGCAGCGATCTCTCATCCTCTGTCATGTACCACCCTCCTGGGATTTGATTGGTTGCTGCCTTGCCGTAACGCGAAATTCATTGGGTATATAGCCGGAAAACAGCGCCGGCGATCCCCGCGTAAAATAATTTTGCAACGTCTTTTTTGCTACCAGGCTGATGTGTTATACCCCTTGTCAAAGGCGAAGGGTATACACCAGCCATCATTGAAGTAATTTTAATAACCCTCTTCATTAGATTACCTTTCATGACAATTAATGAAAATCGCATCACTATAATGTGTAACGAAATATTGATGCTTAAATTAATTGATGAAAGGGGAAGGTAATTATGGGTGAGATGGTTAATGTAGTGAATGCGAATCACAATAAAACCCGAAGTCATGTTCAATGCTATGAGTTAAATGGAAAATCAAATTCAGAAGATGAATTCTTTTCTGTTTCTCCTCTATCAAACCAGGCACCTATCCAAGAAAATAAACCTTCTCCTCTGGAGCGTTCTTTTGAATCATCAACGCAGAAAATTGAAGAATTAGGGCATCTATACACAGAAGTAAAGGGTAATCTTGCGCTAGTCAATTCAGAAGAACATCTTGCAAAAATAACATTGAGAACACAAGCTGTTAACGCTGATGTAAGCGAATTCACGGCGACAGCTGAATCCGCTATCGATGATTTACCGGAAGAAAAACAAGACAGCGTGCGTCAAAAGATCGCCGCTGAGGCAAAGGAAAGTGCGAATGATATGAACAATGGGGTTAAAATGTATCACAGCATAGCCGATGTTGCCATGAACAAGAATGTTAGTATGTATGAGCTTATAGTCAATACCATCAATGCTATTTCGAGAGGCAATATGGATCTGACATCGAAGGTGGCGAGTAAATATAACAAGTATAATACCGCGGTCAGCAATTTTATTGTTAACATGCATAAGCTAACGGAAAGTAAGGGCTCTGATGTTGTTATGAATCGCGCTAAAGTGGAACAAGAACTCCGCCAGTTAATAAAGGATTATAGCTCTGATCAAGATGCGGGGATTTTGTATTCTATTGAGCATGATAATGCTGAACAAAGCGAAGAAAATGAAAAAATAGCAATAAAGAAAGCAGAGGATCTGAGTCTGGATCCGGCTAATGTCGTGAAACAGAAGGGTAATAAATGGCTGGTGACGCTAGATACTTCGCCGTTAGATAAAATGTTAGAATCGCTGCCTAAATATAAAAATCAAGCAGATAAAGATAAAGCAGAAAAGCTGATAGGGATATTGAGTAGCAATGATTATAAAGAAAATATAAGAATTGCGGTGCAAGAAGGTGTTTGGGATAAATCCTATAATGATTCAAATTTTTTGGAGGAGATGGATCGTGATACACAAATGAAATTCGCATTATTGTTGCGAAAAAATCATGCATCGAATATAGAGGATGTGATAACGCAGGAGCAAGTAGATAGATTAGAGGCGTTAATAAAAGCTGGAGATGATTATGTAAGAGGGATTAAATCTCAGTCACGTATGGATATAGACCCTGATATTTTTAATGTATCATATAGCTTTTTGGCTTCTTATAAACATGGTGATTGGAAGAAATGGATGCCGGAACACCATCGTGGGTGGGTTGAGGGGGGAGAGGGTCAGACAGAGGACAATCCTAATCTTGTTATTAGATGGGGACATGTTAAGCATTATTTAAGAGAAACTAAAAAAGAATTTCTTCGCCAAACAATAGAGGAATTAACGGGTAAGGGGGTTGACATTGAGGCTACAAAAGCTGAATTTTTTAAGGATTTGATTAGCGAAGAAGTTGAAAAAAAACTCCCCAAAGTTTCAATGAATGCCTCTCAATACAATATTTTTAGTAAAGCATTTACCATGCTAGAAACACAAATAGAAACTGCAGCAAGTGCGGTAACCAGAAAAGCCGCGGGTGTTTTAACTAATATTGAAACATTAATACAAAAGCTTATGCAGAATCTGAAATCAATATACGAAACTTTTAATTCAGCTATTGCATCAATAAGGGGATAATATGTGCTTCCCAACGAAATTTAATTCTACTTCTTCTCGCTTAGAACGTTCAGCGAGTATGCCGATAATATCGACGACAGAGAGAACGTTCGATCTTATTAATGTGAAGCAGGGTAAGGTTCCATTCGAACATCAAACTACTGACCCAGCGAGATCTCCAACAGCGCCTTCAGCAGCACCTAATAACCAACCAAAAGTAGCGTTATCGGAATACGAAGCAAAAAAATGGGTCTCTGAAATAGCACGGGAAGGAATGGTAAAAATTTTAAATGATATCGATTCGAGTGGAGCATTATCGAAAAATTTTTTAGCGAAGCTAAAAGAGATTGATACAACTGATAAAATAGATTACTTGCAGCGAGATATTATTGAGCGTCATCTAAATGCTATCTTTTTAAATATAGTAAATTCTACATATACTAAAAAAGATATGAAAAAAGATGTCCAAAAATTTGTCAAAGAATTATCGAATGCGAAAACAAAGAAAATATATTCCGATTTGATGGGGACATCTAATACCGATTTCATAAAAACGACGAACAAAATAAGCAAAAAAACTGTTGAAGAAAGAACTAATGAAACGAAAGGAATAATGACAAAGGAAGACAAGAATTCTTTTGCAGCACAGCAATTTTTGTCAGGCTTTATAGCTAAGATAATGAATCCAAAACGTGCCGAAAGAATAGAAGCATCCTTAAACGTTACATTAACAAAAGAGCAACGAGAAAATCCCGAGTTTTTATATGGTAAGCCGGTTGCAACCTTGATTAAGCTTCTTACAGAAGAATTCATGCTATGTGAAAGGTTGGATGCTGATAAAGTAATAACTTTCCTTACGGTACTTGGAGGGAAGCTACTTACCCTAGAATATATGGAACATCCTCTTGCATCTGGCTCTGTAGAGGCTGGAACGAATACTGATGACAGTGTCGATAGTGTCGATGGAGATGAAGTGTCTTCTGATCCATCTTCTACTACTAATAGCATTCCGCCATTTCTACTTTTTCCAGAGGTACCCCCACATGATCCGGCAGATAATATAGGATCTGATGATGATACATCATCTGATGATGAGCCTGATGCTAAGGTGAAAAAAGAAAAGGGAAATGAAACACCGGAGGTGGGCGGTAGTAGCAAGCCCCGCCCAGCAGAGGTGCCTGTGCCTAAATCTAAAAAACCTAAAAATCTTCTAGTTCCTAGTGAAACTGCAGTAGTAGAAGAAAGAGGAGCACCTGAGGTTAAGATTGATAAAAACGTCAAACCTGTAGATGAAGAAGTCAGTGATACTAAAGATACGACGCCTAAATCAGTGCCGAAAGTAGGCGGGAAATGGGCTGAAGTCAAAATTCCCGACAAACCGCTTATTACCACCTACGGATCAGCTAACGGGATATACGCGCAACTTAGTCCGAGTCCGGCACCGAGAGTAGTAACAACAACTCAGTCTTTAGATAAGGTACCTGAGTCAGTGTCTGAAATAAAAAAGGGAGGTGTAATAGAGAGAGAGGGTTACGAGAGGCACTGGGATGGAAATATTAAACGCTTCCTATGGACAAAAATCAATAATAAGCCTAAGCCTAAGCCTAAGCCTCTTATTACCGCTTCCGGATCATCCAGCTCGTTCGCACACTCGAGACTTAATCCGGAACAGAGTAACAAGCCCCTGCCTGTTTACTCCGAATATACGAGGGAAGACAAGACATGGGTTAAACACAATGAGAGATCTCAACCTAAAGTAGATAGCTAACCTAAACAATATGTTCTGAAAAGATAACTGCTATGTATAATTATTATATTGATGCCCCATCGGGATTTGACGCTGATTTTATACATCTTCAAGCTACTGACATTGGCTTATGTACTCTGGCCTTTGTTAATGAAAAAAAAGAGCCGGTGAAGATCAACCGCCTTATATCAGAAGCGATTAGCGCGCTAGAAAATTATTTTGCTGGCCAGGGTAAAATCTTTAGGCTGAAGCTAGATGTTATCGGCACTGATTTTCAGAAAAGAGTCTGGTCTGAACTGAAAAAAATTCCTTTTGGCGAGACATGGAGCTATAAACAACTGGCGTTGGCCATCGGCTCGGCTAATTATTGTCGGGCGGTGGGGGCGGCCAATGGCAAAAATCCAATATCGATTATTGTCCCCTGTCATCGCGTGATAGGCAGTGATCAGCGTCTGGTAGGCTATGCCGGTGGATTAAAAACCAAACAATGGTTACTTGAGCATGAAAAGAAAATAAGTAGGTAAGAAGTCTAATTTTGCATCGTGCATAAAACTGGTGTAGATTACGCCAACAATCGAATAATTTATCTAACAAGGGTAGCGGTGATCACCGCTGCCCTTTTTTGTCTTTGGCACGAGGCAAAATATACCCTCCGCCTTTGAAGTTGCAGCTAGGCGGCAAGGGCGACCGACCGATGAGCGTAGACTACTACGTGATTCGGCGAGCACCCGCAGTCAACAACGCGGCGGCTTCAAAGGCGGAGGGTATAGTAAAAATTAATCAAGGATGATACGGACATGACCCAATCAGAACTTCACCGAAAAATAAAAACCTTCCTCTTTCAAAATGTTTTAATTAAAACCAGTGTTGCTGAAAATGAGTTGTTTTCCGCATTGTTAGAATATGTCTTTAATAAAACGCTCTCACCGCCGAATGAAATGCTAGCATTGAGTAAAATACTTTATTGGAGTATGAGATGTGAGCGTTATTTTTTTCATACAGAAAAGATCCCTAACAGTATCAGACAACGCATCGCTTGTTTATCGGTGACTGTGCCGCAAGAAATCCATTTTATGTCGTTGATTGGATTTGAGCCTGTCCAACTGGACTATATCAAACTGTGGATCCAAGAAAATGCCGAGAGTTATAAAATCAATATTTGGATGGATCCCACCACGCTGTTAGCAGGAGAGTTGTCAGGGCGGATAGAAGAGGTGGCGGTGCGTCATGCTACTAATGGAAAATATAAAAGCCCCGACGCCTTCCGAACCGAGCTGATTGAGTGGCAAAATTATGCTCATTATAATATGACGCAAACTCTGTCTCAGCATGATGGCTCATTGCCAGGCGACCGCAAATTTTGTTTTGATCAAGCCGCGATAATATTTTTGGAAAAGGAAGGATTAGCCAGACCGGGCGAATTGGCGCAGATCCGCCAAAGATATACTGAGCGTTTTCATGCCGATTTTAAACAATTACAACAAGCCACTTGCCATTCAGATAACATCCGTCTGCTCGATTTCAACCAGTTTCATTCTTTGCCAGAGTATCAGTTGTATATTAAAGAACTGATGTTACGAGGCAATCCCATTGCTGCAATGGATATTAGCCGCTTGCTGATCCTCAAAGATAGAGGGGGGATTTATCTTGATAGCAATTTATTGCCGAATTTTAATGAAGCCATCTCTTCACGCTTGATAGCCAGCAGTCCTAATAATTCGATCAACAAATACCCTTCCACTGTGGTGATGCAGGTGGTGTTGGATGAATTAACGCATCAAGGGAAAATGCCAGGACGGGCGGCGATTATTAATAACGTTGACCGAGGTGGCTATCCTGTTTATTTGCAAGCCATCGGTGAGGCAGCAGTACAAGATATCAAAAATATTGTGACCACCACGCTAGAGGGAGGTCAGAGCGTATTTTCTCCCCTTGGCGACTTAACGGTAGACCCTTATTTTAATTGCAGTTATGCGGGGGACAATAATAAAGCCATAGTGGCGACAAAAAAAAGCCCCTTTATTGAGCAAATATTGACCTACATTCAACAAATTAATAACGTCATTCGTTATAACAATATTGATGGATTAGATCTTGGTGAACCTATTCCAAGTGAAATTAGCCAAAAAATTGTGGCAGATTTGCGAGCCTATGAGCTAGTACCCGACTCGAGGGCGTTACTTGCTTATCGCGAAGTCGCTCCTTATCGAACTGAGCTCCCTAATCGGCTCGCTCCTTACCGCCATGCTTACAGCGTATTAATGAAGGACGTTGGCGTGGTGGCTAGTAGGGGAGTACAACCCTCACTGCATAAAATGATCCCCCCTTTTCGCCGTGCTTTTTTTGCCACTGAAGAAGCCCATTTATCAAATGTATCAACGCATTCCATCAGGTTTCCCCGTAATGTATTTCATCATGTCAGCCAATACGACAGTCAATATATTATCCAATTGCAAGATGACGAGGAGGTCGGTCAAATGGCGCGCTTGCTCTACAACAAAAACGCGGATCGGAGCGCGCATTATCGTTATCAAAAACGAAGCGAAGATTTAGTCCAGGTGAATGCGGCCGCCAATTTTTCATTTCAGGGTAAAACCCGGCTTATTTTGATAAGCCATGGCATTTTTATGAAAAGAGTGGGCGGAGAAAGCATTGTTCAGCTGCTTATCAGCAGTGGGTTATTAGCCAAAGATCACACAGGCGATTTTCCCATTATTGATAGGGTATCGATAGCCGCTTGTTATATTAATGAAGCCACTCCCGCGAGCATAGTCACTGTTGCCCCAGTCGAAGACGAAAATTTTATAGAAAGTATTTATCAGGCGTTTTCGTCAAACAGAATCAGGGTTAATAGTATTAGTGTGCGCGAAAAATTAGTGGCCATCGATGTCTTGGGGCGAAAATGGACCGGATGGGTTCATAATCCCGAGGCAGTTGCAGAAGCCTGGTATATTGATTGGATGTTGGTAAAAGAAAGTAATCGAAAAATTATTTTTACTCAGACCAATGATGGCAGGATAGTGAGTAACCGCCTCGGTTTTATAAAAGACATTGCTGAGCGTACTCGAAGACCGAAAACCTCTTATAACGGTCGTTTTAGCGTCGATTATATTACCGAGATAGAACAGCAAAAACTCAGTGGCGCCATGAATGCGGGTGTTAGCATGCTGATTTTAGAGGATATCAAGCAAGGCCCTATCCTGATGGCGGCTGATATCATGGCATTGATAGCCGGCATGAGTGAAAACGGAGCAGAGCATCATCAAATTATTATCAATGGTAATGAGCCGGCTATGGCGGCGTTGCAGCATATTTTGCGGCAAACAGAAAATTATAATAATTATCTCTATTGGTTAGATGCGCTTGATTTATTGGGGGGAACAAAAAAATTAAAGTGGTTGATGGAAAAACTATTTACTGATCCACAAGCCGCTTTTATGCGTTTGAAAGAACGTTATTTACATGATGATTTTGATTTATTTAGCCTCGATCTCAATGATCCCGAGAGTGCGGGTATTATTGAGCGTGATAGACGTGTCAAAAAACGGATCAAGAGTATTTATTTAGGCCAAATTGAACAACATCTAAGTAAAAGAACCAAGATGAGTTTAGCCTCTAGCGATAAGTCTGAGTTTGCTTGGAAAAAGATAAAAGAGGATATTGACAACATAGAAAAAAATCTAAAGCAATTAAGTAAAGGAAAAGAAAATACCTCACTTTATTATCATTCTGAACTGATAGGTAAATCAGAGCGCGCTACGCTTAACAATACTAAATTAGTAAGAGCCTATACCAATCCACGTTATATCGCTAAAGCAGAAATATATTACTCTAATGTATTAAAGGAGCACCTTTCTCCCCGCCCAAGTGTTGCTCTCTGTGAGGCATTGGTTAAAGCAAACCAAAATTTATTGCTGCAAAATAAGTTAGAGATTAATAAGTGGGGGCCATTATTATTATCTCTCAACTACGATAGCGATGTTCAACAATATAAACTCTTTTATCTGCATGAAGATAATAAGCAAAAAATACAGTTAACTACCGAAGATGAAACCTTTGCGGCAGTGAAAGGTTATTTGCAGCAACAACATGAACAACTGACGACATGCTATCAGTTGGCCAATGGGCGACTTTATTCAAATCAATCGATTAACAAAATGACGCTCTCTGGCATGGGAACCAATGCGGTGTTTGCTATTATGGCTATCCAACACTGGCTAACCAATGGCATCGGCGTTTCTGGCAATACCCCCTTAGCGAAGACCTTGCAAGCACACACTTACGTGGCGGTGACACAGGTCACCTTCAATACCACCAGTGATGCAGTGACGTTACTGCAAACGGCTTTAAGACAAGTCGAAAATGGCGGTTTTACCCGCCTGTTTCAATCGATAGCGCTCCCTATTGGCCTAGGATTAGGTTTGACGGATGTGGTTTTCAGCGCTGTTGAATTAAGCAGAGCTGACACTGCCGTACAACGTAGCCTATCGAGCATGCAACTTATTTTCTCAACACTGGGTATGTCATTATTTATCGGCAGTATTGTGGCGGGGATACTCGGTTTAACCTTGCTGGTGGGGGGATTATTTATCGTCGGTATTGCGTTGGCGGTCAGTAGTTATTTTGTGCAGTCAGCCCTGGTTCGCAGATTTAGTGATATAGAAAAAGCGGCGGCGATCGCCGATTATTTTAATCAAATGCGGATGGGTTGGCAGCAGGGCATTACTTTTCAGCGGGGGATATTGTTGCCCAGTAACACTGTGGTTATCACCAAAATCGATCTCAGTGCACCACAATCGATTACTGTCGTTTTTGATCAAGCAGGCCAGAGAATAAAGAAAAAAAATGCCCTTGATAACAGCGCGAGCAGTTACATCAATTTATCTCCATTGCCAGTAATGGCACAACGGGAACTCGATAATAACTATTCGGGCATGAAGAGCTTGATTTTACCCATACATCCACGGGTAGACATCAGCGCTGTTTCCAGTACCAGGGTGCATGTATCGGCAAAAGAAATCACCTTATTCGATGGCATACGTTTTTTTGCCCGCCAAAACCCAGATTTTCCTTTTACAGAAAAGAAAAATCCGATGAACGGTTTAATTTATTACAACACGCCTGTTGAATTAAATTTTAATTATCTTTTTACCGATATTGATATTGTTTTAGGGAATGATCACTACCATCTTATCGCGCCGGGAAGCGACAAAATGCAGGTCATGGATGCGTTGATAACGCCCCCACAATACCATCAACATTTACATTATCATCTCATCGCCCCGAAAAAAGGCGAGGCAACGGTTGTCTTGGTGCTCAATGAAGGGCAAGCAAACGTTACTATTGATTGTGAGAATGAACAGGTAAAGTGGATCATTAATGCGCGTCATATCAAGGATATTGAGTTGATCAATCATTCAACTGATGTAACCGAAGGGAATAAACTCAAATTGATTCGCCGTACGCTGATTGCGTCGAACCAATATCATGAAGAAATTATCACTACTATCATATTAAAAAATCCTAACAAAACCTGCCTGACACTCTATTTTCCGCAGGGTGACGTGGTACTAGATAGCCAGCAGAGTATTTTTTATTCGCTTAATATGGCGCAATTACCTATCAATCAGGACACAAATAATCGGCACGATGATAACCTCGTGCAGGCCGTGAAATCTTATTTGCTAAAGCAAAAACAACAGAATACTCACGCGATAAATAGTATTCGTCTGGATGATTTTAATTATTCTGATGATGAAAATGCGCTAGTAGCAAAAACCGAGCGGTGTTTTTATTCGTTACAGCAGGGCGCTTTACTTTATACCGCTGATCACGACGACACTATCTTCAACGATCTGTGCGTCAGATACCATGTTGAGCTGATTTATCATAATGAAACCTTTGCTTGGTATCAGGGCGATATTGCGCTTATTTTTGATAAAGGGCAGCGTAATGAGAGCCGAGAGTATTATAAAAATATTTTTTGGGTATCACATATTGCAACCAAAAAGCTGAAATATGTTTACTTGCCCCTTCTTCATTTGCCGATGATCAGCAATATACAAGGTAGGCCGCGTCCAGCCGCGGGCTCAGAGATAGTACAAACCCAGCTGAGCGACCAGGGTATTGTGTTTGAACAGGAGTATACGTATTTTGTTGGCGAGATGAAAAAGCAGATCCATCTTATCTATCTTATTGACACTCATCGCCTTGGGTCGCTGAGATTGCTTGAAGTACGCGATCTGCCTCCTGAAGTGATGCAAGATCTGATTAACAGTCGCCACCTAACCGCGCTGCATGCATTTATGCAACAATCGGCCTCTGATTCCTCGGCAGGGGCACAATTTTCTTCTTCCGGCCATCCGAGTATTGTGAACGTTAGCGCACCACAATCGGTTACGACGGTATCAATAGGTAATAAACTGATATGGCCTTTATCAGGAAACATCACGACAGTTAGCGGAAATATATCCGCTAATATTGATTTTAGTCTTCTTAATAACAGTGATTATTTAACTACCTTATCCGCGGTGATCAAGGGAGATCAGCCCGATCATTATCATTGTTTTTGGAGTGTGACCCAAGCTGATAGTTACCAATTACATCAACTCTATTTGCAAGTAGGTCAAGCCCCGGCCATCGAGGTTCGATTAAGTGATTTTGGCTTACAGAACAGCGAGGTTGTCAGTATTATTGCCGCCGAACAAGGTATCGCCATCGGTATGAAAAATGGCGATGGCTATCATCTCAACCTTGATCAACAACTCAGCTTGAAAAGTGTCGCTAATAGCTGGCAAAGGGAGCATCAGCATTGGTTGATCCCTTTGATACAGGCTATGCGCGCTTTAAAAGCGCAGCAAAGTGGCGCTTTTATTACAGGGCAGATAAAAGCGATAGCCATTGCCCCTATCCTGGCTATCCACAATTCACTGCGCGCTAATGACCACGACGCTCCCTCAATCTGGTATGACACCCTTGGTGAAAAATTGTTAATTTGTCCTGAAATGCCCAACGCCGCTACCCCATGGGAGGCTTTAGGCATGATGAACGACGTGCCGCCCTGTGGGGATGAGAGTATTAGCATTTCTTTAAGCGATGATGGATATCTCAACATCATGACGAAGAATGGCTGTATTCTCGACATCAAACTACAAAATGATGCCTTTATCGCTACTTTGTTTGGCTGTACGCCTCGCTTTAGCGATGCCGATGACCGCTCGCGGGCGGGGATGATGATCAATAGGGGGGAATTAGAAAGGGCTTTGACTACATTTTGTTCACTGTACTCTTGTCCAGAAATCATCATGATCAGATTAAAAAATAGGGGCTATGGTTGGTTTCATCCTGCTAGCAGCGCTTTGTTTACGCTGCCAATAGAGGCAAGCCAAGCCGAATACCTTGGTTATAGTTATGACCAACAATCTGCCTATTTTTCTGTTTATCGGCCTGGTTATTTGTTGCAGATTTCCTCTTCTTATGATCACGATTTTGTCGAAAATAAAGTGGGCACCTACCAACGCTTGGGGGAATGTTTAATATTAAATGCGGATTTTACTGATGTCTTAAACTTGAATAAGAAGACAGCCCCTTATTATCTTAATATTGATGAAGTGAACCGTTTGTGGATCCGCACCACAATCAATCAACAAGCGGCTCAACAATTTATTTGCGATATTGCTTTATTTGATTATGAGGTGATCGAAATAACGCATCAGGGCGAAGGCGCGTTACATTTGCGTTATAACGGCTCGCTAGAAAACATGTCTATCGTGCGCAAAAATGAACAGCTGTTGATACTGATCCCAGACAAAATTCTGATCATCAATGATGTTTTTAATCCACAGAAAAATACCGCGCATAGTCGGTTGTGGTTTGTCTCTCATCAGCAAGAAATAACGCTCAGTCAGTTGGCGAGTTATTACAGCAGTAACGTAGAAAACAGCGATGTTGAGCCGTTATCTTGTGTTCATTTGCCTTACCCTACAGAGAATTGATTGCCATAGCCAAAGCAGTTTAATTTGATTCTGCTATACACCCTCCAAATCAAAATCCACTCAAAATCGACTAAAAACCATTAAAACCTACTGCGTGATGGGAATTTCTGCATTACGCGGTGTGGTGCTTGCCATTCTCTATAAGGAGCAGTCATGCAAAGGGAAGAAATCATCAAACAGCTCGAAAACATTACTGTAGATCAGTCTGAATATAATAAAAAAAACTATTACTACGGATTTATAAAAGCCAGGAATGATTATTTATCCTTAAGCGAAAACCTATCGCCATCAGAAGAAACCAAACTGTTGTTTGATATGATGAACTCGTTGACGAAATGGATATTTATTAAAAATAAAAAAAATGAAGGACGTTATAACCCTTTCCTATCACAAAGGCTTTCTGCGCGTAAAAACGCCATCATGGAAACCGCTCCGAAAATCATACATTTTATCTGCCTGAGCAAAATCACCGACATTCAACGAGACTACATCAATCTTTGGATACAAAACAATCCAGACTATTTGATAAAACTATGGGCGGATAGAGACGCGATTTTGGCACAAGAATTGTCAATACGTTTACAAAAACAGGCGAGTCGAGAGGTATTAGGCGATGCACAGCAGTCTTTTGCCAAGCTTCTTTTCCAGTGGCAAGATCGTTTTTATCATTATTTTTTAGCAAAAAGCAGCAAAAATACAGAGGGGAAAAGCGCATTATCCTTTGATGAGTGCGTGATAAATTTTTGTATCGAGCAGGGTTTAGGAGAACGCGCTGAGCTGACGGATTGCCGTGATGCCAACAAAAACCATCTTATAGAAACCTGGGACTATTTAAAAAAAATCAATCCAGCAGTAAAAGCCAATATTTCATTTTTGTATCGATCATCTCACTATACCAGTGACACATATTACCTGAGAGAACTGGCACTACGAGGGCATTTGGCTGCTGCCAGCGATATACTGGCGCTAAATATTTTGAATAATTATGGCGGTATTTATTTAACTACCGATTTACTGCCAGCAATTAATAGCCACTTATTCGCGCATTTGATCCAGGCAACGCCAGAAGATCCGCAAGGGACGCAAAGCAAGGCGATCATTGCTAGGCTCATTTTGGATGAATTGGGCAAAGACGCCGTCATGCCAGGACGCACGATAAATCGGGTGCAAAGTTATCAAAATGATGATCTTGGTCAAGCAACCGAAGCCGCTATACAGGAAGTGATTGAAAAATCCAAGCAACAGGATATCCCTCTTTTTATCGGCTTAGGTGATGTCAAAATAGATGCTTATTTCCAGTTTTCTTACGCTGATAGCAATGTTAGGGCGTTGGCCGCGCAAAAAGGCAGTGAGGTGGAGGGGAAAAAAGGCAATCCATTTATCACTCAGTTGCTACAAAATTTGGCAAAAGCCTACGACATCATCTGGCAATATCATTTGCATGATGGGAAAACACTTAAATGTGCTTCGATACAAGAAAAAATAGTCAGTGTTAAGGCGGCTTTGCAGAGCAGTGGCTTGCAAATAAAAGCCAAAGCACTTATGCATTACCGGTGGGATATTCTGAGCCAAGCAGAGCCTGCGACCTCTGCGCTTTTAGCAACATCGGCCTATAATGCGGTTTATGCCCAACAGTTAAAGGGGATCCTCACGCGGGTATCGGATAAAGAGGGCAAGGAGCTGTTACCGACCAGTATCTATTTTTTTCAAAAGCATTTTACTCCTTCCTTCCAGGCTGCAACTTTTTTAACCGAAGAGGCAGCGCAATCTCGTCTTATGGGGCCGATGCGGTATTTGGCGCCGCTGAGTAATCAGCCTCAGTATGCGGGGCTGTACATTATACAACTCATGGATGATCTGATTACGCAAAAAGCAGCTCAGTTTTTATATCATCAAAACGCGGATAACAGTGATTGGTATCGCTATGATGCAGCAAATAACCGATTAATTTATCGCAGTGGTACCGCAGTGGGCAGTACGGCTAACTTAGCAAGCGGGAAAAATATTTTTTTGATCGGCAATGCTAAGCCAATTACCCTCCTCAGTACGCTTAAAATTATAGAATTACTAAAAAGTACCCTACTGGTTCATCGAACGACGCTAGAGCAGGTAAACCTGCTGGCTTGTCAGCCAATAATGGCAGGAGAAAGCAGCAATAGGTTTTCGATTAAAGCGTTTTTTCATGCCTTTGAACACAGTGTCCCTAAAATACAGCTAAAGCGCATTGTGGTGCAGGAGCATCTCTTTACTGTCGATATGATGGGGCGGAAATGGAAAGGCGCGCTGCCTGCCATCAAAGCGCTGCCCTTGGTAGAAGAAACAAACATCCATTGGAGCCTGTCAGCAGAAAATGACACAGAAACCCTCGCTAGCAAAGGCGCTGCTGGAGCAACCGTATCTTATTTAACACTCCCCTTGGGGGAGAGTATGCTGATGCGCCATAAAGTGATCACCCCATTGAATAAAAAATCCTTTGGCCTCGGCTCTGTGATAGAAATGCCGATCGTTCATCCAGAAAAACGACCAGAATGGATGAATAGTCCTGAAAAATTAGATGGCTGGCTAGACAAAACCACCGCCGCTGAAATATTAAAAAAGGGGCAAAATGGCGTGGTGATCATGGCGGCTGAGAGCATGGTGCTGATCGCCGCGATGGGGGATTTGACCCATGAGCTTATCATCAGTGATGTTAATCTTGCCAAAATAGCGGTACTGATGACAGCATTGCAGCAGAGTTTAGAAGCTGAAAACTACGCAGACTGGTTTGCAGATTTGGATTTTGCTTGTGGAGAAAAACAATTCAATCAGCTTGTGAACGCGCTTTTTGCCACGCCCTTTGCACTCCAACAGGCTTTTAAGCGCTTGCAATCGAGAGTACGTGGCAAGCGTTTTACTTTTTTTAATCAGCATTTCACCCATAATGGTAGCGCGGCGCTGATAGGTAAAGAAATGAAGAGCAGGGCAGCGATTAGTTCGGTTTTTTTAGGCAGTATTGAAGATGCCTTATTGTTTGACATAGATGCAGATGAAAGTACGCAGTTAAAACAGGTGACTGACAGCATTCAGAATATTGAAGCGCATTGTGGTCAGCTGAACCATTTGCCCAAAAATAACCCCCTGCCCCGTCACTCCTCATTCAGGCTGTATGAATACTCCCTATTGGATGGGAAAGCGAATCTGCAACAAAATAGTCACGCGGAAAACCCTGATCTTGAAAACCGGCAAGCCTTTTTGCAAAAAGAATATGCAAATATTAATTATATACAAAGAGCGGGGCAATTAATCTGGAGTAAAGGGTTTAATGCCAGCATTCGCAGTGCCGATAAATATGCGCATACACAGGCATGGAAACGTACGAACCACAATATATTGAAGCAGGATCAACGGCTCGCGGCAGGTGAATGGCTGCCCTTATTATCGCAACTGAAATATGATCCGATAGATGCAAACTATACCATCACCTATCTCAATACCAATAATCAGAACATCATTGATGTAACCACTAAAAATTCTATTTTTGCTGAAATGAGGCAGCAGGCAGACAAGTATCTTGATATCGCCAAAAAGAATTACTTATTTAGCGAAAATAAGCGCCAGCAACCTAAACTTGTGGGGAATTTCGCTGGTGCAGGGGGATTATCAAATATTCCGGGATCAATCGAATCATTATTTGATTTTTTAACTGAGGGGCCATTGGTGATAGAAGGAGACTCTATCTTACGCAAAGCCATGCAACTGCATGTTTTTGTTTGTTTAGCGTCAGACTTTACCAGTGTGTTGAATATTATTCCTACCGTTACCACAGGCACTTATCGATTCTTGGATGCCTGCATCGAGATGGGGATATTTGAAAAATATAGAAATCCGATTAATAACTATTGGAATGTTTTTTATAAGATTTCTAAATCTAATGAAATGAAAGCGCTTGATTTCATTACCACAGAGGCCGCACTTGCCATCAGTTTCACCAGCTTTCTTTTTAATGCTTATGAATACCATAACGCAGAAGACTACCGCCAAAGCAGCCTAGCGTTGACAAGAGTTGGCTTTGATGTGGTGGGAATAACCTTTGATGTTATGAGCACCAAATACCTGTCAATAGCACAGGGATTTCCTGAAATGATGGCGGTCATCGCTGCCGGTTACGGACTTTCTGAAACGAGTAAAGCACTAACCAGCAGCATAGAGTTAATGGTTGACAATATCACGCAGGCCAGGCTTGCCGGCATGTACTTTAATTACTTGAAACAAGGCTTTGAGCAGGGCGGATTTACCCTGATCGGTAACGTGCTGATCCCCTGGCAGGGGGCGGTTATCAAGGCGATTCATCTGGAAAATGCGCGAGCACCGACGGTGGTATTTGATGAGATTGGCGCACAAATACGCAAAAAAACCGTACAGGGCGAAGATTACTTCACCAATGCTGATGATCCTGAGGCTTATATCAATTTACGTGAGCTGAATGAGATCGAAAAAGATCAGATTGTGGCTATTGCCCATGTGCCGACAGCAGGTGCACCAGGTAAGACCGCTGCATCAAACATATTGATGCTACCAACCTCACCAAGGGTAAAAATCGATCCGATATATGGGCAAACGAATTTGATAAAATGGCGTGGAGATGCTGAGTTTGATGCGGTGCGCTATTTTGCTAAAAAGGATCCGCATTTCATTTTTTCCTTTTATAAAAACGCTTCTTTTCTTGATCCGATGAATAACGCTGTTGGTTTGGGTTGGATGGCGATGACCGGTTTAAGCTATCGCTACCAAGCAACCAAAACGGATATCAATGTTTATTTAGGCAATGATCATTTCAATTTGATTGCCCCGGGCATTAAGAAAAAGCAGAAAACCAGTGATTCCCTATACAAAAAACACCTGCATTATATTCTTCATGCGCCAGAGCAGGGGAAAGGAAGTGTTTTCTTGCTGTTGAATCGGGGGCAAGCCGACGTCACCATTGTGTGTAACAACCCGAATGTACAATGGGTCATCAGCACTGATCATGAGCATCTTACTGCTATGGAAGTAGAAAAAACGCCTAGCGGGTACCGGATTTTTAAAAATTTACCGGATAATTTCGATGAAACCGGATCCATTTGTTTAAATGTGACACAGCGGGCGAATACTAAGCTTATCTTTCATATGGCGAGCGGTATTGGCATAGCCGATAGAAACGGCAACATCATGATTAACGAAATTGACGCAGATCATATTCTATTGTCATTGGACAACGAAAGCATTGATTTTCATGATCCGACTGAATTAATGCGTAGCTTAAATCCAGCGTTAATCACCCCGGAAGTGGTAAAAGCCTATTTTAGAGAAGTGATCATCGCTACGGTGAGAAACATCGCTATTGAAGATATTAAAAAAATGACGGAAAAAATCACCAAGATGGTTAAAGCCGTTACCTTGATGAAAAAATCCACAGACTATGCTGCCGCTCTGCAAGCCCTTCAATCCTTACGCGAGGTCACCGACATCACGATAATGCTAACCGAGATGCAATCGATTACCGAGATACAATCGGATAACGGCAAGGGTGTTGTGGCCAAAATCGTTGCCAACATAGCGGAAGAAATTCAAACGATTAAATCCAATAAAGTGATGCACCTGATTCAATTGTTGCAATCTTCCCCTGAAATGACGGCTTTCCCGTTATATAGCTATGTAAAAAATTTTACGCTTCGTGGTGATGAAGAAAATAAAAACGTTTATTACTCGTTACGCACACAAGATTTTGTTCGTACCGAGAATCAGCAGGACACTTTGTTTGCCAACACCCAGCGTCGCCATGTTGAAACCCTTTTTTTTGATGAAACATATGCTTGGTTTAAAGGCGATTTACTGCTATCCACGGCTGATGATAATCAGCATCTTTATATTTATAGAAATCTTATTTGGGTATCGGCAGTTGAAAGTAAAAAGCTCATACAGGTTTATTTTCCTATTTGCCATCAACCTGATGTGTTGGAGGTTCAAAATAAAGGAGAGGGGGTTCAAGAAAATATTAAACATCAATCTCGATCAAAAATAACCCGCATCACAGATCAAAAAAATATTGAAAGGTTTATCTTTTTTGAACAAGAATACAGCTATCAACGGCAGGGTATTGAGCAACGCTTTATTCTAAAATATAAAATCGACACCCTGAAACCTGAGCAAGGGGTGATTTTTACTCGAGCGCTGAGTTTACCATCAACCATCAAAAATCGACTGATTACCGATCTCAACTTGGATTTCCTAAGCCACTTTATGCAGCAATATTCTACTCTCAAGCCTATTACGCTGCCTCTTGATAAGCTTAATCCCTGGACGCGTCGCGCACTGAATATAAAAGCCATCCATAATTTTTCAACCGATACGGTCATTATGATAAGCAATCAATTAATATGGCCATTGATGGGCACTATTGTGGCTAAAGGGATAATCAATGTGAATTTGCCGATGAGTATTTCCAATAATTCAACTGATACCATTAACCATGCTGGAACAACGATGGTGGCGATCAATGAAAACCTGATCACCGGTAGTAAGCAACAAACGAATACTCTGTACTATCATTTTTGGAGTATTACCGATAGGGAGCAAAAATTTAAAAAATTGTATGTTCAGCAGGATAATATGCCGGCGACAGAAATGGATTTGCGTCATTTTGGCTTAGGTAAAGACAAGGTGTTGAGCATAAAGAATACCATTATTAATACCGCCAATGGTTTGATATATGGTTTGTACGATGATCAAAGCATATCCTTTGTCGGTGTAGGAAAAAATTGGTTAACCGATCATGGTGATTGGTGGATTTATTTTAAAAGCTATATCGATCAGCTAACAAAAAGAGTAGAAGGCCTCACTTCATTGCCATCCGGGCAAATAAATCCTATTAATATCGCGCCCTATCTGACCATTTCCGGTTTACTCGACAATGACGGATTAAAGCCGCTTGCCGCTTGGTATGATCGTAGCAGTCAACAATTTATTTTTTGTCAACGCGATTTTTCTGCTGATAATTTTTCTACAAACAATAGCAGCCAGCAATTAAATTATCTTGGTATAGACAGTAATACGCAAAAAAATGCCTGGATAATGGATGTCAAGAATGAAAAAAATAAAGAAATAGGCTACGTCGATTCGGTTGCTTTAGATGAGGTGGGGGCTTTTTTCCACAAAATAGTGTTAAAGAAAACCGGTCTGAGCAGATTAAAGCGGGTACTCAATAGACAATCAGGTACTCCGCTATCTTTTACCCAAGTGAGTACAGAAGAAAATGGCTATCTAAAAGCGACCACCACTGAAGGTCTATTATTGCAAATAAAAAAAGCGAATGGATTTTTTGACATGTCCTTATTGGGAATAACGCTCCCTTTTATTTCTATACAGACCGTTAATACCGCAGAGATTAAACAGCAGATTAAAAACATCATTCAATATTATCACTATCCTGAATTACTACGGGTGAAAATAAAAAAAGATATACAGGGTTGGTATCACACGAAAAAAGATAAATTGTTTATGCCAGTTGAAGTCAATGAGTGGGGTATTAAGACAATCTACAATCTTGATCACTATCTTGGTTTTAATAACCAAACCCATTGTGCTTATTTCACTAACAATGATGAAAATAATGCTAACTTAATCAAGATAAATCAAAACGAAGAAATTGAAAATATTCTCTTGAAGAAGGGAAGGCTGTACCAACGAACGAATTCTTTACTTATTCTGGATAGTGATACGGCGACCCAGCTTGCTGATGATGAATATGTTAACGTTGATGTACCGGCTTTACTGATAACTACCCCGTTTGATCAACCTAAAAATGCCTCTTTTACTTTCCAGGCCGAAAAATTTCGCTACCCGGTGATCTATCTTGAGCATGGCAATGCAGGAACTCTGCGATGTATCATGCCTGCGGGTAGCCAGCCAGAAAGCCTATTTATTGCTAGAAAATTTAAATTTCTCTGTTTATTTGTTAAAAATAACCTCTTTGTGGTGAATCATTCTTTTGTCCCTACCGACGATAACTCTAGCCAACGTTTACAGCTCGTATTCGAAGGGCTTGAAATGCCTATCCAAGGTTTATCAAAACATTACATTGCTATCCCCCGTGATCCTTTGGTAACCGATGACAGTGCTGTTATTGATGTCATCATCAGTATTCACCAATTGGTAAAATACTACATAGAACAGGCCAGCGCAGAGACAAGGGATGGTCATGTGATGATCCCTTTGCCTCGATTAGTGGCTTAACCCTTCGCCTTTGAAGCCGCCGCGTTGTTGGCTGCGGGTGCTCGCCGAATCACGTAGTATGTCTACGCTCATCGGTCTCACACCCTGGCCGCCTAGCGGCAACTTCAAAGACGAAGGGTATATCCCGATATTTTCGATAAATTACCTGTCAACAATAGGAGACAACGTTATGTATTTTCGATTAATGACCTTATTTATTATAATACTAACCGGTTTTTTATTTTATTATCAAGGAAGATGCCTTTATCAAGAAAAACATTATCAAAAAGAAATTGCTGAAAAAAATAATATTATTACAACGTTAAATGAGGATCTTCTTGCTACAACAAAAAATATTAAAAAAATGAAAGACCAACAACAAATCATTACTGCCACAGATAAAAAATATACAGAGGAATTAGCCCATGCAAAAGCTCATATTGAGCGCTTACGCTTCGCTCTTATTAATGGCGATAAGCGGTTGCGCCTCTCCGCCCGCTGTGATCTGTCCACAGCTCCCCGAGCCACCGAGATGGATGATGCTACCGCCCCCCGACTTTCTAACGCCGTTGAATGGAATTATTTCAGTCTCAGAGAACATATAGCGACGGCGACAATACAGATCGCCGGGTTACAGGATTACATCAATAACGTGTGTCTTGCCAAATAATCATTTTTATAAAAATATGACAGTGTTGGCGGTATTTTTTATAAATTATTATTTTAAATAAAGCTAAATTGACGTTGATTAATTGAATATATCACTAATATTATTAAGTTAATTAAAATTAAATCCCTTTAATAGACCGCTTTCGAAAAATATAAAAAATAATCGCTCTGCTCTGTTACCACAACAGAGTTCTGCTATGCTAGTGTCTATTTTTTTAGGCAAATTCGAGGAATACAGGATGAGCAAAAAATTCTGCGAACAGAGTACCCCTCACCTGCTACGAGCACAGGTTTCAACCATACTTAGTCATTTTACGCATCCAACATTGAAAAAAAATTTGCATGAACTGAATGCCATCGATTACCTCGTTTTACTCGATAATGTATTACATATTGAATTGACGATGCCTTTTGTATGGCACTCTGCTTTTAACTTATTGAAAGAGCAAACCACTGAGCAATTGCAATTAGCTACCGGGGCTACAGCTATTGACTGGCGACTTTCACATAATGTTGCAACGCTACGCAGAGTCAACAACCTACGAGGTATCACAGGGATCCGTAATATTCTGGCCGTTAGCTCTGGTAAAGGTGGTGTCGGCAAATCTAGTACTGCGATCAACTTAGCTTTAGCTTTACAAAAAGAAGGGGCAAAAGTAGGTATTTTGGATGCCGATATTTATGGCCCATCGGTGCCTAAAATGTTAGGCACTAGCGGTGAACGACCGATATCGCCAGATGGTAAGCACATGACCCCGGTAATGGCGCATGGGTTAGCAAGCAATTCTATTGGTTATCTAATGACGGATGAAAACGCGACGGTTTGGCGTGGGCCGATGGCCAGTAAAGCGCTAATGCAGATGCTGCAAGAGACCTTATGGCCTGATGTAGATTATCTGGTAATCGATATGCCGCCAGGTACCGGTGATATCCAATTAACCCTCGCGCAAAATATTCCGGTCACGGGGGTGTTAGTCGTTACCACGCCACAAGAGATCGCTTTGGTTGATGCCGTAAAAGGGATTATGATGTTTCAAAAAGTACAGATCCCAGTATTAGGTGTTATCGAAAATATGAGTGGACATGTTTGCCCTCATTGTGATCATTTAGAGCCTATTTTTGGCAGCGGTGGAGCAGAAAAATTAGTCCAAAAATATCAGTGTAAACTGCTGGGGCAGATACCCTTGGATAGTGCTTTACGTGAAGATTTAGATCAAGGCGAACCTACGGTCATCTCTCAGCCAATGAGTCACCTCAGCCAAATCTATCGTCAGTTAGCGGCTGATATCGCTGCAGAAATGTACTGGCAAGGCGAGGTGATCCCAACTGATATAGCGTGCCGTACTTTGTAAAGCCTATCCCCTTCGCTTTTGAAGTTACGGCGGCGTTGGCAGCGATCCTCATTCTCTGTCATGTACTAACTGAAGGACTATGGGTATAAAATCAACGTAATAATATTTTAATTTAAATAGGAATTTTTTAATGAGGCTTTGTGATCGTGATATAGAAGCTTGGCTGGATAAGGGGACATTGAGTATTACGCCCCGCCCGCCACAATCACGTATTAATGGTGCGACAGTTGATGTGTGTTTAGGTAATAAGTTTCGTGTTTTTCGCGCTCATACTGCCGCCTTTATCGATTTGAGTGGCCCTAAAGATGAAGTGAGCGCGGCGCTTGAGCGTGTCATGAGTGATGAAATTGTTTTATCAGAAGGTGAACCTTTCTTTTTGCATCCAGGTGAATTAGCACTGGCGGTGACTTTAGAATCAGTGTGCCTCCCCGATAACTTAGTCGGCTGGTTAGATGGCCGTTCATCGTTAGCCCGCTTGGGATTAATGGTGCATGTCACAGCGCATCGTATTGATCCGGGCTGGAACGGAAAAATCGTATTAGAATTCTACAATTCAGGTAAATTACCGCTGGTGCTCCGCCCTGGTATGCTTATTGGCGCACTGAGCTTTGAGCCACTTTCAGGCTCTGCCGCCCGTCCTTACCATAGTCGCCAAAATGCTAAATATCGCGATCAACAAGGTGCTGTGGCGAGTCGTATCGATGAGGATTCATTTTGATGGCTTATCATTAGAGCCTATTTTGTGTGGGATTTTTAGACAATGCAATGAGGATGTAATGAGAAAACTACTGACGATACTGATTATTTTGTTGACCATGTCAGTATCCTGTATGGCTACATTAGTGCTTTTGGTTAATCCCAATGATTTTCGAGCCGAAATGGTGAAACAAGTCAAAAAAAAAATGGGCTATCAACTCCATTTTGACGGAAATCTGCGTTGGCATGTGGGAGCGCAATTGAGCATTATTGCAGGTAGGATCACATTAACCTCCTTAGGTGCAGAAATACCGATGGTGAGCGCAGAGAATATACGACTGGATGTTAAATTATGGCCGTTGCTATTTCAGCGGCTAGAAATTAAAGAAGTCATGCTAAAAGCCGCGGTGATCAATTTAATTCCGGAGAGTAAAAGCAAAGAGACTACTGCTGCCAGCAATCATTTTGCTAATGCCGATTTTGGCTGGGAGCTTGATATCAGTCGAATAAAATTGGTTGATAGTTTATTAATTTGGCAACAAGTTAATAATGAACAAATCAATATCCGTAATCTGAACCTCGATTTGACAAAAAATAATCATCACGTCAAGGTGTTACTTTCTAGCCAAGTGAATCGTAATCAACGCGATCTGATTTTTTCTCTCGTCGCCGACCTTGATTTACAGCATTATCCACAGACAGTTAATGCTAATGTCAATCAATTGAGCTATCGGCTGGAAGGCGCTGATATTCCAGTAGCAGGAATTAGCGGAGAAGGGAGCATGCAAGCCAGTTACCAATCGGCTTCTCGAACTGTCATGTTGAAAGAAATCGATATTACCGCTAATGACAATATCTTTAAGGGGAATGCACAGGCCGAATTAGGCGATATTCCTCATTATTTAATTAATTTAACCGCGCAAAACATCAATCTTGATACCCTTCTAGAGAGCCAGTCATCTAAAAATCATCGGCAAGAAAAAGCCAAGCAGCCGGTAATGGCGCCCGTTATTGCGTTTCAAAAACAGTCTCATTTAAGACCATTGCGTGATTTTAATGCTCGTGTAACCTTAATGGCCAACAGGGTACTTTACCGGGGTATAACGATTAATAAATTCGAATTGGTAGCGGAAAATAAACAGGGTAAGTTGGTTGTCAATCGATTATTGGGTAATGCACTCAAGGGTAATTTTTCTCTGCCTTATACGATAGATGTTACTGGTAATAACATGAAGGTAGCTATCGAATCGAACCTAAATCAGATGGAGTTGGGGCCTTTATTCCAGGCTATAGGGCTGCCAAAATTGTTAACAGGTAAAGGTTCGATTCGGGGAAAATGGTCAGCAGAGGGGATTGGTGTTGACGCCCTCAATCAAAATTGGCAGGGTTATAGCCAATTTGTCATGGAAGATGCTCAGCTCCACGGCATCAATATACCGCAACTGATTCAACAAACTGTTGCAAATCGCATCAATGAAGTGCCGATGTCAGAGCATTATGTTGCTACGACCTCGATACGACAATTGCGAGCCGATTTCGCGTTACATCAAGGGATCTTGCACATCAATAATCTCAGTGGGGATTCAGCCTTACTTTCTCTTAAAGGGAATGGAGAGGTTAATTTACCGATGCAACAATGTGATATGAATTTAAACGTGCGACTGATACAAGCTTGGCCGGGCAAGGCAGATTTAATTAAAACATTACAGAACACAGATATACCGCTGCATATTTATGGTTCGTGGCAAAAATTACAATATCAATTAGATATTGAATCATTGTTGCAAGAGGGTCTAAAGCAAAAAGCCAAAAAAGCCTTTGATGATTGGATGAAAAAGAGTACTGAGTGAAGTCTTTTGTTAAAAATGGGCTCAAAATGCTCATTTACTGCCTTGTTTTGTACAAAAAAGGCACCCGCGTTTTTTCGCTTGTTTTTTCCTCAATTGAGCGCCGTTCAAGAAGATTTGGAATAGGCTCTTAGCGCCTGTTCCCATTTATGTGTCTTCATCTTTTTCGGTTGGCTTAAGTGGAGTGATTTTGACTTTATGAATGCGGTGACTACTGACCTCTAATGATTCGAATAAGTAATCGCCGATTTGTAATTTTTCACCTGCTTGCGGAATACGTTGAGTATATTCCATCAGTAAACCAGCCAAAGTGTGATATTCCCTTTTTTCGTCAATCGGCAAGGGAATATATGACACCAGATCTTCGAGTGGCATGTAGCCATTGGCAATCCAATATCCTTCTTCTGTTTGCTGAATATCATGGCGTGCGTCGGGGACTTCTCCGGCAACGGGTAGATTACCCGCGATGGTTTCCATGACATCGGTTAACGTTACTATCCCTTCGATGGTGCCAAATTCATCAACTACAAAGGCAAAATGGGTTTGCGCTTGGCGAAATTGTTCCAACGCCATTAATAGGGAAGCTTGTTCCGGAAAAATCAAGGGTTGCTGAATCAACGCGCGTATATCTAATGGTTTTTTTTCAAGCTGTTGTTTCAACAAATCCATAACATGAATGACACCTAAAGGCTCATCAGTTGAACTGTTTTCAGTTACCATAAGGCGAGTATGCATGTTTTTTGTTAATAATTGCGTCAATTTTTCGGGTGGATCGTTGAGATCCAAATATTCCACATCATGACGAGAGGTCATAATACTACTGACTGTACGCTGTGCTAGCCCCAGTACTCGTTCAATCATCCGCCTCTCTTGTTGATTAAAGACTTCCTGTCCTTCACGGGTATTGTCGGCAATTAGATTAGCGGTATGATTATCCAGTTCAGCTTCTTCATGTTTACCACTCAACATTCGCAGTACTGCAGCGGCGGTACGCTCCCGTAAAGGTCTTACGGTAGAGAGAAACCGCCGACGATTAAATCGGGCGAATTGATTAAGTGATTCGATAATGACCGAAAAGCCTATCGCAGCATACAGATACCCTTTCGGAATAACATAACCAAAAGCTTCTGCTATCAAACTAAAACCAATAGTTAATAAAAAACTTAAACACAGGATAACAATGGTTGGATGCGAATTGACAAAAGAAGTTAAAGGCTTGCTGGCTAATAACATGACAGCGATAGAAATAATAACCGCCGCCATCATTACGGTCAGATGATCGACCATCCCGATAGCAGTAATCACTGAATCTAGCGAAAAGATAGCATCAAGCACCACTATTTGCGCGACCACTGGCCAAAATTGTGCGTTTTTACGTTGATGATGATGTTGGTGGTCTTTACCCTCTAATCTGGCATTGAGCTCCATTGTGGCTTTAAAAAGCAAGAATAGCCCTCCTAGCAACATAAGAAGATCACGAGCGCTAAATTGATGGGTATAGAGGGTTATTAAGGGCGCTGTCAGGGTCGCTAACCAGGATATGCTAGATAATAATAATAATCTCATCAATAATGCGCAGAGTAGCCCGACGACTCTTGCCTTATCTCTTTGAGAAACAGGAAGTTTTTCTGCCAAAATAGCAATGAATATTAAATTATCGATACCCAATACAATTTCGAGCACCACCAGAGTTGCTAGCCCTGCCCAAATAGTCGGATCGGCGATCCATTCCATAGGTCAAATTTTACCTTTTTAGCTGTGGATTATAGCGCGTATAGGATCATGAGGGCTGAAGTAATAAAATTCAACTGGTAAGCGCTTCTTGGTCAACCTCTTGTGGTAAATTTTATTTGACCCGATTCATCCGTTCTTCTACTCTGTGGGGCTTGACAACCCGAATATAACGGATCTTTTATAAAGGGGTTGTCAAAATTACCCTCAAAATAAATTTTGAAATAAAAAGGGTTTGAACAGGTTTTTGATCCAGTATTAGCGAGCATAAAATAGCTTCTAATAAAAATTCTATATATGTTAAATAAAAAAAAAGTAGAGGGCAGAGTGAAGAATCGCACTTTGGGCAGTATTTTTATCGTGGCGGGAACCACTATTGGTGCGGGAATGCTGGCAATGCCGCTGGCAGCAGCTGGTGTCGGTTTTGGCGTGACATTAGCATTATTGATCATGCTGTGGTTATTGATGTGCTACACCGCTTTGCTGCTGGTGGAAGTGTACCAACACGCTCCGGTCGATAAAGGATTAGGCTCTTTAGCTAAGCATTATCTTGGTACTTATTGGCAGTGGTTCACCGGTTTTAGTATGTTATTTTTGATGTATTCGATTACCGCTGCTTATATTAGTGGGGCGGGTGAATTATTGGCGAAGAGCCTCAGTCAATGGACACAGCAACCCTTTTCTGCCGCTTATGCTAGCTTACTGTTTACTGTGGTGGCTGGTGGAGTGGTGTGTATTAGTACACATTCGGTTGATTTTTTTAATCGTATTTTATTTGGCATAAAAATTATTTTTTTAATTATTATGCTCGTATTAATTATGCCTTATGTTGAAAAAAATAATCTAATGACGATGCCCTTGGAGCAGGGATTAGTGGTTTCAGCAATCCCCATTATTTTTGCTTCATTTGGTTTCCATAGTAGCGTACCCAGTATTGTGAGTTATATGGGAGGAAATGTTCGTGCATTACGTTGGGTTTTTATTATTGGTAGTGCTATTCCATTAGTCATTTATATTTTTTGGCAACTTGCCATCTTAGGGGCGCTTCCTTCGCAGACTTTTATCGGTATTTTGGCGCAACAGGCTGGATTAAACGGTTTGCTTGAAGCGCTCTACAGGCTAATTGATTCCCCCGGTGTTCAATTATCGGTAAATTTGTTTGCTAATCTTGCGTTAGCCACGTCATTCCTTGGGGTGTCTCTTGGGCTGTTTGATTACTTGGCTGATTTGTTTAAGCGTGGCAATAGCTTAAGTGGCCGCTTACAAACGGGGCTAATGACTTTTCTTCCGCCATTAATGTTTGCCCTTTTTTACCCACGTGGCTTTATTATGGCGCTTGGTTTTGCTGCTGCGGCACTGGCAGTACTGGCATTATTACTGCCGTCATCGTTGGCTTGGAAAGTGCGTAAAATGCACCAAAATGATCAGCAAGTATGGGGAGGCTCTCCCGCATTGATATTAGTGTTTATTTGTGGTTTGGCGGTGATTGCTATTCAGATAGGTATTGTGATGGGTATTTTACCTGCAGTTGGTTGATACCTCTTTCGAAACCTACTGCGTTATGCGAATCCTGCGTTTCCCGGTGCGCGCAATCCTCACGTACTTATGGCAACGAGGTTGCTGTGCGCTCTGTACCTTGACTTCGCATAACGAACTACGGTTTCGAAAGAGGTCTATACCGTTCTATTTCAAATGAATGAGAAAACATCATGATAGCCCCACATCCCTTCGGCTACGACATCACGGCTGTTGATTTGGCCAATAGATTTAGTGTACATCGTCAATGGGAAGATCGTTATCGTCAACTTATTTTATTGGCTCAGCAGTTACCGCCATTATCAAGCGTACTAAAGCAACCCCAGATAGAATTATCAGGATGTGAAAATAGAGTCTGGTTGGGTTATCAGCGTTTAGATAACGGTAACCTGCATTTTTATGGTGACAGTGACGGACGTATTGTGCGTGGATTATTAACGGTATTATTGACAGCAATTGAAAATAAAACACCACAATATTTACGGCAGCAAGATCCATTAATTCTATTTAATCAATTAGGACTATACCAACAACTAAGTACTTCCCGCGTTAATGGTTTACAGAGGTTGAGCCAACGGGTTTTGACTATCGTTAGCTCTGGTATATTAAATTAGTATTTATGGAAACCCTGAAAAACCGCTAAAAGTAGTCTATTCTGTTAGCAATAATTTTTTTAGGTTAATAGTGAAATGAAAACGAAATCGACGAGACGAGGCGACTTTTAAGCGCAAATGAATAGGATAGTTCCCTGGGAAAAGATTCTGGCCAAACTCAGTCGTCATTATCCGAAGGCAAGCTCTAAAGGCGGCAGACCGGCGAAACCGTTAGAAGTGATGCTGCGGATTTATTTTTTACAGAATGGGTTTAATTATGCTGATTTATCGATGGAAGAAGCGTTATACGACATCCCCTTATTACGTCAATTTGCGGGGGTATGTGTCGATGCCATTCCCTCCGATCCCACTATCCTGCATTTTCGTCATTGGCTGGAAAAACATCATTTAAGCGAAGCGCTGTTTGAAGAAATTAATACGCATTTAGCTTCGCTTCAGCTATTTATCAAACGGGGTAGCATTGTCGATGCTACGATTATTGATGCACCCAGTTCAACTCAAAACCGGCAAAATACTCGTGAGCCAGACATGAAAGCCACCCGTAAAGGCAATCAGTGTTACTTTGGTATGAAAGCGCATATTGGTGTGGATGCACAGACGGGTCTGGTGCATTCCCTGGTAGGAACCTCGGCGAATGTAGCCGAGGTAACGCAAGTTCATCACCTTCTTCACGGCCAAGAAGAGGTTGTTCATGGTGATGCCGGTTATAAAGGCGTGATGCGACGCAGTGAACATCAACATCGTGCGGTCATCTGGCACATCCCCCGACGGAGGGTATTGGCCTTGCCCGGGCAGGAGCAGCAGGTATGGGAAAAACATCGGCATCAGCAAAGTCTCAACGCGAAAATCCGGGCTAAAGTAGAACCCCCCTTCCGTGTATTAAAATGCCAGTTCAACTTTAGAAAAGTGCGCTACAAGGGCTTGGCAAAAAATACCGCGCAGTTATTCAGCTTATTTGCTTTGACCAATCTCTTTCTCGCTAGAAAAATTTTGTTTTGTCGCCCCTAATTGACCTTTGATACTGAAAAATGTGTAGCTAGCATCTGTATACTCATTCAACTTGAAGGTCTGGATTAGATGGTTTGGAAATTATCGTTAATTCTGCCCCTGAGAAAGGGAGCAATTTTTGCCAATGTACTATCAAAAAATTCGGCTATAGCCGCCCGAAACTCTTTGGCTGAAGAGAAAAATGGTTGTTTCTGACACGCTCGTTCATGACCTTCCATAATCGCTCGATGGGATTAAGATTAGGGCTATAAGGGGGTAAATAATGGAGTACGATAGCCTTCTCTAATGCGGCGTCTTTGACTCGCTGACGGCAATGATAGCCAGAATTATCTAAAATAATGTGTATCTTTTGTGCATCAGGATAAGCCGTTTTGAGCTGCTCAAAAAAAGCGACGGTGGTTTCTGAATTCACCTGCTCAGGACGGGCACTGACAACCTTCATGGTGCTCAATTCAATGGCACCCATGACATTAACCCGTGTTTTTGCCCCTGTTTTGACCAGCGGCTTATCTTTGCCTTTCCTTATCCAACCGCAGACCACTTTGGTGGCCATCGTTGGATGGGCTGAATCCATAAAAACAATCGGTTCATTCTTAAGAGCACTCTCTAGCAAAGTGAAATAAGACGCGATAAACGCTTCTTGCTGAGCAACATCCACTTTAACCGGCGTCGCTTTGGGCTGCTTATAGCTAAAACAATGCGCTTTCAGCCATTTTGTCATGCCAGATACGGTGTAACAGACGCCAAACGGTGTTTGTCAATGTAGTTGTCGCTTGAAACTGTTTTATGCAGCACTTACTTCCGGATTCAGCATCACTTCATGAATAAAATTCCAGTTACGACAGCCTTTGCTCCAACGTTCGGGTTTTTTAGCTCGAGCTAATTCATAGATGGCTTTCCGTTTAGCTAATATTTCTTTATCTGCCTCCCTATGACGTTCATCTGGAGTAACGTACTTGATACCACTGTGTTTATGTTCAAGGTTGTACCCGTTCACAAACTGAGCTACCCAGGCTCTGGCATCATTGAGTAAAGTAAACCCCTCGGCTGGCCACTGGGGACAATATTTCACCGTTCGAAACAAGGATTCGGAATAAGGGTTATCATTGCTGACTCGTGGGCGAGAATATGAACTGATTCCCCCCAGATCGTACATTTTCGCCAACAGGGTATAACTACGCATGGGGCCACCATTATCTGAATGAAGAATGATTTTTTTGCCCGCGCATTTTTCTTTCCAGATGCATCGTTGCAGTAGCTCTGCAGCCTGTTCGCCGGATTCTTGTTCAAAAACGTCTGCCCCCACAATTTTCCGACTGAAAATGTCCATCATCATGTAGAGGTAAAGATGCCGACCTTTTATAGGTGTTGGCAAATAACTACTATCCCAGGACCATACCTGATTCGGTGCTGTCGTTTTTTGTGCGCCTGGACGTTTATAACTTCTCTCTCGATGTCTAGGTGTTAACAGTTTGTTCGCTTTGAGCACGCGATAAAACGTAGACTCAGAGGCGATATAAATTCCCCTATCAGCCAGCGTCGGAACGATGACATTCGGAGGGAAACTTGAAAACTCTGGTGAGTTACAGATTTCCATGATCCGCTGTCGTTCAGCATCAGACAATTTGTTGCTGGGGGCATTGCGAACGGCCGTTGACCGTTTGTCGGCCAGGGGAGCGTTGTGACAATTGTTGCGCCAGCGTTGCAGTGTTCTGACTGAAATCCCAATGACCTGGCAGGCTTGCGCCTTACGAGCCCCCTGTTTCATCGCATTCCTAAGCATATCAACTATATTAAGCCGCTCCGGGAGAGGTATTAGACGTCCTCGCTGTTGTCCCAGAGGGCATTGAACTTTTCCCTTAATACCAGTAGCGCTGCGGTTTCCGCCAGCGCCTTTTCTTTTCTGGTGAGTTCTTTTTCAAGTTCACGGATCTTTTGTCTGTATTCTTTGACGACTTTATCAACTTTATGATTATTCAAGGCTTTCGGCTCATGAGCCCGGAGCGAAGCCGTTCGCCATTCCTTTACCTGTTCAACAAACAATCCTTTGTGCCGACAGTATTCGGCCAGCTCAATTTCAGACATCACTGCGCTTTCAATGACCACCGCAAAACGCTGTTCGGGCGACCAACCTTCGTTATTCTTTAAAAACTGCTCATCTTCACATAACAGGCCATCACTCATTAACTCGTTTCTCCATCTTGAAACAACCGAAGGGCTCACGTCTAGCTTCTTCGCTATTTGCCGGTGAGACCAATTATACGGAGGTTGAAGCCAGAGCAACCCTTGTTGCTTGATATTGATAGGCACGGGGTTTGCCGGCATGGTGTTCTCCTTAATATTAACAGGCGACAACTATGCTGACACAGGGGGTTATTCAGTGATCTTCTTGATGATAATATGCACGTTACAAAGGCTTAGCTAAAAATACGGCGCAATTATTCAGCTTATTTGCTTTGACCAATCTCTTTCTCGCTAGAAAAATTTTGTTTTGTCGCCCCTAATTGTGTCAACGCTACTTTAGATTGACCACTTTTTGCTACTTTAAAATGTCCAGTTTTTGCTAATTTTCCTGTTGGGTTTCTATTCCAGGCGCCTGGATAATATCAGTCGTTTTTATAGGCAACATGCCTGCTTTGCGTTTATTTTTGAGTCGATAGCTTTCTCCTTTAATATTCAATGTGGTTGAATGATGTAAAAGCCTGTCTAAAATCGCAGTTGCTAAAATGTGATCACCGAATACGTCCCCCCAATCAGTAAAACTTTTATTTGATGTGAGAATGATGCTCGCCTTTTCATAACGACGGCTCAATAACCTGAAAAATAGGCTAGCTTCTTCGCGATTCATCGGTAAATACCCGATTTCATCCAGTATTAATACCCTGGCATAGCACAGTTGCTGAAGTTGGCGTTCCAGACGGTTTTCTTGCTTTGCCTTCATTAAGGTACAGCAGAGTCTATCCAGAGGCATAAACAATACCCGATGCCCAGCTGTAGCTGCCTTGTGTCAGCGCTAATGATAAAAGACCGTAAATTGCTAATTTAATTTGTCCACTCAAGCCAGAATGCAGTTTCCTTTGTGGTGACAAAGCCATGAGGGAAATAAGCATGCTAAGAAGAGAGGACCACTACATGATAAAACAACGCCATCAACAGGGGGCATTTATTGTTGATATTGCCCATCAGATAGGGTGTTCAGAAAAAACGGTGAGACGGCACATTAGCTATCCTGCGCCGCCAACAGCAAAACGCGGTAAAAAACAGGTTGCTAAACTCGAGCCCTTTAAAGACTACATCGATTCAAGGTTGAGTGAACAGGTTTGGAATGCGGCGGTTATTTTTGAGGAAATCCGTGAAAAAGGCTACCGGGGTGGGAGTGCGATGCTCCGACGTTATATACATCCCAAACGTCCGCTCAGGGCCTCGAAAAACACGGTACGCTTTGAAACCCTCCCCGGTTATCAACTTCAACACGATTGGGGAGAAATCATCGTTGAGGTGGCAGGCTCTGCCTGTACGGTTAATTTTGCCGTTAATACGCTCGGTTTTTCGCGTCGCTTTCATGTCTTTGCTGCCCCTAAGCAAGATGCTGAGCACACGTATGAATCGCTGGTTCGCAGCTTCAATTACTTCGGTGGCAGCGTAAAAAATGTCTTGGTAGATAACCAAAAAGCCGCTGTTATCAAACATGGACAAAATGGCCACATCGAGTTCAATGCGGGCTTCCTGCAACTGGCTAATCACTATGGGTTTAGCCCTCGCGCCTGTAAGCCTTATCGACCGCAAACGAAAGGCAAAACCGAACGGATGGTGGGCTATGTTAAACACAATTTTTTCACTCGCTACCGTCAGTTTGAGAGTTTCGCTCATGTTAATCAACTGCTAGCGATGTGGCTGGCGAAAGTGGCAGACCAGCGTCATCTTCGTCAATTCAAGCAGACACCGGAAAATCGTTTTGCTGAGGAAAAAATAGCCTTGATGCCACTCCCTGCGACTGATTTCGATACCAGCTACTTCGACCTACGACAAGTGGCATGGGACAGCTATATCGATGTCAGAGGTAATCGCTATAGCGTGCCTTCATTCTGGTGTGGTCGTGCGGTTAATATTCGTATCGGTTTAGATAATACGCTACGTATTTACGGCGATGAGCAACTGCTCGCGACGCATCTCTTGCAGGAGGTAACGCAGGGCTGGCAAAAGGTGCCAGAACATCATCAAGCCCTTTGGCAACAGGTCAATCGAGTAGCGTCTCGTTCGCTCAGTGTGTATGAGGAGCTACTCTGATGGAAATGGAAAACTTGTTGATACGGTTAAAAATGGATTACCTGGGCGATGCGTTGGAGAGTTTATGTGAAGAAGCCACCAAGAAAGCACTGAACTACCGTGAATTTCTCCAGCAGGCATTAGCCCAGGAATGGAACGGGCGTCACCAAAAAGGCTTGGAATCGCGGTTAAAACAAGCACGTTTGCCGTGGATAAAAACCTTGGAGCAATTTGACTTTACTTTCCAACCAAGTATAGACAGGAAAATTATCCGCGAGCTGGCGGGGCTGAGGTTTGTCGAACATCATGAAAACGTCATTTTGTTAGGCCCACCTGGGGTAGGGAAAACGCATTTGGCGATAGCGCTGGCTGTCAAGGCAGCTACAGCTGGGCATCGGGTATTGTTTATGCCTCTGGATAGACTCTGCTGTACCTTAATGAAGGCAAAGCAAGAAAACCGTCTGGAACGCCAACTTCAGCAACTGTGCTATGCCAGGGTATTAATACTGGATGAAATCGGGTATTTACCGATGAATCGCGAAGAAGCTAGCCTATTTTTCAGGTTATTGAGCCGTCGTTATGAAAAGGCGAGCATCATTCTCACATCAAATAAAAGTTTTACTGATTGGGGGGACGTATTCGGTGATCACATTTTAGCAACTGCGATTTTAGACAGGCTTTTACATCATTCAACCACATTGAATATTAAAGGAGAAAGCTATCGACTCAAAAATAAACGCAAAGCAGGCATGTTGCCTATAAAAACGACTGATATTATCCAGGCGCCTGGAATAGAAACCCAACAGGAAAATTAGCAAAAACTGGACATTTTAAAGTAGCAAAAAGTGGTCAATCTAAAGTAGCGTTGACAAGGTCAATGTGGCGTCAAACCGCGTATTCTCGGGGTGCCGGGTCATGATAATCACGCGGTGGCAACGGAATTGCTGTCGATTGCCGACTCGCTGGGGGCATTCGCTTATATCAGTGCCTATGGCTGCAAAACGAGCGATGAGGCACTAGACTACCGCAAAAATTTTAATCAACGTGAAGCCATGTTGATTTGGCCGGATTTTCTTAGCTGGGATACGGTGACCAAGAAAGAAAACACCGCCTGGGCAACCGCGCGGGCGCTCGGTCTACGCGCTAAAATTGACCAACAGACCGGCTGGCACAAAACCCTCTCCAACGTCGGTGTTAACGGGGTTACCGGCATTTCCGCCGATGTCTATTGGGATCTGCAAAACCCCGCTACCGAGGCCAATATAGTGAACCGGCATGGCGTTACCACGCTGATCCGCCAAGACGGCTACCGCTTTTGGGGCTCGCGTACCTGCTCCGATGATCCGCTGTTTCAGTTTGAAAACTACACCCGCACCGCGCAAGTGCTGGCCGATACCTTAGCGAACGCTCATCTGTGGGCGATGGGCAAACCGATCCACCCCTCCTTAATCAAGGATGTGGTCGAAGGCATCAGCGCCACCTTTCGGGCGCTAAAATCGGCGGGGTATCTTATCGACGGCCACTGCTGGTTTGATGACAGCATCAATGACAAAGATGCCCTCAAAGCAGGCAGACTGGTGATTGATTACGATTACACGCCGGTGCCGCCGTTAGAAAATCTAACATTGCGGCAACGTATTACTGATCGTTATCTTATCAACTTGGCACAACAGGGCGCGTAAGGAGAAAAGAGCATGGCATTACCACGCAAACTTAAATATTTTAACCTGTTTAACGACGGCGATAATTACCAAGGTGTCGTCGAATCCATTACCTTACCCAAACTGGTACGCCAACTGGAAGCCTATCGCGGGGGCGGCATGAACGGCAGCGCCAAAATTGATCTCGGTCTGGAAGAAGGCGCGATAGACATGGAATGGACGCTGGGCGGTGTCGAAGCCCAAGTGTATCGACAATGGGGCTGTGCCAAAATTGACGGCGTGCAACTGCGCTTCTCAGGCTCTCTGCAACGCGATGATACCGGGGACATCACTCAGATTGAAGTGGTGACACGCGGGCGTCATCAGGAAATTGACAGTGGCGATTACAAACAGGGCGACAACTCCCAAACCAAAATTGCATCCAAAAATACTTATTACAAATTAACCCTTAATCACAAGGTAATCATCGAAATTGACACCCTCAATATGATTGAAATCGTGGAGGGCGTCGACGTGCTCAAAGAACATCGACGTGCCATTGGATTATGATCGCTTATTTTACTCGGTCTCACCAGGCCAATGCCGTCTTACCCTAGCATTACAGTGTCATTTGCGAACCTGATCGCATTTTTCTCTCTTACTGGAATAAAACATGAGCAAATCGATAGCGAAATCACCGAACGAGGTTATGTAATGGTCTAATGTTTCCGGACACTTTTGAAGAGCTGTAATAAACTGCAAATCAGAGGTGTATAAAATGAAAAGTAAAAAGAAGCCATCGACATTTACGCTGGAGTTTAAACAAGACGCAGCAAAGTTAGTCCTGGAAAAAGCGTATACGTGCAAACAAGCGTCAGAGAGTTTATGGCATAGGTGGTATAAATTGATGTATAATACTGAGATGACCTATCCATTAAAATTTCGCCAACATGTCTTGGCTATTAAAACGCAAGAAAAGCTCACTTATGCCCAAACAGCGACACGTTTTTGTGTGGGGACAGCGAGCCTGATGCGCTGGGCTAAACGCATAGAACCTTGCCTGACTCGAGATAAACCCGCTACCAAAATAAACCAAGCGGCGTTAATCCTTGACGTAGAAACCTATCCTGACGCGTCTCAATACGAACGCGCTCAACGTATGGGGGTTAGTGCTCGAGGTATCTGCGATGCGTTAAAACGTGCCGGGTTTAGCTATAAAAAAAACATTTTATCATCCCAAAATCGACGTCCAAGCGCGAAAAGATTTCCAAAACAAGCTCCAGGCCTATGAAGCCTGTGATACCCCGATAGTTTACGTGGATGAAAGCGGTTTTGCCCATGATATGCCACGTCTTTATGGTGATTCAATGAAAGGTAAGCGCTGTTACGGCCAACACGATTGGCATGCCAAAGCACGTACTAACGTTATTGGTGCCCAGCTTAACGGAAAATTAACCCCCGTTTGTACCTTCGATTGCCATATCAACAGCGATATTTTTCATGCCTGGGTCATGCAAGACTTACTACCAAAATCTCCCCAAGGGGCTGTCATCGTAATGGATAATGTCAGCTTCCATAAACGTCAAGACACCCAGGCTGCTATACAGAAAGCCGGCTTTATTCTCGAATATCTTCCTACTTATTCTCCTGATATGAACCCCATTGAGCATAAATGGGCTCAAGCAAAAGCCCTTCGCAGAAAGCGCCAATGTGATATCCATACCTTGTTTTCTGCACCTTTATTTTAAATCAATTTATACCGCTTATGCCATAAGGAAGCCCTGAAAAACCGATAATGAATGCTATATTTTGAGCTAATAGCGTTAATTCTTAAAGTCATGTAATAAAAAAGGAAAGGAATGCACTCTTTTTTTACGGTATAGAGACGGCGGATACACTTTTTTTCAGTATCAATGGAAAATCAGGGGTTACAGAGCAGGATTTTTCTAGCGAGAAAGAGATTGGTCAAAGCAAATAAGCTGAATAACTGCGCGGTATTTTTTGCCAAGCCCTTGTAGCGCACTTTTCTAAAGTTGAACTGACATTTTAACACCCGAAAGGGATGTTCAACCTTAGCCCGGATTTTCGCAATAAGACTTTGCCGATGCCGATGTTTCTCCCATACCTGCTGCTCCTGCCCGGGCAAGGCCAATACCCTCCGTCGGGGGATGTGCCAGATGACCGCACGATGTTGATGTTCACTGCGTCGCATCACGCCTTTATAACCGGCATCACCATGGACAACCTCTTCTTGGCCGTGAAGAAGGTGATGAACTTGCGTTACCTCGGCTACATTCGCCGAGGTTCCTACCAGGGAATGCACCAGACCCGTCTGTGCATCCACACCAATATGCGCTTTCATACCAAAGTAACACTGATTGCCTTTACGGGTGGCTTTCATTTCAGGATCGCGGCCATTTTGCCGGTTTTTAGTTGAACTGGGTGCATGAATGATCGTAGCATCAACAATACTACCCCGTTTGATAAACAGCCCACACGAAGCTAAATGCGCATTGACCTCTTCAAACAATGATTCGCTTAAATGATGTTTTTCCAGCCAGTGTCGAAAATGCAGAATGGTGGGATCGGAGGGAATCGCATCGACGGAGACACCGGTAAATTGACGTAGTAAGGGGATGTCATATAACGCTTCTTCCATCGATAAATCAGCGTAATTAAACCCATTTTGTAAAAAATAAATCCGCAGCATCACCTCTAAAGGTTTTGCCGGTCTTCCCCCTTTGGCTGTTGGCTTAGGATAATTGATACTGAGTTTAGACAGAATTTTTTCCCAGGGAACTATCCTATTCATCTGCGCTAAAAAGTCGCCTCGTCTCGTCGATTTCGTTTTCATTTCACTATTAACCTAAAAAAATTATTAATGACAGAATAGACTACTTTTAGCGGTTTTTCAGGGCTTCCATATGGAAACCCTGAAAAACCGAAATGAATGCAATATTTTGAGCTAAGCCTTTGTAACGCACTTTTCTAAAGTTGAACTGGCATTTTAATACACGGAAGGGGTGTTCTACTTTAGCCCGGATTTTCGCGTTGAGACTTTGCTGATGCCGATGTTTTTCCCATACCTGCTGCTCCTGCCCGGGCAAGGCCAATACCCTCCGTCGGAGGATGTGCCAGGTGACCACGCTAACCGGCATCACCATGAACAACCTCTTCTTGGCCGTGAAGAAGGTGATGAACTTGCGTCACATCGGCTACATTCGCCGAGGTTCCCACCAGGGAATGCACCAGCCCCGTCTGTGCATCCACGCCAATATGCGCTTTCATGCCAAAGTAGCACTGATTGCCTTTACGGGTGGCTTTCATGTCTGGCTCACGAGTATTTTGCCGGTTTTGAGTTGAACTGGGTGCATCAATAATCGTAGCATCGACAATGCTACCCCGTTTGATAAATAGCTGAAGCGAAGCTAAATGCGTATTAACTTCTTCAAACAGCGCTTCGCTTAAATGATGTTTTTCCAGCCAATGACGAAAATGCAGGATAGTGGGATCGGAGGGAATGGCATCGACACATACCCCCGCAAATTGACGTAATAAGGGGATGTCGTATAACGCTTCTTCCATCGATAAATCAGCATAATTAAACCCATTCTGTAAAAAATAAATCCGCAGCATCACTTCTAACGGTTTCGCCGGTCTGCCGCCTTTAGAGCTTGCCTTCGGATAATGACGACTGAGTTTGGCCAGAATCTTTTCCCAGGGAACTATCCTATTCATTTGCGCTTAAAAGCCGGCTCGTCTCGTCGATTTCGTTTTCATTTCACTATTCACCTAAAAAAATTATTGCTAACAGAATAGACTACTTTTAGCGGTTTTTCAGGGTTTCCATATAGTGCAGGCCGCCTTTAATCGCGCGCCATTCCAGCCCCACAACAAAGACTTTGTTGTAGGTGACGAGATGTATTGGTTTTTTCTGGTCAAACATAGATGGCTCTTTTTGTGGCTGACATGTAAAAGGCTAAAAAAACATCTGTATGATAAACAATGATTAACTTGCAAAGATGTCTAAAAAGATGTATTTTTGCATCATGTTTAAAGCGGAGGTTTTTTATGCGAACTACGGTCACTATTGATGATACCCTCTACGAAAAAGCACTGGATATGGCCAACCCCGGCATGGATAAATCTGATTTATTCCGAGAGGCCATTAAAACATTTGTGCGGGTGCAAGCCGCTAAACGCCTCGCTGCTTTGGGCGGCACTACACCTGAAATAAAAGCTGTTCCTCGGCGTCGCGAAAAGCCCGTGGCACAATGAGTGTGCTCATTGATACTTCGGTATGGGTCGATCACTTTAAAAACCGCAACGAAACGCTAGTTAAATTGCTTGAGGCAGATTTGGCACTAACTCACCCCATGGTTATGCTTGAACTAGCCTGTGGAACACCGCCGGCACCACGAACCCAAACGCTTAACAAAATTGGCCTTTTGCAACACGTTAATCAAGCAACCTTGGACGAGGTAATGGATTTCATCCAGCGTGAAGAGCTGTATGGGCTTGGCTGTGGGTTAGTTGATATGGTGCTACTCGCTTCTACGCTAATGACACCCGGAACAAGCTTATTGACCTTAGATAAACGCCTCGAAAATTTAGCAAAGCGTTTCAAGGTAGCCTATTAGCTCCAGCCGCATTAACGTCTTTTCTAACTACGACAAAAAAGAGAAGGAGTTAAATATGAAAAGTCACCCATCCTTGATTGATGAACAAGGTGAGGTGCGTGAACTGACCGAAAAAGATTTCGCTGTCATGCAGCCCGCCAAAGAAGTATTGCCGACTTCTCTTTTGAAAACGCTGCGCATTCGAGGTCGTCAAAAAGCCCCCACCAAAACAAAAATTACTATTCGTCTTTCACCCGAGGTAATAGGGCTCCATTGGACTGTGAACCGCGTTATTACACCTATTGCCCATTTTTAAACGAATCCTTACTGTGCCCCTATAACCCCAAACCGCACCGATCAAGAACACCCTGTAAATTAATAGTTTATGACCTTTTCTGCATAAATAATAAACTATTTAATGTGTATGATAGCTAGCTTGGCAAAGGGGTTTTTTCTAATGAATGACTTAAATAGTTCAAATTTTATCAACGCAGTCCGGTTTGTTTATGACCATATTGATCAACCTATCACGCTAAAAGACTTGGCAAAATCCGTTGATATATCTGTATCTTCTTTAAAGCGGCTTTTTATAGAAGCAACGGCTAAAACACCTGGCGCATTTATTCGGCGTCTCAGAATGGAATGTGCTTTTCGCTCTCTTCAAAGTCAGAAAGATTCTATTCTAACCTGAGCATCTGTATTAGAAATCAAGTGAATTAGGCAAAATTTTCAACCCAAGGTGATTTTCGTTTATAGACGCTACTCACCATAGAGAGCAATTTATGCATAACGGCAACAATAGCCACTTTACCGCATTTTCCCTTGGCGCGAAGCCGATGGTAAAAATCAGCCAGGGGTTTATTCCAGCGGACAGCGGCAACGGCTGCCATGTACAGTGCTTTCCTTAAGGTTTTGCGCCCCCCCTGAATAAACCGTTTGCCCCTAAATTTTCCGCTGTCTCGATTAAACGGGGCAACACCCACTAAAGCGGCTAATGACTTGTTTTCGATTGAGCCAATTTCAGGTAATAAAGTTAATATCATCAGGGCGGTTTGCTGTCCAATAGCGGGGATTGAGGTGAGTAGATTCACCTTTGGTAGTGACTTTATCTGAAAAACACACATCAAGCGTGGCTTTTCCAACATCAATACCAATATACTCTCCCATGTTGGCCTTTCCTTTTGTATAATCGAATTGAAAAAATAATAGACTTTTTCCCTACTTGTAATTCGAGGCGTCTTAAACCCTCATGACATCTGTTCGGAACCGGCCTATATCAAAATAGGATAGAGGGTCATGACTCAGGTACGGTGCTTCATCACCTTATTCGGAAGAACGACCCCTCTATCCACCTATTAAGGTGATCAGAATTAACAGGCAATTTCAATATACAAGTTCGGGATAAGGAATTGACGTTTATTTTCTCTAACTTTTTGATTAAGAATAGATAAGTGCCTCGTACTTCAAGATAATGGTGTTTGCGAACATTATTAATCACGAAATAGCGAGACACTCATGACCGATATTACCGAACTTTATTGCTTAATGGATGATTTTTGCAAAAAATTTGAGCCAATATTAAATGCAAAGCTCTTAACGGAGGGAGCCAAGCAGCGTATCCGTGCCAGTTCTCTTTCTTTGGCAGAGCTGATGACGCTAGTGGTATTGTTCCATCAAATTCGTTATCGCCAGTTCAAATCATTCTATCTTTATCATGTGTGTCAGCATCTCAGGGCTGAATTTCCAACCCTTCCCTCTTATTCTCGCTCGTGTTTTTCAAGGCTTGGCAGAACGGGGGAAAAGCTCAACCGGCTGGTTTTTTGGTTTTAAATTACATGCGATTATCAATCATCGAGGCGAACTACTCAGTATTTTTCTAACCTCGGGTAATGGTGATGATAGAAAACCTGTTCCTCACCTGGCCAAAGCGCTTTTTGGCCAACTTTACGCAGACAAAGGCTATATTTCTAAAACACTATTACAACAGCTCAAAGAAAAGGGGAGCGCCTTTATCACTCGTGTTCGTCGCAACATGAAGCCTCTCGAGCACACTGAGTTTGATAATGCCATTTTGCGTAAACGTTCATTGGTTGAAACCGTTTTTGAACAACTCAAAAATATGTGCCAAATAGAGCATACTCGTCATCGTTCACCACAGAATTTTATCGTTAATTTACTTGGCGGTATCCTCGCTTACTGCCTCACTCCATCCAAACCAAAATTAGCCCTGTATTGTTCAAATATCGTTACATTATAAAATAGTCGGCTTATCCCGAACTTGTATATTGAAATTGCCTCCTAAACAGAATCAATTATCTGAAATTGCTGAAAAAGTAAGCGATTTACTGAAACGACGTCATCAATTACTGGATGACAAAATGCGTGAAACCTCTCGTCTTGATAAAGACTATAACGCTAACATTAAAGAATTTATTTCATCACATATCGATTTTTTAAATCAACAAATTGAAGCGGTTCAGCAAGAGATTAACCAATTAACAGCTGAATCTGAGATGCAAGAAAAGGTGAATCTACTCACCTCAATCCCCGCTATTGGACAGCAAACCGCCCTGATGATATTAACTTTATTACCTGAAATTGGCTCAATCGAAAACAAGTCATTAGCCGCTTTAGTGGGTGTTGCCCCGTTTAATCGAGACAGCGGAAAATTTAGGGGCAAACGGTTTATTCAGGGGGGGCGCAAAACCTTAAGGAAAGCACTGTACATGGCAGCCGTTGCCGCTGTCCGCTGGAATAAACCCCTGGCTGATTTTTACCATCGGCTTCGCGCCAAGGGAAAATGCGGTAAAGTGGCTATTGTTGCCGTTATGCATAAATTGCTCTCTATGGTGAGTAGCGTCTATAAACGAAAATCACCTTGGGTTGAAAATTTTGCCTAATGTCAACAACAGCCTAAAACTGATCCACAGCAACAATCTAAAAGTGATCCACTACTGTTTGGGTTTATCCATTAGTCCGGCTTGTTTCTTTTCTTTAATACGATAGCTTTCTCCTTTGATTTGCAAGATATGTGAGTGGTGTAGTACCCGGTCTAACATGGCCGAGGTGAGTGCTGTATCGTTTGCAAAGACTTGTCCCCACTGACCAAAAGGCAAGTTGCTCGTTAAGATCACAGAGGCTTTTTCATAGCGTTTGGCTATGACCTCAAACAGCAATTTTGCCTCATGTACGGTAAAGGGCAGATAGCCGATTTCATCAATAATTAGCAACCTGGGTGCCTGTACGGCGCGCTGCATGACCTGTTTATAGTTGTCTTGTCGCTGCGCTGTGGCTAGTTGCAGAATTAAGTCAGATGCACTGATAAAACGGGTTTTGATTCCTGCCTGCACGGCCTTGTAACCTAGGGCTATTGCGATATGGGTCTTGCCCACCCCTGACGGCCCCAGCATCACCACATTCTCCTGGCGCTCAATAAATGACAACGACGCTAACTCGATGACCTGTTTTTTGGGCACCCCCGCGGCGATGTCAACGCTACTTTAGATTGACCACTTTTTGCTACTTTAAAATGTCCAGTTTTTGCTAATTTTCCTGTTGGGTTTCTATTCCAGGCGCCTGGATAATATCAGTCGTTTTTATAGGCAACATGCCTGCTTTGCGTTTATTTTTGAGTCGGTAGCTTTCTCCTTTAATATTCAATGTGGTTGAATGATGTAAAAGCCTGTCTAAAATCGCAGTTGCTAAAATGTGATCACCGAATACGTCCCCCCAATCAGTAAAACTTTTATTTGATGTGAGAATGATGCTCGCCTTTTCATAACGACGGCTCAATAACCTGAAAAATAGGCTAGCTTCTTCGCGATTCATCGGTAAATACCCGATTTCATCCAGTATTAATACCCTGGCATAGCACAGTTGCTGAAGTTGGCGTTCCAGACGGTTTTCTTGCTTTGCCTTCATTAAGGTACAGCAGAGTCTATCCAGAGGCATAAACAATACCCGATGCCCAGCTGTAGCTGCCTTGACAGCCAGCGCTATCGCCAAATGCGTTTTCCCTACCCCAGGTGGGCCTAACAAAATGACGTTTTCATGATGTTCGACAAACCTCAGCCCCGCCAGCTCGCGGATAATTTTCCTGTCTATACTTGGTTGGAAAGTAAAGTCAAATTGCTCCAAGGTTTTTATCCACGGCAAACGTGCTTGTTTTAACCGCGATTCCAAGCCTTTTTGGTGACGCCCGTTCCATTCCTGGGCTAATGCCTGCTGGAGAAATTCACGGTAGTTCAGTGCTTTCTTGGTGGCTTCTTCACATAAACTCTCCAACGCATCGCCCAGGTAATCCATTTTTAACCGTATCAACAAGTTTTCCATTTCCATCAGAGTAGCTCCTCATACACACTGAGCGAACGAGACGCTACTCGATTGACCTGTTGCCAAAGGGCTTGATGATGTTCTGGCACCTTTTGCCAGCCCTGCGTTACCTCCTGCAAGAGATGCGTCGCGAGCAGTTGCTCATCGCCGTAAATACGTAGCGTATTATCTAAACCGATACGAATATTAACCGCACGACCACACCAGAATGAAGGCACGCTATAGCGATTACCTCTGACATCGATATAGCTGTCCCATGCCACTTGTCGTAGGTCGAAGTAGCTGGTATCGAAATCAGTCGCAGGGAGTGGCATCAAGGCTATTTTTTCCTCAGCAAAACGATTTTCCGGTGTCTGCTTGAATTGACGAAGATGACGCTGGTCTGCCACTTTCGCCAGCCACATCGCTAGCAGTTGATTAACATGAGCGAAACTCTCAAACTGACGGTAGCGAGTGAAAAAATTGTGTTTAACATAGCCCACCATCCGTTCGGTTTTGCCTTTCGTTTGCGGTCGATAAGGCTTACAGGCGCGAGGGCTAAACCCATAGTGATTAGCCAGTTGCAGGAAGCCCGCATTGAACTCGATGTGGCCATTTTGTCCATGTTTGATAACAGCGGCTTTTTGGTTATCTACCAAGACATTTTTTACGCTGCCACCGAAGTAATTGAAGCTGCGAACCAGCGATTCATACGTGTGCTCAGCATCTTGCTTAGGGGCAGCAAAGACATGAAAGCGACGCGAAAAACCGAGCGTATTAACGGCAAAATTAACCGTACAGGCAGAGCCTGCCACCTCAACGATGATTTCTCCCCAATCGTGTTGAAGTTGATAACCGGGGAGGGTTTCAAAGCGTACCGTGTTTTTCGAGGCCCTGAGTGGACGCTTCGGATGAATATAACGTCGGAGCATCGCACTCCCGCCGCGGTAGCCTTTTTCACGGATTTCCTCAAAAATAACCGCCGCATTCCAAACCTGTTCACTCAACCTTGAATCGATGTAGTCTTTAAAGGGCTCGAGTTTAGCAACCTGTTTTTTACCGCATTTTGCTGTTGGCGGCGCAGGATAGCTAATGTGCCGTCTCACCGTCTTTTCTGAACACCCTATCTGATGGGCAATATCAACAATAAATGCCCCCTGTTGATGGCGTTGTTTTATCATGTAGTGGTCCTCTCTTCTTAGCATGCTTATTTCCCTCATGGCTTTGTCACCACAAAGGAAACTGCATTCTGGCTTGAGTGGACAAATTAAATTAGCAATTTACGGTCTTTTATCATTAGCGCTGACAGCGAAGGTAAAATCAAATTTTTCCAGCGTTTTTAGGCCAGGGAATCCAGCCATTCGGGTGAATATATGCTGCTTCCGCTGATGACGTGAACGTTTCTCACACTGCAGAATCTGCTCCAGGAAGGTCAGATAATCCCACTCTTGTTGCGCCGCCTGCTGGGCTAAATCGCAGGCATTTGCATCAATCCCCGGCAGTTGCAGCGCTGAGGTAAGTTCGCCAATACGGGATAATTGCAGGTTCATATCGCCTCCATCAGTTGGTCATACACGCTAAGAGCATGATGCAGTGGTTGCTGACTCAACTCATTGACCGAAGGTAATGAGCGCTCGCTGGCCAGAGAAGAGCTTATCGGTACTATTTCGGGAGGTAATGCCTGTAGTGCTTTACGTTCATCGATAAGCCGCAGTGCAGGTTTTTCTTTAGTGGTGTCATGGATCCGTTGGTGTGCCACCGTTTCCAGCCATAGCGTGACGTGCTCATTGGCAGTGTCAGTATCGAGCGTCAGGCCCAACGCCAATAACTTGGTATTGAGCGGACGAAAGAAATTATCCCTGACATAGCGTACCATTCGTTCAACCTTGCCTTTGGTTTGTGGTCGATAGGTATGGCAAAGCTTCGGGATAAACCCCATACTTTTGGCAAACGGGTAAAACGCCTGATTAAGCTTATGTTTGCCTTCACCATAAGCATCACGCTCCACCACCACCGTTTTCATATTGTCGTACCAGACTTCGCGTGGCACGCTCTGGAAGTAATCCAAGGTGAGTCGATGACAGTGCTCAAGTGTGTCGTATCGCATGTTATCAGTGAATATCACCATCATCGCCCGGCTATACCCCAAGACAGCGATAAAGACATGAAGGGGAGATTTACCCCCCCGCATTTGACCCCAGTCGACTTGCATTTGCTTGCCGGCTTCGGTTTCAAAACGCACGATGGGCTCTGGCGTAGGTTTGCCACGGTACAGATACAAATACTGACGTAACAACGACAGGCTACCTGTATAGCCTAACTCTTTGAGTTCTCTGAATAACACGACACCGGAGAGAGGCGCCGGTTTCGCTTGTGCAATACGTGAGTGCAGAAACAACTTAAATGGAGCAAGCAATGAAGACGACTGAGCGCGCGATTTATAAACCGGCTCATTCATCTTGCTGTGTAAGTACCGCTTGACGGTATTACGCGAGATGCCCAATTCTTTGGCGATAGCTCTTTGCGACAGCCCTTGTTTATGCAAAATCTGAATTTTCATGAGTTCTTCTTTTGAAATCAAAGTGCCTCCGAAAAGGCGCGATGGTGAAAACAAGTGGCTCAGATTTCAATTGTTGGAGTGGCTCAGTTTTGCATTGTTGGTAACACCATCTGTATCAACATCGTAAGCGCAACGGCTACCCGTTGAGTGCTTATACGCAGCGTACGCAATTAGCGCCGGTTATTGCGTGGTTCAGATGGCTGGCGCGCAGTAATAAACTGCTGTCTAATCCGGCGTCAGACTTGATAATGACAAAAGAAGGCAAGCGATTGCCAAAGGACATTCTGACAGTAAAAGAAGTGGAGTCTATTCTGAGTCTGCCCGCTATCGACAATGCTGAGGGGATGCGAGACCGTGCCATACTGGAAGTGCTGTACAGTACGGGGCTACGGCGTGCTGAGCTGGCGGGGTTGACCTTATCGTCAATTGACAGCGAACAGGGTACGGTGATGGTGCGTGAGGGAAAAGGGCGCAAAGACCGGGTGGTTCCGATAGGTGAGCGAGCGCTGATGTGGTTGGAGAAGTACCAACATCAGGGGCGGCCTGATTTGCTGTGTGGAGGAGAAAGCGCGGTGCTGTTTCTGCTGGCCGATGGTCGTCCGATCAGTCCTGATTGGCTGACAAAGCGTGTGGGAGCGCTGGTCAGGGAGGCAAACATCGGGAAGCGTGGTAGCTGTCATCTGTTCCGGCACACGATGGCGACATTGATGCTGGAGAACGGCGCAGATACACGCTGGATACAGGTGATGTTGGGGCATGAAAAACTGGAGACGACACAAATCTATACACGGGTCAGTATAGGGGCGTTGAAAGTGGTTTACCGTGCTACTCATCCTGCGAAACTGGCCAGAAACGCGGATAGTGCCGAATCAGAATGCCAATCCATCGTTGCGGAGAATCGGGAAAAGTTAGCGCGATAACCTTCAACCTTGCTGGGGAGCGAGGAAAGGCAAAAGGCGGCAGGCCAGCCGGGTCAGGTGTTGTTGAAGGTGATGAGTGGCTGGCCTGCCGCCATTTAACATAATGCAGGAGATTATGCGCACCGTCGCCGTTGGGGGGCATGCTGCCCTGACCCACTAGTGAGCAGCACCGGTGCGCATAATCTGCATTATGTCTTGCGCACCCACTTCGGCAGTGGGGTACAGTGTGGCGCGCAGGCTTCGCCTCCGCTGTCAGCCAATCCGTTCTTCTTCAGCCCTGCCGGGGGCTCTCCCTCAGTGCATCAAACCTCTTTTTAATCGTCCTCACCCCTTACTGACTCTAAATACTGCCATGGTGGCTCCCCATCGTGGTTCTCTGTGGCATCCGAGTCATGAGCGCCGTGAACGGCGCTTGCGGGCTCTCTGCCGCCCGCGCCCGCAGAACCCGCGCCCGCGCCCCGGTAAACCGCGTCGCCGTCACGGGTTGCCGTAATCGCCAAAAACTTTGACCACTAATGAAAAAAGAGGGTTATCTGTCTATACTGCGCAGATGAAAACCTGCCTTTCCCGCCTTTTATTGTCGTTACTGCTCCTGCTTCTTAGCGGTGTATCGGCGTTCGCGTTGGAAAACCGCGTATCAGAAAAAATATCATGCACCAAGATTGTACCGGAGGGAAACAGGGTCTTGCAGTCATTGGTGTGTCTCGGTTATGGGGTTTTGGCAGAGAAAATCACGTCGGAGAAAACAGTAGCGCCGTATTTTTAGCTAAGCCTTTGTAACGTGTCAGCGCTAATGATAAAAGACCGTAAATTGCTAATTTAATTTGTCCACTCAAGCCAGAATGCAGTTTCCTTTGTGGTGACAAAGCCATGAGGGAAATAAGCATGCTAAGAAGAGAGGACCACTACATGATAAAACAACGCCATCAACAGGGGGCATTTATTGTTGATATTGCCCATCAGATAGGGTGTTCAGAAAAAACGGTGAGACGGCACATTAGCTATCCTGCGCCGCCAACAGCAAAACGCGGTAAAAAACAGGTTGCTAAACTCGAGCCCTTTAAAGACTACATCGATTCAAGGTTGAGTGAACAGGTTTGGAATGCGGCGGTTATTTTTGAGGAAATCCGTGAAAAAGGCTACCGGGGTGGGAGTGCGATGCTCCGACGTTATATACATCCCAAACGTCCGCTCAGGGCCTCGAAAAACACGGTACGCTTTGAAACCCTCCCCGGTTATCAACTTCAACACGATTGGGGAGAAATCATCGTTGAGGTGGCAGGCTCTGCCTGTACGGTTAATTTTGCCGTTAATACGCTCGGTTTTTCGCGTCGCTTTCATGTCTTTGCTGCCCCTAAGCAAGATGCTGAGCACACGTATGAATCGCTGGTTCGCAGCTTCAATTACTTCGGTGGCAGCGTAAAAAATGTCTTGGTAGATAACCAAAAAGCCGCTGTTATCAAACATGGACAAAATGGCCACATCGAGTTCAATGCGGGCTTCCTGCAACTGGCTAATCACTATGGGTTTAGCCCTCGCGCCTGTAAGCCTTATCGACCGCAAACGAAAGGCAAAACCGAACGGATGGTGGGCTATGTTAAACACAATTTTTTCACTCGCTACCGTCAGTTTGAGAGTTTCGCTCATGTTAATCAACTGCTAGCGATGTGGCTGGCGAAAGTGGCAGACCAGCGTCATCTTCGTCAATTCAAGCAGACACCGGAAAATCGTTTTGCTGAGGAAAAAATAGCCTTGATGCCACTCCCTGCGACTGATTTCGATACCAGCTACTTCGACCTACGACAAGTGGCATGGGACAGCTATATCGATGTCAGAGGTAATCGCTATAGCGTGCCTTCATTCTGGTGTGGTCGTGCGGTTAATATTCGTATCGGTTTAGATAATACGCTACGTATTTACGGCGATGAGCAACTGCTCGCGACGCATCTCTTGCAGGAGGTAACGCAGGGCTGGCAAAAGGTGCCAGAACATCATCAAGCCCTTTGGCAACAGGTCAATCGAGTAGCGTCTCGTTCGCTCAGTGTGTATGAGGAGCTACTCTGATGGAAATGGAAAACTTGTTGATACGGTTAAAAATGGATTACCTGGGCGATGCGTTGGAGAGTTTATGTGAAGAAGCCACCAAGAAAGCACTGAACTACCGTGAATTTCTCCAGCAGGCATTAGCCCAGGAATGGAACGGGCGTCACCAAAAAGGCTTGGAATCGCGGTTAAAACAAGCACGTTTGCCGTGGATAAAAACCTTGGAGCAATTTGACTTTACTTTCCAACCAAGTATAGACAGGAAAATTATCCGCGAGCTGGCGGGGCTGAGGTTTGTCGAACATCATGAAAACGTCATTTTGTTAGGCCCACCTGGGGTAGGGAAAACGCATTTGGCGATAGCGCTGGCTGTCAAGGCAGCTACAGCTGGGCATCGGGTATTGTTTATGCCTCTGGATAGACTCTGCTGTACCTTAATGAAGGCAAAGCAAGAAAACCGTCTGGAACGCCAACTTCAGCAACTGTGCTATGCCAGGGTATTAATACTGGATGAAATCGGGTATTTACCGATGAATCGCGAAGAAGCTAGCCTATTTTTCAGGTTATTGAGCCGTCGTTATGAAAAGGCGAGCATCATTCTCACATCAAATAAAAGTTTTACTGATTGGGGGGACGTATTCGGTGATCACATTTTAGCAACTGCGATTTTAGACAGGCTTTTACATCATTCAACCACATTGAATATTAAAGGAGAAAGCTATCGACTCAAAAATAAACGCAAAGCAGGCATGTTGCCTATAAAAACGACTGATATTATCCAGGCGCCTGGAATAGAAACCCAACAGGAAAATTAGCAAAAACTGGACATTTTAAAGTAGCAAAAAGTGGTCAATCTAAAGTAGCGTTGACACCGCCATAATCAGGCGGTAAATCACGCCAGGGAGCGCCGGTTCTCAATATCCAGAAAACAGCATTAATAAACTGCCTGTTATCTCTGGCTATGCCACCCCAAGTGCCTTTTCTCCCCGGGAGATGAGCTTCCAATAGGCTCCAAACATGATCGGATATATCGTGGCGGCGATGGGCTAAATTCATTCCCGAATCATCTTTCATTATTGAATCATCTCAACAGTTGTCGTTATTTGTTACATGATAATATATTTTTTATTACGTGACGACACTACTTAAGCATTATCCTGTACCAGAACGAATAAACAATTTCGCGCCAACAGAGAATCAGAAACAAATACATCAGTGGCTGCAAACATTACAGGCTAATCCAGGTCACAATGGTGTGGCATTTTATGGCGCACCTGGTATGGGTAAAACCACGGTGCTGAAAGACTATTTTTCCACTCAGGCTTTAAAAACACTCTGGATAGAATCACATACGCTGATTGATGATGTTAACTTGCAGCATAAGTTGGCTGCATCAGATACTGAATACCTGGTGATTGATGACTGTAACGATCCCAAAGGGAATTATCGCTATCAGAAAGTGCTCTTTGATTTACTGAACACTGAAACCCTGTTGAATAAAAACGGCCAGCCGGTCAAGGTGATTTTGGTGTCTAATCGTCAGTCTCAGCAAGATTTGGTGGGCGATACAATATCTGGCAATGAATTGTTATCACCACGCATGAAAAGCCGCTATGCCGGCCGTTTTACTTCCGTAGAGTTGATCCCAGGCGAAGATTTTCGTGCTAATGGCATTAAACGCGGAGTGATCACCACACCGGGTACTGTCACCGTTTCTTCAGAAGCTTATCAGCTTTCAATAACTGATTATCTTGAAAAACATTCCGAGTATATTAGAAAATATGACATGGTATCAGCCAAAGTAGGGCAAACACTCCGAGCATTCCAAGATTTAGCAGAGAAAGCACACCAAGATTCAGCATGGCAAGCATTTCAAGATTTTCGAAAAAATACTCTTCAAAACATCACAAATTGCCCTGAAATTTTTGTCGATATGACAAAATGCGGGGACTCCTACGACCCTCGATGCCGTTTCTTAATTACACAAATTTTGGATGTCATGGAAGCTAAACCCGATTATAAAGTGACCATAGTTTCTGAAGAGCCGCAAAAGACAATGTCCATGCTCAAAAAAATGATGGCAGAGGTTGATAAAACAGATAAATATCTTTCCAGATTGCAGCGTCTTGCCGTTCAATAACAAAATTATTCTTTAAGCGAAGAGCAGCACCTGGCCTCTGTTGGGTTATTTGCTGCCCTTACGGAAAGATGATCTACTTTTTTCATTTTATGGCTACGGTACGGAATGACATTAGCGACATTTTGACAATAGGAAGGGAAAGAGGCGCCAATAATATATTGATATAAAATAATATTTATTAATACATATCAGTTAAATTACAGGGTACCTACTATCGGTAAATCTTCTGTAACTTTGGCAAGGTCTGTGAAATATGTGCCGTCACGTAATAAAAATAGGTTACATAGCGGGAGCTGTGTCATAAAAGGAGTGTCATCATCATGGATAGAACCAATTTAATCAATACCGTGGAAGAACCGGATAACAGGATATCCGATGTAGATTTAACAACGTCCACAGAGCAAAAACAGGTGATACCGCAGTCTGTTGTTGATGAAGAGCTAGCAACACAACTCATACAGTACCTGATAGAAGCACAAGTCATCCCTGGATTACAGCCAGATAAACTGGCGGATAAAGAAAAGGAACTGACCTTTCACTATCTTACCCCCCGTTATCATGATGTTGTCATACGGCAAAACAAAAAGCCGTCGGTATCGGGTTTGACCACCTTTACCGCACTACAACGAGAGATAACCCAGTCTGTTCTTAATGAAATTGCAGAGAAAACCGGTCTGGAGTTCCGCCAGGTTGAGGATGATGAACTCGCTGATCTGGTCTTTGGTAATTTCCATCTTTCAACGGGTACCCTTCTCGGTTTTGTTAATTTCGATGCTGCAACGAGTAGCCTTCTCGGTTTTGTTGATTCCACTACTGTCCCTTCTAAAAGCAACGAAATCTGGATGAATACCAGGCGGAAGGCTCGCCTAGCTCCAAAGTATTTTAAATTTTTTCTTGTTCATGAAATCGGGCATGCGCTTAGACTGGATCACAGCGATGACCTGAAGGATCCTCGCACGATAATGTCGTATAACCCGGGTTCGACGGGATTACAGGTTGCTGATTTTTTGGCTTTATGGACGCTGCATGGTCGCGACAGCAATCCGCAATCAGAGGAACGAATAAAGGCTGGGGAACAGGCCAGGGCAAAGATGTGGGCAAGGATAAAGGAAGAGGTAACGCCAGGAGCCTATTGGAAAAAGTCACTTTTACGTGCGGGGGATACCGATATTGCTCTCGTTTCTATTGATAAAGTACACAGCATGCTATGTGTTGATGTGTTCGATGAAGCAACAGAGGCAGATGATTATTTCAGAGATAAAACCTATGCTGAGATTAGAATCAGAAATCATGCAGGCAAGGTTATTTTTGAAAAAAAAATAAAAAGCACAGGTAGGGTGTCTCCACGTGAAGAGATCCCATTTACTGAGGGCTATCAACTGGAAATTTATCATGCTGAGGCAGAAACCAGTTTACTGTTCGCCTCAGATATCCAGGGTGCATCGGTGCCCAATGCCAAAACAAACCGTTTCATCATGACAAAAACCGGGCTGAAAAGGCTGATACCGGCTCATCAAATGACCCTGCTGGACAGGAATAATTATGCATTTGCTTCTCTTTCTGTGGATGCCGTTGCCAGGCAGCTGGAGATTGATATCAGTAAGCCCCTGGCGGATGAGCATGCTCAGGACTCCGTTTACGCAAGCATTAACGTGATCAATAAAAAAGGCCGGGTGTTTTTTAAAAAAGAGATCAAAGGCAGTGATACCGGCATGTTACGTACCCGGGTTTTGTTTTCTGAGGGCGATAAACTGGAGATATATCATGCGCAGGCAGAAGAATGCTTAAAAATTTTCTCTTCTGGTGTCAAGGTTGATGTTGCCGTAGCTGCAAAAACCACGACCTTTATCATGACACCGAGAGGTCTGGAAAAAATTCTGTTTTCACCTCAGCCAACACAGGGCGATACAGCAGACAAGATGGCTCAGGCAATGTCTGGTTTTACCCTTTTCCCTTTAGGCGCCGTTTCCTGTCAGCAAGATAACAGGCTAACGCCATCCGAATTTTTCAGTGCTTTGGTCAGTGCAGGGTCATACAGCGGCTTTTGGTAGCATGGTAATCTGCCGGATAAATCATTTTCCCTGGCATAACTACTTATCGTATATGGCAGTTCTGATATAAAAGAAGCCGGATGAAGCTAGCACAACCCCTTTAGGTCCGTGATAGTCACGTCGTTGTTCTATCGCACTGTATATTTCATTGCCACAGGCAGCTACCCCGTAGCAGATTAAAAAATCACTGTTAGGGTGCTTTAAATAAGGCAATAAAGAATAGGTCATCGGCACCACCGCTACTGATTCTTGCATGTTGCTGTAAAATGAAAGGCCGTGGCCGGTAGCGTTATACTCCAGCTGTAACGGCCTCATTTGGGCTGAATACACTAAGGTGCCGGCCGCATTGTAAATCGCTAATCCGTAGCGCGACGTTTTTTTCGCCATCGCGGCAAAAACATACACCCGCATCGCGGAGGATTGATTAAACCCGCCGGTGAGTTGATAGGCATGATAGCCGGCAACGGGGGCGTGAATAAAGGTATGACAGGTGAAGCCGCCAAATAATTTTTCCTTCAGTTTTTCTTTAGACATAGGCAGTGTACTCATGTAGTTAGAATCTATAAATACGCTGTCTTCAGCCGGATTTGTTCTACCGTAGTGGGCAGTTGCGATTTTTTGTTGGTACTGAACAAAAATAATGATAGGAATATGCTGGGGTATCGAGGTGGTAAAACGGGCGCCATGGGTGGCCGTTATCGTTAATCGTTCGATAAGATTCATCGGCGTGACCTCCGGCGACATCCACAGTCTGCCGGCAGGGTTTCTTATTGCAAATCCGAATGCCATGCTTACTCCATATAAACCACAATATCACTGCCCAAGGGATAGAGGTCAGAATCAGGAAAGGTGACGGTATTGCCTGAGATGATGATGTTTTCAGCGTACAGCGCCTGAGGCCGAGTGCCGGTGTCTTTCATGGTGGTGTCCATCACTTTCAAGGTCAACCCCTCAGGAACCGGGTAGCTTTTTGTGCGACCCTTAACCGAAGAGAGGTAATCCAAAATGAAGGTCGGCGTAATAGCCGTAACTAAATCGGTGCCATCGTCTAATTTAATTTGTATGCCGTAATGCATGTTTTCGCTCCTTTTTGATCACAATTTACCAAAGCGCACCCGTAACACGCCTCTTTCATCGTACACATCAATGCGGTTATTTTTAATGGTCATTCTGGCTTTTCCTTTGCCGGTGCCGTTCATTTCAATGCCGCCGTTTTTACTCCATCGCCAGCCTGAAGTGTTGGCGACATAATTGGTCGATTGGAGGGTGTTGCCAATTTTGGCATTGGTAATGCTGCCGTCTTGAATAAAGCCTTCACGGATAAAGACTTGATTATTTTTAATCGCAAAGGGGGAGAATTTTTTGCCCTGCTGGCCGCTTAACAGCATAAAGTTATCGGCATTAAAGCCTATTTGTGATTTTACGCTGCTGCCCTGGGTTTCCACACCGACCACCATGCCGGCATCTTCCCCCAGTGCTAATAATATTTTGGCTTTGGCGGTAGAATGCAGGCTATCCGGTGATTCTGTCGGCGTAGGCGGTCGATGGCTGCCGCCTTTGTTTCCTATGATGGCCATAATTTACCCATAAAAAAAGATCGCCTTGGCGACCTTGGTTGATTGCTCTATTGTCTATTTCTACATCTGGTCTTCGGCATACACCCCCGCCGAAATCACCGCACCGCCGATGCGTCGTTGGCCGTAGCCAATAGGCACCGGATTGCCTTGTGCGGTAGAATTCACCGGGCTGCCGAAGGCATAGCTGGGCTTGTTATCCGGGTCTTCGCGGCGTGATAACCCGCTGGGTTGGGGGGAGAGCATCTGCACCACGCCACCGACCATCATCGATATCCCGACAGGCGCTAAGAACTGTGCACCAGGGATAAAGGACGCTGCCACTAACACCGCACCGATAATGGTTTGAAACACCCCTCCCCATTTACTGCCAATAATCACCGGAGCAATGCGAATGTCTTGAGTGCCGTAGGCGCTGGCAAGTTCATCTTTGCCAATGTTATTCGCGCCGTTAAATACCGCAAAGGTCAGTCCTTTTGATTGGCTTTGCAACATAAATTGCTCAAATCCAGGGAGGATAACTGATAGCGCTTTGATCGCTTCTTTTGGTGTCTCTACCGCGAGTTGATGTACACGGCCAAACAAGCGTCCGAGTTTACCATACAGGCGGATGGTGCGAAGGGGGGAATGGAATGCTGCCATGGTATTGGCTCCCAATAGGAAAAAAGGCTGTAGGGGCAGCCTTTTTATTATAAAGTTGAAATGGTATTAATCTTGGATTTTGAGTCTATTTCTTTTGTGAAATTAGTGATGATAATATGCAGTAAGTGAGTGTCTTAAGGATGTCTGTATGATGCTACGGCTCTCTTCACTGAGCATCACTTCAGCCAGTTATCTAAAGTATTACTACATATAGCTAAAAAGGGATAAAAATCAGAAGTAGAAACGTTTTGACATATATTCATAACTTCGCGGAATAGCTTTTTTGTCTTTTTAGAATATTTAATTCCGATAGCACCTGTTGCGGGATTACGGTCATAATTATTCTGAGATGTACACCTGAATCTATCCTTGTCTTCATTTACTGATCTACAGAGTTCAACGAGTTTTTTCGTTACTTCATCGTATTTTCCTGGCTTCACAGTATCTTTTATGTACGTTTGAAAAAACTTATCTACTTTGTCTTCTATTGCTTTTTTAGGCTCGTCGGTGTCCGTGTTCCCTATGCTTTCCTTACTATTAGGAGTAGAAAACCCAATTGATGAGTCCGAACTATTTGATTGGGAACAATGATTCTCTCTATCCAAGCCGGAAATTTTTAAGTACTTTGCTGGTTTATTATGAAGAGTGCTATCATCTGCAGGCCTTTTTCTGAAAGCTATAAGTTTATCTTGGCTGGTAGCAGAACCATGACCCGAGACGGAAGGTTGTCCAAACGACAGAGACTGCCATTTAATTGAAGAATCTATTAAAGGATTTAAAAGATCTGCTGGAGATACTGGAAATACTGGCATTGTGCTAATTCGAAATCCAGAATTATTAGCTTCTACTAATGATTTTATGTCTGTGTCTACTGGCTTTACTTGTGAAGAGGCTCGAAGCTTTGTTATTGACAAAGAACTTATTTTCATATTTCTAATCTCTTTTAATTTTATGTTATACAAACCACAATAATGCCCTTATTGATCATATTATGTACAATAGAGTCATGTAATAAAATATGACAAATATTACATAACTTTAAAATTTTGCAGTTCAATCAAAATACATTGAACTAATAGCAAAATGATTTAGAAGATACAAAGTCAGGTTATATCAATACTTTATACCTTACCACCTTCACGGTACGCTCTTGCCAATACCCGCCATAGGGCACCCTCTGGCTGGATTTGCCGTACAAATGATGCAGTAACATGCCCTCTGCCAGCAAAATCCCGGCATGATTGGCCACCGGTGCTGAAACTTGCATCATCGCTATATCACTGGGCTGAGTTTCTCCACTTACTTCACGAAAACCGCATTGATACCAATTATCCAGATACCTGTTTTCCTGACCCGATTCCCACCAAGGGTAATCTACCCGATAATCATTGAGTTCAATGCCATGCGTCTGGCGAAAATAAGACAGTATCAGTCCCCAACAGTCGGTATGCCCCAGCACAAATTCACGTCCGATCAGCGGCAGCTCGCCGCGTGGCTGAAGGGTGCGTAGATCGCCTTCTGGCCAGCTGATAATATGCCAGGGCAGTTCGCTGTGATCACATTGCGCGCGATCTAATGCCGAGGGCTGAGTAGTGGCATCGGGATGACTGTGCACGATTGCCGTGACGGTGCCCCAGTTTTCAGCCTCCATGTAACCTTGCGGATCGAGATGAAACTGCTCGAGAGGATTAGCGGCCAGATTATGGCAGGGGAAGTAACGTTCTTGCCGTGATTGCTGGGCGATGACACCACAACACTCAAAGGGATAAGCGGCAGCCGCATGCGCCAGCATCGCTTGTCGCGTTTTTTTACGCATCATCACCTCTTAACCAGTGCGGAGCCAGGGAAACCGCCAAACGGCAGCGGCTGATGTTGACCAAAGCGGTTCTTACAATCTTTTAGTAGGCCACGGCATTTATCTTTTGTTACATCCTCGGTGGGATTACCCTGCTCATCAAAATACAGGCTACCCGCATAATCACAGCCATTACCGCTGCGGTAACCTCCGCGCATTGCCCAGCTGCACAGCGAATGAATCTGCCGTGTCGGAAGTAACACCCCTTGCAAATCCGCCGGACTGGAGAGGGTGAATTCAACCACTTCGTTAGTTTCCATCGATTTGCTGTCGATGTGATAAACCTGGACTTTTTCTTGTTGTGGATCGGCCTCAATATTGCCGTGCGGGAAATTACGCGCATCAAGATAGTGTTTGAAGGTATCGTGAATAATGACTTTAGCTTGGAGCAGGTCATCAAATTTCAGACAAAGTGCAGTGATGACCCCGTTTAAATTGGCGACGGTTAATTTAGGCTGAGCTTGTTGCCCGTCGCTAGCGGTTTCCAGCCCTTCTATCTGTACTGGCCAAGGGGCATAGTCCTTACCTTGCCACCAAATGGATTTTGCGGGTAATTGCGTTTCATCGCCCCCGGCAGCGGCTAATTCTTCTGGCGTGTAGGCTAAGGTATCCGCATGAAAGCGTAATATCTCGGCATGAAAGGCGGTGCCGTCGACTTCGAACAAACGAATACGATTGCCCGGCGACAGGCGTTGCAGGTCGGTGTTAATGGACATGTTTTTACTCGTGATTAAGGCTGAAAGGCTTGTTCAAAGGTAAAGCTGATAGACAGGGTGTTGCCGCCTAAGGGGATCATCTTGATAGAATCCGCTATCACACGGTAAAGACCCAAAACGCCATAGGGCGGAGTCCATAAGCACGCTTTTATCGTATGCTGGCGAATAAAAGTCAGTAACGGCAGCATATCGGGTTCTGTGCCTTGAAAGGTCAGCGGCCAGGATTGGCGTTCCGGGTTGATGCCATCGCCAGCCACCTGTTGATAGCCGTCGCCAAATTGCGCCACCCTGATGCGATGTAAAAAGTTCCCCTCCGGGGTACCTTGCGTACGCCAAGTGAAGGTGTTGATTGTCATGATGTGTACCGGATAAAAAAGAGTCGGTTTGATAATTATCGGATCGGCTTCATGAGAGTACACCAAAGAAAAAGTGGAGTTCATTTTTAAAAAATCAAATAACGGTTAATGGCATCATGACTTATCCCTATGACCTGCTGGGGATCATTAACCTCTTAAAGGCAACGATCAAAATATAAGATTAAATTCAAACTTCTACAATATTGGCACTAATTCCATCTCGTCGCTTTTCTTCTGGTAGTTTACGGAACCTATAATATTAATTCTTGAAAATGCTGCATTAGTTTTTTTCTAAAAGCCTCTAATTCTTCATCAGATAAAAGATTTATCATTGTTTGCAGCAACTCATGTGGCGGAAAAGACAATTTTGTTTCACTTTTTTCATCATTATTCACCTCTGTTACCATTTTAGTTATCATTTCATTCATCCCTATTTTTCCGTAGGATAATAGAACCCCTCTCTGTGCTGCTTTTTCAAACTGAACTTGTAGTAAATTACTGACCTGAGGATTACTATCCTTAGTTGCTTGCAACACCACTTCTTTTATTCTTTTATTATTTAGAAGAGTAGCCAGTTTATTTAGATTTCGTTCAGTCATGAAATCAAATAAGGATACCGTAGTACCAAGAATTTTCTGAATTAAGTTTGGATCTTGATTCCATATATCAGGTAATGGAACACCATTGCTAAGCAGAAGACCTAGAATCTTTAATATTCCTTCTTTTTTAAGAATATTTTTTTCAGCCATGAAATTTAATAAGAATGCTGTAGTATCAGGAATTTTCTGAATTAATTTTTGATCGTTATTCCGTATATCAGTTAATGGCTCATCATTGCTAAGTAGAGGAGCCGGGTTATTTAATATTATTTCTTCTTTAATTAGAACTTGTAGAGATTTTTTAGCACTTTTTGATAATCTCTTACCATTTCTAAGCAGAAAATCCAGAGTATTTAATATCTTTTCTCTATAATGATTTTGTATTTGTAGATAATCCTTGAAAAAAGCAGGCTCACTGAGATATTTTTCAGAAAAATCGTGTAAAAATGTTTTTAGATCTGCACCGTTGGCAACCACTTTGACAAGCAGAGTTTGTATTTTTTCTAAAACAATAGGGCTTCTATCCTTAAAATTTGAGATATACTCGTCACAAGCAAACTGTAAAAAAGTCTCTCCAAAAAATGGATTCTTTGGATACGGATTTGCACCCATTTTAACTAGTTCCCATATTACTTCTCTTGAAGTTCCGGTGCTGATAGCTAGGGACAAAATCCTCTGTGTACCAATGGATAGATCTGGATCTGCGCCCATTTCAAGGAGTACCCGTATTACTGCTTCTGAAACTTCGCACTGGAGAGCAAAGAACAAAGCTATTTCTCCATTACAAGTTTGATTTATATCTGCACCATTTATAATGAGTAGTCGTATTATTTCCGGTGAAGCTTGGCACTGGAGAGCAAAAAACAAAACTGTTTCTCCATTATAAGTTTGATTTATATCTGCACCACTTATAATAAGTAGTCGTATTATTTCTAGTGAAACTTTATGCTCGAGAGCAGAGAACAAAGCTATTTCTCCATTATGAGATATCTTTGGATCTGCACGCATTTTAAGGAATGCCCGTACTGTTGCTTCTGGAGCGTTGCTCTCAATAGCAAAGATTAGAGCTAGGACTCCCTTGTGAGGTTGATTTGGATCTGCACCTGATTTAACGAGTTCCAGTAGATCGTTTAATCTCGTGCGAGGATCAGGTGTATACGGGATAGCTTGGGAAGTATTCGTCACAGATACCACTTTATGAGAGAAGTCAGTGTTTCCATATGAATTTTCATATCTTACCGGGTCTACATTGTTTACTGTGTTCACACTGTTACTACCGATTGGCATGAGAATATCCTATTTGTTAATAATTATTTTTTTAATTATAATATAAAAAATAATTATCAATCCATTAAAATGCACCGTTTTATTAGGCATTTCTAGTGCTGACATTTTTTATCCTCTGATTAACATGATGAGGTGAACAAAACTGTTCGTATTTTTTCATTGCCTCTGTTTTTGATCACCCCTGCACTGCCAGCCATAAGGGTGTGCCGGGCTTACTGAGTTGTTCACTGAGGGTGGTGGTGATGGCCATCTTGATTTGTTTTCGTAGTGCTGCACTCTCCTGGGTGCTGACGGTGCCCTGTGGTTGTCCTGCGCCTTGATTCAGAATGTTGATATCGCCAATATTGATTTCTAACCTGGTACCTTTTCCTTGCATCCCCAACAGGGGAGCCTTTGCCGATGTTGTTCGCTGATGATTAACCAAGCCCCCTTGTGCATACCCGCGCATCAAGGCATAAAGATTATCAACCCCGATGCGCTCGGTGGCGGCTTTGGTCATGACAAATTCCCCTTTGTGAACGATACCGGCGGGGTGGTATTTATCTCCTTCACCGGTGTAGCCCCCACTCGCATGACTGGGCAGGTAACCTTGCCAGCCGGTGTTGATGCCCATTGCCCCGCTGCTGGCGGCCTTCGCCGGAATCGCGCTAAAAGACCCCCCTATCCAGCCCATGGCGGCTTGTATCGCTTGAGCAATCAGTAGGCGATTAATAATATCGACGATACTTGTTAAAAAGGCAGTGGCAAAGCTTTTCAGATTCACTTTACCGGTGGTGGTTAATTCCGTCATCATCGATGACAAGTTACCCATAGTGTGACTGGCCAGTTTTTGCGTCGCGGCGAAGACATGATGGGCAGTTTCACCGTACTCGATGATACCTTGCTGCATGCCGGCAAGCCAATGGCCTTGTTGCTGGTCTTCTTGCGCCCATCCGGCCTGTAAGGCGTGTTTCGCGCGCTGATAAGACGCGGTGATTTTTTCCCATTGCTCAGTATCAGTCACCCCTTCTTTTTGTTTCAGGTAGTGGTTATCCAGCTGAAAGGTTTGGTTAACCCGCTGCGCCTGTTGCGGTGTTAGGCCAAATTTGGCTTGCTGCTGAGCCTGACGACGAGCAAGCGACTGGCCGTAGTCTTCCATCTGTTTGAGGGCAGTGAGCCCTTTTTGCCGTTGGCTATTTTCACGGGATAGCTGGGCTTCCAGTTGCAGGCTGGCACTGATTTCTTTAGCATGTATCAGCAAAGATTTTTGATTAGCGGTTAATTGCGATTTGTTTTTTAAATCCGCTATCTGTTGCGTGAATCTCACCTGCTGTTTTTCTTGCTCGCTCATGGCCATGGTGAGGGTAGCCTGTTGACGTAACATTGCCAGCCGTTGACGGCTTTGCAGTAAGGCGCGGGTGGCGGCATTATCACGGTTCACAACGGGTTTTTTATTTTTTGGCAGCGCTTTATCCGCGTATCGGGCGGCGATTTCTGCTCGAATGCGCCGCTGCTCCTGGAGACTGAATCGCGCGGCAATTTCATCAAATTTTTTCAGTTCTCGGCTACGCCGCTGGGCGTTGCTCGCATACTGTTCACGCCAGGAATCGCGTCGTCGCAATGCCCTTTTTTCGCTTTCTTCCGCCTGATTATGGGCTGTTTGGCGAGCGACAGCGAGGTCTTGTTGAAATTGCTTTTCTGTTAGCAGTGCTTTTTGCCGTTCTAGCCCCTGAATTATCGTGCGATTAAAGTACCCTTTTTTAAGGTCAGTTAACTGCGCATCAATTAATGCAATTTTATCGCCGAGTCCCTTGTCTCTGCCTATATCCAGCATGGTATCCCACGCATTTTTTGCCATGCTCTTTAAACCGTGCCACGCTTTTTCCATTGTCCCCAGATTGGTGACAATATCATCAGCGCGGGTTTTTAGAGCCTGGGCATAGGCCTCCATTGCCAAGCGTGCTGCCCCCAGCGTATTGCCCGACTGTTCCAGCGCGGCTATCTGTTGATACTCGGAGGCGGTCAAAAAATGTAATTGCTTGTCTAAAGCCGTCGCGGCAGTCAGGGGCTCCTGCTGTAAACGTTTGAAATGTTGCACCGTTTCATCAATGGATTGCCCGGTAGCGGCCGCCATTTTTGCCGCAGCAACACTGATTTGTGCAATTTGTGTACGGTCAAAAGCACCGCTGCCGACCACCTGTGCCATGACAGCGGATAAGGCGGATTGCGTTAACCCATCACCTGATAACCTTTTCGCTAAAATTTGTAATTGAGCTGCGGTTTTGCCAGCATATTGGCCGGTTAAGATAAGCTGTTTGTGAAAAGTACGACTTTCTTGCGCTCCCCGGTAATAGGCCATGCCTATCCCTGCCAGCGCGGTCGCGACCCCGCCGAGCAGCAGTTTGGTGGGGGTGAGCAAACGCCCCATCGCCTTTAATGCATTGCCGATGCCACCAAAACTGTCTCTAATCTGCCCGCCTTGCTGAATAGCAATCATATACAGTGGCATCCCCCCTACCATCGAGGTGGCAATATCAGTAAATTGCATCGGCAATTGACGCAGCGCCTGACGGTATTGCCCCGCGGAGAGCGTGCCTTTTTTCCACGCTATTTCTTGTGCTTTCAGCGTGGCGATAAAGGGTGCGGCCTGCTGTGTCACCCCGAGCTGAGCGGCTTTATACGCCAACCTATCCGCGGTGGTTTTGCCCTGACATTCACTTTGTTCACGCAATGTGGCAATAAAGGCTATTTTCGCTTGAGTGGCGCGTTTGTCTGCCTGGGCTTGTGCCCTCGCCGCTTGCCCTTCCGCGGTTCTTGCTTGTGCCGCTTTCGCCAGTGTCTCCCGTGCTTGATGAATTGCCTGTGCGGCGTGGTCAAAGGTATCGCGGTCAATCAGAGGCGAGTTTTTATACCGCCTAAGCTGCGCTTCCATCGCATCAAGTTTGCTAAAAGCCGCGGTGACAGGATGGATTTTACTCAGTAAATGATGCAGTTCATCACGCTGTTGTTGTAAGCACCGTGTCGCTTGATGCGTTTGCTGGCTGACATGATTCAACGTAGTGGCAGTCGGTTTAAACGCTGCATTGACCGCTTCTGCCTTGCTGGCGGTACACGCAGCGGTTTTGCCCACGTTTTCCAGGGCGTGGATACCTTTTTCTAGGCCAGAGGTATCAACACGGAGTGAAATAGTCGCAATATTCGTCATGTTGAACTCCGCTGATGCATCAGTGACAAGGCAATGCGCTCCATGTGTCTAATATCGTCAAAAACGGTGGCAATGTTTTCTACCCCTAACAGCGCCATCACCTGCGGCAAGCAGCCGTAATCCAGCCCGGTGAGACCCATCATCCCGGTGCGCCATTGGGTTGACATCGCTTGCATTACCCTGAACGCAGGCCAAATATCTGGCCAAACCTCGAGGGAGGTGGGGGAAAAGTCCTCTGGACGCAAGCCCGCACAGGCTAATGCTTCTGCACTGGGCGCAGGGGTGTAGAGCGCGGTTGCCACCGCCCTCAGTTTTTTTCGCGCTGTCCCAGGAGCTCGCGGTAAAAGGTGGTGATGATGGCTTCCAGCGCTTGCGGGTAATTATTCGCCAAGCGGGTCAAATTGTCGCGGGTGAAGTCATCGGGGAGCGCCCAGGCGTCGGTAATGCTCTCGACAAAATCGAGTCCGGTTTGGTTTTTGCGTTTTTCCATCGCCGCTACCTCATTAAGGGGGAGGTGCTTGAAGGTAAAGGTGAGGATGCCCGCGTCCAATCCGGCACGCGGAATAGCGACATCGGCCTTAAAGCGAGGCTGGGGCTGTAAGGTAAATTCAATCGACATAGGGGGTTCCTTAGGTGATTTCTTTATAAAAGGTCATGGCGGGGCTCTGCATATTCAGCACCAATGAGACGGTTTCCACCGCATTGGCTTCCGTCGTCGGTACCTCGTTAAAAGCCAGCGTTGCTGACCAGTAACGCTTTTCCTTGGCCAGTGGCACCGACATGGCCATTGCCACTGTCTCTTGATGCTGATCGGCAGCACGTAACAACGGATACACCGCTAACGAAGCATCGTGCCCCAAGGTATAGGTCAGTGTGCGCGGGGCTTTCACGGTGTTGATATGGCGTTGCACGGTATCGGATAAGAATTGCAGGCTGACAGTTTGTTGCTCACCGCCGGTACTGGACACCTCTTTGATTTGCGGGATTTCTGTCCAGGTTTTTATTTTGCGCAGCTGGCCAATGCCACCCCCGGCTGGAAATTGATCGGTCTGGCGGGTATCAATCGCTTCCAGTGTGATACTGGTCACGGTGGCGGCAGAGACACGCGCCACCCGTTCATTGAGCCCCGTCCAGTCCGATGCGAGATGAACGATGTCATCTTTTTTAATGTTGTTGTTGCCCACCACCGTGAGCACCGCAGGAGCAGCATTGCTGATAGCGGTAAACGGCAGCGCGGTTTCATACGCTGATGCCAGGTAAACCTGGGCACCATTAGGTAAAGCAAAGCCCATAAGGCGTCTCCGAATGTTGAGATAAGTAAGAGGGTGTTTAGCGATAAGTCGATCAAGATAAAGCCGTTAGGCGATCTTTTTTATTCGATAAGGGTGTGTAGTTTGGCGAGTGCATCTTCAATTACGATCTGATCGACTTTTTCAATGAATTCTCCGCATCTGGCAGTGATATCAACCATTCTGCATTGATTTAACAACACCACGCCTTGCGTTTTAGCGCCTGTCCCCAAGAGCGTGACAGTGAAGCCCTGATACCTTGAGAACGCCCCGCCTTGTGTGATCGGGGCAATCAAAACCATACCAAGATCATTGAAGCTTTTAGGCGAGAGTACCAATACCGGTCGTCTTTCGCCTTGTTGTTCCCTTCCTCGAGTCGGGTTAAGTGTTAACAAGACAATATCACCGCGCGAAAATCCTTTTCTACGTGTCACCATAATTCTTCCCCTACAGAGGAGTGATTGGTGCCCCATACGCTTTCTTCCGTCTCAAGTGGGGCGTTGGCATCACATTTTTGAATTAGTTCGGCCAATGTGTAGCGTTTAGGTTTAGGCGTCAGAACCAACGCGCCGTCTTTAATTTCTACATCCAGCTCTTGCCCCACAGAAGCCCCCATTTTTTTCAGAAAAGGTGCTGGTATGACGATACCCTGGCTATTGCCCCATTTTTTGATCGCGACTGTCATAAAACCTCCGAACGTTGATGTTTATACAGCGTATAATAGTGACAGAAGAAGTCAATAATTATATTTAGTCTATACATTATAGGTGAAGTATCTTCAGACAAATGTAAAGCACGCTCATCATTTACCATGGGATAGTTGCCGATCAGATCACATGCGCCCGATAGCGCATACTGAGAGGCAAACTGTAGGTGGTGCAGTGGGTGATGCCGGCAAACAGCGTGGGCACGCTGACGATAGTGCAACTGATAATGCTATCGCTTATCAAACACGCTGATGATATCGTCAGCAAGCGTTTGGATAGGCGATTGACCGCTGCCTGTCGGGGCACAGAGTGTGATTTGATAAATGCCCTGATAAATCCGTGATACTTGCGCCAAATCCAAGCATTCGGTAGTGGCGGGCAAGAGATGCGATTGCAGGTACAGGCTGCCAGTGTCGCTAAAATGCACGTTTTGACTGGCAATCGGGATCCCTTTTTTACTCGCTAAGGTGCCCAGATGCTGCTCTAATAGCCTCGTGATACGTCCTGTCATCATTTTTTCACCGTTTTCGCCGCTTGGTTAAAAAATTGCTGAAATTCAGCGGCGGTGATCCGGATCATGCCGTTAGGTGCTTGTTTCGAGTGACCGAATTCCAGCCGAGTGGCATAGGGCACGGTATTACTGAAATAAATAGCGCGCGTTCCCCGCGTAAACTGCGTTAATTGCTGATTTCCATCAGTCAAGGTGAGCTGGCCACTGGGGTCAATGCGCCCGGTTTCCCCTTCTGCCGGCATATCAAAAGTCACCTGCCAGTTGCCACGAAATCGCCCCCCGGTGTAGCCCGGCGGCGCTTTCCCTTGCCAGGTATCCGCATTCCCTACCGGCGACATCATCACCAAGCGGTTGAGTATTTTTATCCCCAGCAGCTGAGGTAACTGTTGATGTGCCTGTTTGCCCTGATCGATAAAGGCCGTAATGGAGGCCATAAACCCTTTGTTATCATCCATCTTAACCCCTCAACTGCAATTGATAGCACAGCAGCAGCGCCGCGGGTTTCACTGGATTGACCTGTATCACCCGATGCGCTTTGTCATCGATAATAAGGCGATCACCCTGACAAATTGCCGTCTCTGCTGTCGCCATCATTTTACTGTCACCCTGTTGGATCAGCGTACCATCCACCTCACCGCGGGTATAACAGGAAATAATGCCGGTTACGGTGGCGATCTGCTCGGGCAGTTGCACTTCAATGCCGCTGATCAGCTTGATATTTTGACGGATTAACCGATAGGATATGCCATTTTCACGCAGTAAACGATCAGCAGTACGGCGTAAACCTGCATAATGGATCGCCATTTCACCTCCTGACGAGCGGTATTTGGCTGCTGCTGACAAGCAAGCCGCGCAGTAATCCCTTTAACCCACTGAAATGGGGCGATAAGGCAGGCGAGCCTGCCGCATAGGTCACGCTGACGGCGCCAGCAATACTTTCCTGAACCACGTCCTTGCCCCCGGCAAAAGCAGGCGTTAAATCCATCTGTTGTGCTGCCAAAGCAAGACGGCATTGTGCCTGAATAAGTTGTGATGGAAGGCTATTTTGGGGTAATAAATCGCCCTCGACAATAACCCCTGAACGCGGCCAGGCCAAGGGTTGAGAAGCGATGGTACGTTTGCCTTGCCAGTGCAATCCGGCCAGATAATCCATCGCTTTTATCAACAAGGCTTCACAAGCAATATCTTCCGTGGGGAGTGGCTCACCCCGTTTACTCGCCAGCTGGCGTAAATCGGCGACACTGGCATAACTTTCCCGCTCGGGTGAATGGATATCAGTGATAAGCATGTTATTTTCCCTGCTCACTGTGTTGCCACCCTTCCTCCTGCCAGCGGGTCACTTCATTAGCATGGACATGAGCAGTGATCGGCTCATCAGAATCGAACCGCGGCGGTCGTACCATTACAATCAGTGTCGAGGGTGGTTTGGTTACTGCTGTTTCTTTTTTGCTTTTCGTCACGGGCTTTCCTTCTATTAGCCTAAAATCAAGGCGCTGTGCTCCGGTTTCACTGCCGCCATCCCCCAGGCCAGCCCCACTTCATAGCGGATCTGACGATACTGGCGGTAGAGCGCCACTTGGAAAGTGATACCAGAGACCGGATCAGTGACATTCATCACATCATCGGCGGTATCTCCCCCGTCGGGCATGGCGGGGGTTCGCGAAGCGAGCAAGAAGGCATGACGATCAAAAGCCATATTCGCTGTGTAGTTACCCACCAGTGTGATAGCAGTGTTATCGGCAAAGTCTTGCAACAAGCCCGGTGCCGACAGGGTGATAACGGAGGCGCTGGCAGTTGCTACTACATACTGATGCGTATCACCGGCAAAGGTAACAATATCTCCGCGATTCACCGTGCCGCTGCCAGTATCCACCGCAATCAGCTGCGCACCCACCTGATACCCACCTGACTTGTTGACCAAAAAACCGCTGCCTGTCCCTGCGGTTACCCGTTTGATGCCAGCGGAATTATGCAAGTTAAAGCCTTCGATCCGCCCAATGGTACCTTCACGCAGCAAGCTTTCACTGCCAGCTTCATTGACTTTAAATAACACCGATTGTTTGCCGCGAATAGCTGATATCGCCGCGGAGCCCAACACCATTTGCAGATCGGTCGTTGGCGCCCCATTATCTTCCAGCACCCGACGCGCATCAGCAAAATCGGCCAGGTCTTCTTTGACGCCAAAGGGCGTGCTGCCGGCTTTCCCGACAGCTCGCGCCGAGCCGTAATACAGTGCCCCTATATCCTGCTCGACTTCATTGGCCAAGGCACGAAAAGCTTGTTTAAATTGGTCAGCCAGCAGCAGGTTATAGCTGCCTGCCGACCCCATGGCCATTTGTTCTTCGCCGTTCCATTGCACCGGTGCCATTTTGGATTTGCTGATTTTAACTTCCACGGTGCTGATCGTTTGTTCCGCACTGCCCGCTGCGGTAGGACCGGGGACGATATCCATCGTTTTGGCAATCGGCGCCACTGGAGCGGTGACATTTTGATCGAGGGCGGCGGCTTCTGCTTTGCTGTTGCGGGCGACGGCGGGAATAAAACCGACCTGCTCACGGGACACGCTGTCTAATGCGGTATAAATCGTGGGGATCAACCCCGTTAAGGTGTTTGCCATGCGGTGACTCCAAGGTTAAATGAGATACAATTAATCGACGATGGACATACCGTCTTTGAGGGCGGCCTGTTTACTGCCACTGTCCAAGGCATCAAAGGCGCTGCGTTTGAGGGTTTTTTGTCCTAATGGAGGTTGTGTTTGTTGTGACCCGCCGCCACTGTGGCCGGACGCTTTCAGAATGTGGTCTTTGTGCGGATACTGTTCGATAAGGTATTCCAAGGCTTCATCAAACTCCGCCATTTCGCCAGGCCGGCGGCGGGAGAAGACTTTGTTGCCTGCGGCATCCGTCGCGACCACTTTACCCGCCTCGATGTTGAATGCTTGACCGAATCGCGCCTGCACCAAATCCGCCGGAATGGCCAGGTTATCCTTGATAAACGTCGAACTGTTGAAACGGCTACCTATCATCTCTTGATATAACTGCGCTTCCAGGGTGTTATTTTTGCTGCTGGCCTCATCAAGCTGGCTCTGAAAGGCTTGGGTGATTTGCGCTTCGACTTCATTGGCCAAGGCACGAAAAGCTTGTTTAAATTGGTCAGCCAGCAGCAGGTTATAGCTGCCTGCCGACCCCATGGCCATTTGTTCTTCGCCGTTCCATTGCACCGGTGCCATTTTGGATTTGCTGATTTTAACTTCCACGGTGCTGATCGTTTGTTCCGCACTGCCGGCCGCGGTAGGACCGGGGACGATATCTACCGTTTTGGCAATCGGCGCCACTGGGGCGGTGACATTTTGATCGAGCGCGGCGGCTTCTGCTTTGCTGTTGCGGGCGACAGCGGGAATAAAACCGACTTGTTCACGGGACACGCTGTCTAATGCGGTATAAATCGTGGGGATCAACCCCGTTAAGGTGTTTGCCATGCGGTGACTCCAAGGTTAAATGAGGTACAATTAATCGACGATGGACATACCGTCTTTGAGGGCGGCCTGTTTACTGCCACTGTCCAAGGCATCAAAGGCGCTGCGTTTGAGGGTTTTTTGTCCTAATGGAGGTTGTGTTTGTTGTGACCCGCCGCCACTGTGGCCGGACGCTTTCAGAATGTGGTCTTTGTGCGGATACTGTTCGATAAGGTATTCCAAGGCTTCATCAAACTCCGCCATTTCGCCAGGCCGGCGGCGGGAGAAGACTTTGTTGCCTGCGGCATCCGTCGCGACCACTTTACCCGCCTCGATGTTGAATGCTTGACCGAATCGCGCCTGCACCAAATCCGCCGGAATGGCCAGGTTATCCTTGATAAACGTCGAACTGTTGAAACGGCTGCCTATCATCTCTTGATATAACTGCGCTTCCAGGGTGTTATTTTTGCTGCTGGCCTCATCAAGCTGGCTCTGAAAGGCTTGGGTGATTTGCGCTTTCACCTGATCGACTGCCCCGGTGTCAGCGCTAATGATAAAAGACCGTAAATTGCTAATTTAATTTGTCCACTCAAGCCAGAATGCAGTTTCCTTTGTGGTGACAAAGCCATGAGGGAAATAAGCATGCTAAGAAGAGAGGACCACTACATGATAAAACAACGCCATCAACAGGGGGCATTTATTGTTGATATTGCCCATCAGATAGGGTGTTCAGAAAAGACGGTGAGACGGCACATTAGCTATCCTGCGCCGCCAACAGCAAAATGCGGTAAAAAACAGGTTGCTAAACTCGAGCCCTTTAAAGACTACATCGATTCAAGGTTGAGTGAACAGGTTTGGAATGCGGCGGTTATTTTTGAGGAAATCCGTGAAAAAGGCTACCGCGGCGGGAGTGCGATGCTCCGACGTTATATTCATCCGAAGCGTCCACTCAGGGCCTCGAAAAACACGGTACGCTTTGAAACCCTCCCCGGTTATCAACTTCAACACGATTGGGGAGAAATCATCGTTGAGGTGGCAGGCTCTGCCTGTACGGTTAATTTTGCCGTTAATACGCTCGGTTTTTCGCGTCGCTTTCATGTCTTTGCTGCCCCTAAGCAAGATGCTGAGCACACGTATGAATCGCTGGTTCGCAGCTTCAATTACTTCGGTGGCAGCGTAAAAAATGTCTTGGTAGATAACCAAAAAGCCGCTGTTATCAAACATGGACAAAATGGCCACATCGAGTTCAATGCAGGCTTCCTGCAACTGGCTAATCACTATGGGTTTAGTCCTCGCGCCTGTAAGCCCTATCGACCGCAAACGAAAGGCAAAACCGAACGGATGGTGGGCTATGTTAAACACAATTTTTTCACTCGCTACCGTCAGTTTGAGAGTTTCGCTCATGTTAATCAACTGCTAGCGATGTGGCTGGCGAAAGTGGCAGACCAGCGTCATCTTCGTCAATTCAAGCAGACACCGGAAAATCGTTTTGCTGAGGAAAAAATAGCTTTGATGCCACTCCCTGCGACTGATTTCGATACCAGCTACTTCGACCTACGACAAGTGGCATGGGACAGCTATATCGATGTCAGAGGTAATCGCTATAGCGTGCCTTCATTCTGGTGTGGTCGTGCGGTTAATATTCGTATCGGTTTAGATAATACGCTACGTATTTACGGCGATGAGCAACTGCTCGCGACGCATCTCTTGCAGGAGGTAACGCAGGGCTGGCAAAAGGTGCCAGAACATCATCAAGCCCTTTGGCAACAGGTCAATCGAGTAGCGTCTCGTTCGCTCAGTGTGTATGAGGAGCTACTCTGATGGAAATGGAAAACTTGTTGATACGGTTAAAAATGGATTACCTGGGCGATGCGTTGGAGAGTTTATGTGAAGAAGCCACCAAGAAAGCACTGAACTACCGTGAATTTCTCCAGCAGGCATTAGCCCAGGAATGGAACGGGCGTCACCAAAAAGGCTTGGAATCGCGGTTAAAACAAGCACGTTTGCCGTGGATAAAAACCTTGGAGCAATTTGACTTTACTTTCCAACCAAGTATAGACAGGAAAATTATCCGCGAGCTGGCGGGGCTGAGGTTTGTCGAACATCATGAAAACGTCATTTTGTTAGGCCCACCTGGGGTAGGGAAAACGCATTTGGCGATAGCGCTGGCTGTCAAGGCAGCTACAGCTGGGCATCGGGTATTGTTTATGCCTCTGGATAGACTCTGCTGTACCTTAATGAAGGCAAAGCAAGAAAACCGTCTGGAACGCCAACTTCAGCAACTGTGCTATGCCAGGGTATTAATACTGGATGAAATCGGGTATTTACCGATGAATCGCGAAGAAGCTAGCCTATTTTTCAGGTTATTGAGCCGTCGTTATGAAAAGGCGAGCATCATTCTCACATCAAATAAAAGTTTTACTGATTGGGGGGACGTATTCGGTGATCACATTTTAGCAACTGCGATTTTAGACAGGCTTTTACATCATTCAACCACATTGAATATTAAAGGAGAAAGCTATCGACTCAAAAATAAACGCAAAGCAGGCATGTTGCCTATAAAAACGACTGATATTATCCAGGCGCCTGGAATAGAAACCCAACAGGAAAATTAGCAAAAACTGGACATTTTAAAGTAGCAAAAAGTGGTCAATCTAAAGTAGCGTTGACAACTTGCTCACATTGCTCGCGACTGAGTGTCATGCCGGGCTTCACCGGCTGCCCCTCCACCCGCGTCGCCCCACGGCAAATCGTCCAAACATGTGCGCCATCGCGATACGCCGTTAGCCGGTTGCCTTCTTTTTCTTGCAAAAATTGCGTCAGGATGGCGGTTGTTGTTGCTCCTGCCACAATCAGTCCCAGCAGGGGTTTGCTTAGCGTGCTCATTTTCCTGCCCTGCTCTTACGCCGGTCTTCTTTAATCTTGAAATACAAATTCGTCAGATAGGTGAGTACCGCCAGCAAGACGCCCGCCAGCACACCAATGGCATTCCATTGTTCCGAGCTGTCGCTGCTCAGCAAACCATTAAAAATACTCCCGGCGCATGCCGCATAGGTCGCGCCTGTGGTCACTTTGTCCATGCTCTGTCTCGTCTATTAGTAGGGGATGGAATGAGGTTGTATAAAAAAATAGCGCCATCCCCCGTTTACCCTCTCGTGGATAGAAAGGTTGAACACTGATGGGCAGGGGGAGGTGCTAAAAGGTGAAAAGACCGCGCGATGCGCAGCCTTTGAAATAAAAGGCTGTCAATAACATTAAATAATAAACAGGTAATAAAAATTGAAAGGGAAAATTGCTTTTCTGGTGACTATGCTAATAGCAGATCAAAAACCAGTACCGGTTAAATGAGGCTAACCGGAAAACAGGAGGGGGGCAGATGAAAAAAATAAAAACAGTCTTGAATAGTTTATTCGTTATATTATTAGCATTACTCACACCGGCTTGGGCTTCTTCCTATTTGTAACGCCACTACGTGGGAGATGACTTTTGTGGGTCTCATCCCCGTGTGTAAGCAACAAAAAATTATTGAACAGCAAGCAACCTCCTTCCATGGAGAAAACCCATCTTCTTCTATGCAAAAACACGAAGAGGAATTCAAAGCAAAAATGCGGAAGGTGTGGCTATGGTGGTAATCACTATTCAGACAATAAAAATTTTCTTCAGAATATTACCGGTTATATTATTACCGGTGCCTGTTTTAGCCTCTCCTGATTGGGGGCTTTCTTCTGATTGGCTCCCTAATGGTTGTACAGCGCGTATGGTACCTCAACCTTTGAAGCTCTCCCAAATACTCGTAGTAAGATGTCCTGAAAAAGATACGGCAGCACAGCAAACAACAATTCGTACAGAAAATCAAAATGGGTCTTCTACTTCTTCTGCCCGAAGGAAAGAGGAATTGCAGCGATTGAGGAAGATGACGCTTTTTCTGTAGCAGCACAATAGCGGCAAACTACCGCTATTTTCTACTCCCTTTAACCCGTAAGTCGAGTGGCGCCACCTGTATAAAATCTCATAAAAAAGGCCAGTAGAGGCCATCTTTTGACACCGTAAAAGTGGGTGACAAAGAAAAATTTACGGTAAAGACCTCTCTGCTAATAGAGTCTTTTTTTGTTCGCAAAACAAGCGTTTTTTGCAAGCACCTGACAAGACAAGTCGGTATAACGTTCCTTGGTATGGATTCGTCAAAATATGTCATGATTCCGATATTTAAAGTAAATATTTATTAATTATTTATATCGTCTGATTGTTATTTCATACCTTTAATTATCAGCGCGTTAATCAATGCCATTATGTTTTTAATCTAATGGCACAAAATGCTATGGTTTATTTAATTGCAAAAGAGAAAAGTAAAATGCCAGTTCATAATCAAATATCAGGTTTTTCAACACCTTCATTTACAGCAGTACCAAGACAAGATAGCAATCCAACAAGGCTTCAAACAATCACAAGAATAGAGAATCGTGCCGGATCTTCACTGACCGTTACTAATTTACTGACTAGCCAGAACACTCCAGTAATGGAGAACGATGACGCAATATTTTTTCAACTTCGTGATGAACTGATTAAATTACTCGAGACTGGACAGAATAATCAGTGTATAGAGAATATAATCAATAAGATGGAATTCGATGATATTCTTAAGCGTGATGAGAAAGGGTTTAGTATTTTTCATCTCATTCGTTCAGATCAATTTATTAAAATATTCGAACCAATCAGAAAAAAAGCAGTTGAAACAAACAAAGAAGACGCTTTAAAGCGTTTAATCGAAGCTATGTGTGTAGTACGCCCTAATGGTTATACTGATAGTTATATAGATAAATATAAAGACCGTGAGGATTTTCATGTTGAGGATAAATGGGATATTTTTAGATCTGCTCATGATATTGCATTCTTTGGAGAATCCGACTTAGTAATAAACTCGCTCCTCGATGTTTTTATCAACGACATAAGAGGCTCTCATCTTGATTTCAATCAAAAAGCAGTAAAATTATATGATTGGGTTCATGAACCTGACACGGGTTCACATGAAAATCGTCGTGAGGCATTAGAGCTATTGTTGGCAAATTTAGCTACAAAAAATACTGAACTATTTCTCGATAAACGTCAATTAAATACTGTGCCTGCTATTTTAAATGAATATACATGGTTAACCACCCTGTCTCTTGGACACAACAGGCTGACTGAGCTCCCTGATTTGTCCGAACTATCATTACAAAAAGTTAGTTTAGAAAATAACCTATTCGCTGCGATTCCTTTTGAACTTCCTTTGTCATTAACTGAACTGAACATGCTTAATAATTTCATAACACAAACAAACTCAACATTAGAAAGCCTATCAGAAAATTGCCAGGTTGATCTTTCAGGTAATCTGATTTCAGAAGACACCATTATCAGGCTTAACCAAATACTTAATGCTTCCGATTATCATGGACCTCATATTCTCTTTTCTATGCAATCAGAACCAGCGGTTCTTCCATTATTTCCTACCGAACCAACCTTGCCTGAAGTACTCGCTAAATGGGAAATCTCAGAGACAGTAGCAGCCTGGATAAATATAAGAAATGAAGCGTATTTCCCGAATTTTTTGAGTTTTATTCATAAATTGGGGCAGACAATCAACTTCAGCAACCCCGATTTCAGAAAAAACGTGACGACTTTCTTAACACGGTTGGTTTCAGAGAGCAAGGAGTTGCGAGCGCACGTTTTTCTAATCGCAGAGGAGGCAACTTCTTCCTGTGAAGATAGAGTGTCACTGGCTTATAATCAAATCAAAAACGTTTATTTGAATCATGCAATTGAGCAAGGAGAATATGACAATCGAGTGAAAGAGATCATTCATGTAGCTTTCGGCCATGTCGATAATGTGTTGCCGTAAAATGCGGCGACCGTCACTGGTAGCGCCCTCGACGGCGGCGCGGAAAAAGCGGGATGTGGCCATTTTTGTTGGCTCCGGTTAACAATAATGCGATCTAGCATGGCAACCCGGCCGCTGGCAAACAATCGGTAGCGGTTGTCTTAGTGCTCACACAGGGTGTGGCGAGAGAGGGCGGGGCGTTTGCACGGTAGCCTTGTCAACGCTACTTTAGATTGACCACTTTTTGCTACTTTAAAATGTCCAGTTTTTGCTAATTTTCCTGTTGGGTTTCTATTCCAGGCGCCTGGATAATATCAGTCGTTTTTATAGGCAACATGCCTGCTTTGCGTTTATTTTTGAGTCGGTAGCTTTCTCCTTTAATATTCAATGTGGTTGAATGATGTAAAAGCCTGTCTAAAATCGCAGTTGCTAAAATGTGATCACCGAATACGTCCCCCCAATCAGTAAAACTTTTATTTGATGTGAGAATGATGCTCGCCTTTTCATAACGACGGCTCAATAACCTGAAAAATAGGCTAGCTTCTTCGCGATTCATCGGTAAATACCCGATTTCATCCAGTATTAATACCCTGGCATAGCACAGTTGCTGAAGTTGGCGTTCCAGACGGTTTTCTTGCTTTGCCTTCATTAAGGTACAGCAGAGTCTATCCAGAGGCATAAACAATACCCGATGCCCAGCTGTAGCTGCCTTGACAGCCAGCGCTATCGCCAAATGCGTTTTCCCTACCCCAGGTGGGCCTAACAAAATGACGTTTTCATGATGTTCGACAAACCTCAGCCCCGCCAGCTCGCGGATAATTTTCCTGTCTATACTTGGTTGGAAAGTAAAGTCAAATTGCTCCAAGGTTTTTATCCACGGCAAACGTGCTTGTTTTAACCGCGATTCCAAGCCTTTTTGGTGACGCCCGTTCCATTCCTGGGCTAATGCCTGCTGGAGAAATTCACGGTAGTTCAGTGCTTTCTTGGTGGCTTCTTCACATAAACTCTCCAACGCATCGCCCAGGTAATCCATTTTTAACCGTATCAACAAGTTTTCCATTTCCATCAGAGTAGCTCCTCATACACACTGAGCGAACGAGACGCTACTCGATTGACCTGTTGCCAAAGGGCTTGATGATGTTCTGGCACCTTTTGCCAGCCCTGCGTTACCTCCTGCAAGAGATGCGTCGCGAGCAGTTGCTCATCGCCGTAAATACGTAGCGTATTATCTAAACCGATACGAATATTAACCGCACGACCACACCAGAATGAAGGCACGCTATAGCGATTACCTCTGACATCGATATAGCTGTCCCATGCCACTTGTCGTAGGTCGAAGTAGCTGGTATCGAAATCAGTCGCAGGGAGTGGCATCAAGGCTATTTTTTCCTCAGCAAAACGATTTTCCGGTGTCTGCTTGAATTGACGAAGATGACGCTGGTCTGCCACTTTCGCCAGCCACATCGCTAGCAGTTGATTAACATGAGCGAAACTCTCAAACTGACGGTAGCGAGTGAAAAAATTGTGTTTAACATAGCCCACCATCCGTTCGGTTTTGCCTTTCGTTTGCGGTCGATAAGGCTTACAGGCGCGAGGGCTAAACCCATAGTGATTAGCCAGTTGCAGGAAGCCCGCATTGAACTCGATGTGGCCATTTTGTCCATGTTTGATAACAGCGGCTTTTTGGTTATCTACCAAGACATTTTTTACGCTGCCACCGAAGTAATTGAAGCTGCGAACCAGCGATTCATACGTGTGCTCAGCATCTTGCTTAGGGGCAGCAAAGACATGAAAGCGACGCGAAAAACCGAGCGTATTAACGGCAAAATTAACCGTACAGGCAGAGCCTGCCACCTCAACGATGATTTCTCCCCAATCGTGTTGAAGTTGATAACCGGGGAGGGTTTCAAAGCGTACCGTGTTTTTCGAGGCCCTGAGCGGACGTTTGGGATGTATATAACGTCGGAGCATCGCACTCCCACCCCGGTAGCCTTTTTCACGGATTTCCTCAAAAATAACCGCCGCATTCCAAACCTGTTCACTCAACCTTGAATCGATGTAGTCTTTAAAGGGCTCGAGTTTAGCAACCTGTTTTTTACCGCGTTTTGCTGTTGGCGGCGCAGGATAGCTAATGTGCCGTCTCACCGTTTTTTCTGAACACCCTATCTGATGGGCAATATCAACAATAAATGCCCCCTGTTGATGGCGTTGTTTTATCATGTAGTGGTCCTCTCTTCTTAGCATGCTTATTTCCCTCATGGCTTTGTCACCACAAAGGAAACTGCATTCTGGCTTGAGTGGACAAATTAAATTAGCAATTTACGGTCTTTTATCATTAGCGCTGACAGATATTGCGTCAATAGTCTTCGATGCCAGTGAATCGCACGCAAACAACCTAAAAACAGAACTTGATCTTTTATATCAACAGCAAATAAAAACGCTGCCTGGTGTTGACAGACTATCCTCTCTATTAATTAAAAATTACCAGGAAGAGACTTATCAGGGGAATGCCCATTATTCGATTAAAAATAAAGCCATATTGTGGGTACCAGCATTCGCTATTTTTAAATTCTCTATCGCTTGCACACAATTATTAACCATTGAAGCAGAAAAGGCTTTTTTCTACGCTCATATTGATTTGGATACGCAAGCAAACGGGGAACTGAAAAATGGAGAGCCCCCTTTTCAGCCTACTTTCTGGATCACCCATAGCCGATCTTCCCTATTAGAATTCATCAATTATTCTTTTTTTCCTCTCTTTAGCGCCTCGAACGGATTAAAAACGAGAGTCAAAATTATGCAAGAGGGGAAGCAGTTGACACTGGTAGAACATTTCCAAAAAGGGACTTCATCGGTAGCAGTGCATTACGCAATCAATATCACTCCTACTGCTAGCAGCCCGCTTTTGTTACGAAAAATTCAATGCAGCAGCGACATTTTCAGCATGTTAGTACAAGACGAGTTATTTGTTGGTGCACGCTCTTTACAAACCACCATTAAACAGTTGCGAGGGCTACTATCCACCCTATTGCTAGACATTTATTTACTGGATGATTATCCCGCAAACGTTGATCTATGGAACGAAAAATCCCCGGCTGGAGAGATTTACGCCGATGAAATAATTCAAATTACTGACAATGAAAATACTGACGAGTACTGGTGGAGTCAATCATGCGGGATCCTCGCTCCGATAACGCTGCGAGCGGGAGAGCAGGAGAAAATCAAGCCGATATGGAGCGGAAAGACTGATTATCAAAGAGTTAGCTTTTGGATGTCGGTAAGCAATGAAAATGAAGAAAGCATGCAAAAGCTCTACATAAAACGCGACACAGAGCCTTATATCAATTACAACAAATTGGGTTCACTCAAACATGTCGGACATACGCCAGAACGGCTTTATACTGAAGACAGTCAAGAAAATGTTTATGCCATCGATGTTGCTGGACGCGCGTATTTATCGACGATAGGCAGCAAATGGTTAACAAAACATCGAGATGATCTCCCTGCCGCTTTTACCGCTTTACTGGCGATCAATGATAATGAAGCAGACGAACGCTTTCATCTTCCCGTGCTGAGTGTCGAAGGATTTTCTTGCGGCGTTTCCACCGACAATACCAAGTCCTTACAAGCCTGGTATGAGACGAAGTTAAAAAGATTTTATTTTTGTTACTCATCCCACGGACAAAAATTACACTATCTCGCTCATGACACACAGGAAAAAGCCGCCTTTTGGGATCCGCATAACAAAACGCTCCTTTATATCAGCAGCCTATCTCTTGATGAAGTACAAACATTTAACCCTGTGATCCCTGAAAATATACTACCAGCTGTAGAGATCGTGCTATATGGTGTGCAAAAAGCTTGGAAAAATGAGGAATTACTCTATCTAAAAATTCATCAGTTGATCTTTTTTTCTGATTTCAACCAATCGCCCTATCATTTTTCTCTACAGGACATTACTGAAGAATACTTCTCCCCCTATTTGCTGTCTTATCAACTGGCGCGTGCCTTGGAAAAAGAGTTTTACCGGATTTTCAGCGATGAAAATCGTGTTTATAGCGGTGATCACTACGCGATTTGGCAAACTCATATTCCCTATATCCCTCTTGGCGTGCAAGATTTATTCGCGATCAATTTTACTGAAAGAAAAACACAAATCCGGAAAATGCTAATAGAAAAAATAGTTAAAAGAACGCCAGACGATCTATCGGTTACACCAAAAAATATGTGGACTTTTTTAGCGGCACATCTTGCTCAATTCCTGCCGAAAGCACGACTCCATGTTGGCGACATCAACAACATGATAAGCGAGGCCTTCACTAGGATCCGTAAAAATGGTGCAGCTAATATTGAATTGAAGCAAAAAAAACTCCTGCAATTTAGTCAATATGGATGGTATGACAGACAGTTATCAGCACTTTTCATGATACCTAAAAAGAGAGATAAACAGGTCGACTATCAGTATTTAGGGCTGAGCCGAGACGGATACCACAGCTATGTCAGTGCTGAGGAAAAGAAAGTATATAAAATATCGGCGTTAAAAAAATGGGAAATGGTGCAAGGCTGGCCTGCTGAATCGCAAGAGGTGGCAGATCTGCTCTGTATTAAACGCTTTGGTGACGAGCTGATTTATATTGAAAAGGGAAGTACGCTATCTGGACTGCAAAAAAACCTGCCTTTCTCTGCTTATTTTCTTACCGACATTAAAGGAATAAAAACACTGTATCCGCGGCGAAAATCAGCCACACTCCTCATCCAATTACAACATTGGTCAGCGATCACTTTCGTCATTCAGGCGCATAATAGGGCACTTGAAGAAGATGTTGAATTAATTATCGAAAATGAGGATTTGGGCAGTTATAAGGTACAAAGGGAAGAGCAGAACCTATGGATTTCCCACACGCAAAGAAAATTCGCTCTCTGTATTTCTAACGCATTGAATGCAGAGTCTGTGCATGAAAACATTGATTTGAAGGTCGTCAATGACAGTATCACGATGACACTACCTTTAAACCAACTGATTGAAAAGTATAACCATCGAGCTAATCAGCCGGAGGCATTTTATGGTGAAGTGTTCTATCCTCTCTATACTTTAAGCGAGCTGCTCACGAGTTCAGCCTAAGGATCGCCAGCGGGGCGAGCAAAACCCCTGCTGTCAATTTTGTGCTCTATAGCTGAATCAAATTAAACTGATTCGGCTATGGCACTGTTAACAAAGTTAACTTATTGAATAACAAGTAATTTATAAAAATATTTAGGACGCATAAAATAATGATGAGATAAAAATAATACTTTTTGTGATCGGCTTTATCATTGAGAGAATTCGCCGATCGCTGCCATAAAAAATCGATTCATCTGTTTTTTTAAAGAGGAACCGTTTACTTTAAATGTATTTAAATTATAATTATTTCAATAAGTTATATGAATACACTTTGTTAACAGTGCCATAGTAAAACGTCCCATGAAATATTAAATAATTTAATTCTTCTTTAGATGTGAGATTAGTCGTCTACGCTTACGAATTTGAGTGGGTGTTAAGGTGTTACGCTTACCAGCAAAAGGGTTTTCACCCTCTTTAAATTGAATGCGGATAGGTGTTCCTATTATTTTTAATGAACGACGAAAATAATTCATCAAATAGCGTTTATAAGCGTCTGTCAAACTACTCACCTGATTACCATGTATGACTATAATAGGAGGATTATACCCCCCCGCATGAGCGTACTTTAGTTTGACTCTACGACCCTGGATCCTAGCTGGCGGATGCTCTTCTTCAGCCATTTGCATAATTCGGGTTAGTAACGAAGTACTGACACGTTTAGTAGACGAATCATAAGCTTCGCACACTGATTTGAATAGATTACCTACACCGCTACCACGTAGCGCAGAAATAAAGTGTATGCGGGCAAAGTCGATAAAATTTAAGCGTAAATCCAAATCATTTTTTACTCGCTGACGATCTTCTGCCTGCATCCCATCCCATTTATTGATGACAATAACTAATGAACGGCCACTGTTTAAGATAAAACCAAGTAATGACAGATCTTGATCAGAAATACCATCCTGAGCATCAATAACGAGCAATACCACATTGGAATCTTCAATCGCTTTCAATGTTTTGATCACTGAAAATTTTTCAACCGTTTCCGTTACTTTTCCACGTTTACGGACACCCGCAGTATCAATCAAAATATATTGGCGTTCATTCCGTGTCATTGGGATATAAATACTGTCGCGGGTCGTACCGGGTAAATCATATACTATCACGCGCTCTTCGCCCAAAATACGATTAGTGAGTGTCGATTTACCTACGTTAGGACGTCCAACAATAGCCAGTTTAATCGGCAAATCTTGTGGATTAAAATTATTCTCTTCAAGTACCGTTTCATTATTTTTTTCTTCCTGTGTAGCCCAATAAGCAGCATTAAACTGTTCATCTGTTAATACCACAGGCTCTTTGGCGGGTATAAATGGTGCCATAACTCGCTCGAGTAATTGTGCAACACCACGGCCATGAGAAGCAGCAATCGCATAAACCTCACCTAAACCCAATGAATAAAAATCAGCGAGAGCGCTATCAGAATCAATACCATCTGTTTTATTGACAAGTAAAAAAGTCGCTTTTTGTCTATTACGTAAATGTTGAGTAATCTCTTGATCTGCTGGTAACATTCCAGCACGACCATCGACAATAAATAATACGATATCCGCTTCTTCAATCGCCAAGAGAGCTTGGCTCGCCATAAGTGTTTCAACCCCTTGTTCAGTGCCATCAACCCCACCAGTATCGATAACAATAAATTCATGGCTTTCAAACTCAGCACGGCCATACTGACGATCACGTGTTAACCCTGGAAAATCGGAAACTAAAGCACTACGGGTGCGTGTTAGATGGTTAAATAAAGTGGATTTACCCACATTTGGGCGTCCAACTAACGCGACAACAGGTATCATTGTTATATCCTTTATTGACTTAATTTTATGTATACCGCTCGCCTTTGAAGCCGCCGCGTTGTTGGCTACGGGTGCTCGCCGAATCACGTAGTAGGTCTACGCTCATCGGTCTCACCCCCTGGCCGCCTTGCCGTAACTCGAAATTCATTGAGTATATTACGGTTTTGCAAGAAGTCTTTTGCCAAGGACGAGCTAAAAATGCTCATTTACGTTATGTAAACTGCACTTTTTAGCTCATTTTTTCCATCAATTGAGCCACGCTAAAGAAAATTTCGAATAGGCTCTTGAACGAATTTGGAGAAATATGAACGAGGAAAAGTTTTTGCCGTTATATTTCAGTTTTTTGACCACCGATACGTGCAAACGCATAAACTGTGCCGTTTTTAGCTTGGATAATCAATTTATTGTCAGCGATGATGGGTGCACTGAGAAAACCCGAGCTATCCACTTGCTGCTGTGCTACAAAACGACCGTCACTTTTATTTATCCAATGCAAATATCCTTTACTATCGCCGACCACCAGATAATCGTCACTATAGATTACGGGAGCTGTTAGATTGCGGTGTAATAAGTCGCTCTGATTCCACAGATTGCGTCCCCCTTCTGCTTTCAATGCCATAATGCGATCATTTTGATCAACCAAGTAGATACAGCTATTATCAACAATAAAATCATTAACCGAACCTATTTCCTGTTGCCATAAAATCTGACCAGAACGTAAATCCAACGCAGTTAAATTGCTGTTGTAAGCTACAGCATAAACTATGTTGTCAACTACCACTGGGGGAGTATCCACATCGTTCAGACGATCAATTTCACTCGCTCCAGCTACTTTAGCAATAGGCTGTTGCCAAATTAATTGGCCTTGTTTCATTGTAACCGCGCTAATACGACCATTATCACCACCAATAATCGCGGCACCGAATGCCGTACTAGGAGCCGATTCCCCACGTAAAGACAACAATGGCATGCCCAGATTCAGCATCCACTTTATTGCACCATTTTCTTCGTCGAGGGCTTGTAACATACCATTACTGGTGTGAATCAGTACCAAACCATCACTCACTACAGGGTGAGATAACGCCTCTCCTGCCACAGGGGTTTCCCATAAGACTCTACCATCATCAGTATGTAATGCGTAAACTATCGCTTTTTCGCTACCAATGTAGAGATTATTTCCTTTCACCGTTAACCCACCAGATAACATCGCTGATTGGTTTTTCATGGTAAATGTCGTTTTTTCAGATAGATTCTTTTGCCATATTTCTTTACCAGTATCTAGGTTGATCGCTTTGACCAAACCTTTTCGATCAGCAGCAAACAGGGATGATCCCTGCCAAGTAGGGCGTAAATGAGAGTAATAATTATTGGTACCACTGCCTACCGAAACACTCCATATTTTTGTCAGGGTGAATTGATTTGTTATTTTCGGCAATGGCGATACAGCCGCTGTATCCTCGTCACGATTAAACAGTGAACAACTACTCAAAAAGACCATTGATAGCAGTCCTGGTAAGAGTATTTTACATAATTGCATGGGAATTCCTCTAGGAGCCTATTCGAAATCTTTTGTACTCGCTGATACGACGGTTTTGCAAGAAGTCTTATAAATTATCTAATTTCAACCGCAACAATGTCTGTAATGTTTGAGCTGCATTGACTTCAGTAGCTTTAGTGTAAGCGGCTCGGGCGGCGGGTATATCGCCTTTGTTTAAAAATATATCACCGCGCACATCTTCAGCCATTGCTACCCAAGCTTCACCCTCTACGCTATTAAGCGTTTTCAGTGCTTGGTCTGAGTTTTTCAATTGTAACTGTAGCCTTGCTAAACGCAGATTCGTTAATGATAAAAGATTTTTATCTTTGGTTTTCGTCAAAGCTAGCATAAGTTGCTGCTCTGCTTTATCAAAAAGCTTCTGCTCAACAAAACGATTGGCTAATTCCAACGCGATAAAAACAGCGTAATTATTATCATTCTCTCGGACAAACTGTTCAGCAACATCATTAGTATTATCGTCAGACTTTGTAACCGCGGCTTTTTTATTATCAGTCAATATTTCACTTACTTGCTGATAAGAAGAAGCCGCATTTTTCATTGCTGTATTTTGATTATTTTGCCAATAGTGCCAACCAATTAAAACAGCGATGATGAGTAGCACACTCACAACGAGTATCTTGGCATTTTCACTAAAAAAACGCCGCACAGCATCCGCTTGCTCGTTTTCAGTGGTATAGGTTTCCACGGTATATTTCTCCTTTAAGAGCCTGCTCGAGAGCGCTTATGCTCGCCGATACTTCGTCAAAAAAGAACTAAAAATGCTCATTTACTCTATGTAGATTGTGCTTTTTAGCTCGTTTTTTCATCAATTGAGTGTCGCTCAAGAAGATTTGGAACAGGCTCTAAGTTAACAGCGCTGCGAGATGTACAGCGATATCAGCTTGCTGTAGTGTTTCTTGTTCACCTGTTGCAAGATTTTTTAGCGTCACTTTTCGAGTTGATAACTCATTACTACCCAATACCAAAGCCAAACGTGCCCCACATTGTTCTGCTCGGGAAAACTGTCTGGCTATTTTACCGCCGCCATGGTGAGTCATTAATTTCAAGCTGGGTATTTTATTGCGCAAATCCTCGGCCAATTGCATAGCAGCACTTTGTGTCCCCTCACCTGAAGCAATAAGATACACATCAATCATTTTTGCCGCAGTAAAATTGGGATTAACTGCTTGCACCAGAAGAATAAGCCGTTCCAGCCCCATCGAAAAACCTATCCCGGGCGTGGCTTGTCCACCTAATTGCTCTACCAGTTCATCGTAGCGACCACCCGCACAAATGGTGCCTTGTGCCCCTAAGTTTTTTGTTATCCATTCAAACACGGTGTGATTATAATAATCTAATCCACGTACTAACCGAGGATTAACTTTGTATTTTATATTGGTTTGATCTAAAAATGCGCACAAACTCGCAAAATGCTGTTTTGATTTTTCATCGAGGTATTCAGAAAGCGCCGGAGCATCATGAAGTAATTGTTGAATATTGGGATTTTTAGAATCGAGCACCCTTAATGGGTTAACGTACATACGACGTTGACAGTCTTCATCCAGCTTGTTTTTATGTATTTCTAAAAATGCCACTAGAGCATCACGATATCTGGCTCTTTCTTGCAAAGAACCAATGGAGTTCAGTTCAAGTTCAACATGATCTGCAATTCCCAATTCACGCCAGCAACGCGCTGTTAGCATGATTAATTCCGCATCTATATCTGCCCCAAACAAACCAAATACTTCAGCACCTAATTGATGAAATTGCCGATAACGCCCTTTTTGGGGTCGTTCGTGACGAAACATCGGACCGATATACCATAAACGTTGTTGCTGATTGTATAGCAAACCATGTTCTATTCCCGCGCGTATACAGCCGGCGGTGCCTTCTGGGCGTAGCGTTAGATTTTCGCCATTACGATCATCAAAGCTGTACATTTCTTTTTCTACCACATCGGTCATTTCACCAATGGCGCGTTTGAATAACTGGCTTTGCTCGACAATCGGTAAACGTATTTCACTGTAACCATAACGACTAAGTACCCGTTTAACTACATCTTCAACATGTTGCCATAATGCTGTTTCTGTCGGTAAGCTGTCGTGCATACCACGAATAGCTTGGATTTTTTTTGCCTTTGTCACATTTTCTCTCTAATCAATCTCTATATACCCTTCGCCTTTGAAGTCGTGTTGGTTGCGGGTGCTCACCGCATCACGTAGTATGTCTACGCTCATCCCGTAACTCGAAATTCATTGGGTATAATCCAACTCGGTATTTTTCTGCGCTTATTTCAGTCAAAGGTACAAAGTATGCTTTGCGTCTTCTCAACTGTCTCATTATTGATGGATTAAAACATAACGTGACAGTGAAAAGTGAAAAAGGGTTTTATGTTAGCTTACAGGCTTTCGCGTTGATCAATTTCAATACGGTTTTTTTTATCTAATACAGCGGCCTTTGCGCGAATTTTAGCTTCAAGTTGGTCAATGATATTATTATTATCAAGACGTTCTTTAAGACGTACACCATCTTCATAAAAGCCACTTTTATTACTGGCACCGGTAATACCCATCGTTGAAACCAAGGCTTCACCTGGGCCGTTCACCACACAACCGATAATGGAAATATCCATGGGTGTGATCACATCTTCTAACCGTTGTTCGAGAGCATTCACCGTCTTGATAACGTCAAATTCTTGCCTTGAACAAGTTGGACAGGCAATAAAGTTGATCCCTCGCGAACGAATGCGTAACGATTTGAGAATATCAAAGCCGATTTTGATTTCTTCTATTGGATCGGCAGCCAGCGAGACACGTATTGTGTCACCGATACCTTCAGAGAGTAACAAGCCTAAACCTATGGCAGACTTCACCGCGCCACTACGCAGCCCACCGGCTTCAGTAATGCCTAAATGCAATGGCTGGTCGATCTCTTTTGCCAATAGACGATAAGAAGCAACGGCTAAAGCAACGTCAGAGGCTTTTACGCTGACTTTAAATTGATTGAATTTAAGGCGGTCAAGAATATCCACGTGACGAATGGCGGATTCTACCAGTGCTTCTGCTGTTGGCTCTCCATACTTTTCCTGAATATCTTTTTCTAATGAGCCAGCATTAATACCAATACGAATGGGAATATTTTTATCGCGAGCACAAGCCACTACCTCGCGGATACGATTTTCGTTGCCGATATTGCCCGGATTAATACGCAAACAATCAACGCCGTATTCAGCGACTTTTAAAGCGATACGGTAGTCAAAATGGATATCAGCAACGAGCGGCACATTAATCTGCTCTTTGATCAGTTTGAACGCTTCGGCTGCATCCATTGTTGGAACCGAGACGCGTACAATATCGGCACCAACACGTTCCAGAGCAAGAATTTGTTTGACGGTAGCTTCTACGTCAGTCGTTTTGGTGTTGGTCATGGATTGCACAGCAATCGGTGCACCATTACCAATAGGAACCTTACCAACATAAATCCGTTGCGATTTACGGCGTGTAATGGGGCATGGATTCTGCACTTAATTTTCTCCTCCTATCTACGTTACTTGGCAGTGCCCTTCGCCTTTGTGTTGACTTCTCGCACTCATCCTCTGTCATGTACTATTTGTACACTCCTGGGATTCGATTGATTACCGCCTTGCCGTAACTACTCGAAATTCACTGGGTATATAATATCCCATTTGATCATGAAAAATGGCTATTCTTCACCTAGAGTGAAGCGGGCTACTCTATCCGTTTTGATAAATCGAGTTAAATCTACGGGTTTATCTTGATACACCACTGTAACCGCACTAGGTACACCAATAATCAGTTTATAAGGTGATTTGCCTGCCACGTTGAGCGTTGCATTTTTTTTTTGCATACCACTAAACAATTTTTTACCACTGCCATCAATAATCTGTAACCAACAATTAGCAGAAAAATTCATTGTTAAGTTATTCGTCAGTGGTAACGCATTATCGAGTGCAGTATCCGTATCGGTATTGGATACGGATGCTTGTATTAGTGCATTATCTGTCGATTCTGGATCCAAAATTTTTGGAGTACTCGGTATCATATCCTGGCTGCTAGCGGTTGAATTATCCGTATTCGTTAAAATAACGGCTGAACTCAAAGTTGACTGAGGAGAGGTGAACACTTCTTCGTTTGCATTATCAGCAGACCAACGTTTTGCATTTTTTTGTTTATCAGTAAGATTACCACTCTCGTGCTGCGGTAGCGCAGACTCCTCTCCTTGCAGCAAAGACATGGGAGATTGATTGGCCATTTTCGCGATTTCTTCCTGATGAATTTGATAATTTTGCCACCACCAGGCACCAGTCAAACCAAGTACAACCAATATAATTAGCCATGTAAATCCCATTAACCAACCATCACGTTTTTGACGTTTTTTCCCAAGAGAGAAATTTTGCATCGACGGGGATCTCATGATCTCTATTGCTGTGTCTTGTTTGGGTCTCGGCAACAACTCGTCTTCTGGAATATGAACCAGTTTGGCATAAGAACGAATGTAGCCCCGTTGAAATGTTGAAGCCAGACTCTCTTGCATTTTGTCTTCTTCAATATCACGTATGGTGCACATTTTTAGACACAGACGTTTTGCGACTGCCTGCTCTGTAAGCCCTAAGGCTTCACGTGCTTGACGCAGGCGTGTACCTGTCGTCTCTGTAACAATTTTATCTTGGCCAGTTTCAGTATTCATGGGCGAGAAAATGCCGGTATTGTTCAGATTGTGGGAAATTTTGCGCCAGCTGTTGTCCATAGTGTTGTACGCTATCCTGACTACCAGCCAACGCGGCGAAACGAATTTGTAACCATAGACTTTTAGCATTTTTTGGTAAAATATCTAGGTATACATCAAGTAATAATTGTGCTTTCACATAATTTTTATGTCTAAATTGCCTTTCAGCTTCCGCCAATAATACTGCACTTTTATCAGGGTCATATTTCAATGCACGGCTTAACATAACACGAGCTTTATCATTTTGATCAGCTTGTAAAAAACAGTAGCCTGCATTTTCAATACTATTGATGACTTGACCATAATCAGGTAACAATGCCGCGGTATTGAATTGTTGCTGTGCGGATATATATTGCCCTAAACTACATAAAAACGCACCGTAATTATTTAGTATAATACCATTGTTTGGAGCCAGTTTCATTGCCTGCTGATAACGTAGTTGTGCAGCGTTGTTTTCACCAATGCGTTGCTCGTAAAGCGCCATGGCTAAATGAGCGCGGTAATTCTGTGGATGAGCACGCAACACTTTAATAATGTTTTGCCGAGCGGCATTGAGATCACCCCTCGCCAAATATTCTAAACTGAGCTGCAAACGCGCTTGCCCTGCCGTTACTTGGCTTGTTATCTCGGGCGCTACTGAGCAGCCGGTTAAGATGCTCGCTGTCAAATACATTACCAACAATATTAGCTTCATGCTTTTTTATCGTCCTTGAAAGCTTATATGACAATTTAAATAACAGTTAGTTATTTAAATGTAAATCCCTAACCCGATTTAAATTATTTTTATGTTGATTGCAATAGCAGCAATTTTCGTTAACATGCGAGTACATGATGAGGCGAGCAGTCAACACCGCCGTAACTTGAAAGGCGAAGGGTATACAAGCCGTCTAAAGTATCAGTGAGCACAAGAGATTTCGAAGGCGCCTAATTTCATGCACAGAAAAAATTGATAAACAGAGTATAATAGCCTCTCTAAATGTTCTGTTTTATTTTCGATTCTAAGGAGCTTGTATGCCTATCACGGCTAACATTTTACACCGTGACAGTTTTAATTTTTTAAAAAATCAGTTACCTAGCATTTTGTTGCTGGCATTATTGAGTGCATTGATTACCGTCATATTGAATCAGATTTTTCTTCTTGATGCTGAACCGTTAAACAGTTTAGAGATAGCGAGCCGTGATTTGACCTCTTCTTCGGGAATGGGGATTAAAGAAATGGTGCAGCTGATGACACCTGAACAACAGATAATTTTGCTTAAAATATCAGCTGTTGCTACTTTTTCGGCATTGTTAGGGAATGTGTTACTTATCGGTGGCACATTAGCCCTGATCACTTTAGTCTCTCAAGGCAACTACCTCAGCTTATGGCAAGTCATTGGTGTGGCTTTGCCAACATTACCCCGATTGGGTTTGTTGACCTTTATTTGTACACTATTGGTTCAATGCGGACTGGCACTTTTTATTGTACCCGGTGTTGTTATTGCTTTAGCGGTATCTTTAGCTCCTATCATTATCACCAATGAAAAAATCGGCATTTTTGCAGCAATTAAAGCCAGTGCAACATTAGCTTTCGCCAATATTCGCTTAATAGTACCGGCGATGATATTGTGGTTTAGTGTAAAATTATTAATATTACTTATAATTAGCAAGATAATTTTATATTTTCCGGTGGTAGCAGATATAATATTAAGCACATTAAATAATGTGGTATCGACGTTGTTGCTGGTTTACCTATTTCGCCTGCATATGCTGCTACATAATCGTTAATTTTTGGATTAGAAACAAAATAGGATTGGAGCAGATTATCAGTTATCAGATTACACTATAGACATGGCTTTCTGTCCCCTTTGCAGTTTACGGAAGTGAACGATGTTTTTAATTCGTGAAAAAATTGAAGAAAAACTTAGAAAAGAATTTAACCCCACTCATCTAGAGGTTATTAATGAAAGCTACAATCATAATGTTCCCGCAGGCTCTGAAAGTCATTTCAAAGTTGTGATTGTCAGTGATCAGTTTTCTAACCAGCGCCATTTACAACGCCATCGGGAAGTCTATAGTTTATTGAAAGAGGAGTTTATAGGGGGCGTTCACGCACTTGCCTTACATACTTATACTGAGAAAGAGTGGGAAAATTTGCAAGATACCGTCCTCGTTTCACCACCTTGCCGTGACGCAGGACCCTTCGATTTGAATTAAATATAAAGATACATTTCTTATTAATTAATCAATTTTGTATGATTTCATAAAGATACTGTTTGTATTAGAATGCCTGATTGTTAGTTTTATCTGTAGTGAATGGAGAGAATAGATGTCGAAACAATTTCAGCGGATCTTACAAACCTGTATTTTTTTATTTTTGCTGATTCCAGCAAGTTGGGCGAGTAAGGGTTGGCAACCGTTGACAGAAACCATTCATAAAAGTGCAGATGATCCTCGTCAATATCAGGCTGTAAAATTAATTAATGGTATAACCGTATTGTTAATTTCTGATGTGATGGCACCAAAGTCCTTAGCGGCATTGGCACTGCCGGTTGGTTTTTTGGAGGATCCTAATACACAATTGGGTTTAGCACATTATGCAGAGCATATGGTTTTACAGGGTTCGCAACGTTTTCCTGAATCGGATGACTTTGCTAACTTTCTGAAAAAACATGGTGGCAGCTATAACGCAAGTACTGCGTCTTACCGTACGGGCTATTATCTTGAAGTTGAAAACAAAGCATTAACACCTGCCGTTGAACGTCTTGCTGATGCAATTGCCGCACCGTTATTCAAGCCTATTAACGCTGATCGAGAACGTCATGCGGTTCATGCAGAGGCGTCAATGGCACGTTCCAGCGATGGTATTCGCATGTGGTTAATAGACGGTGAAACACTTAATCCAGCGCACCCTTTTGCGCGTTTTCCGATCGGCAACTTAGATACCCTACAAGATAAACCAGACAGTAAATTGCAGGATGAATTAATCAAATTTCATCAACGCTATTATTCAGCAAATATTATGGTTGCGGTACTTTATAGCAATCAATCATTGGCAAAATTAGCAGAATTGGCAGCTAACACCTTCGGAAAAATAAGCAATCGCAATGTGGAAGTTCCCTTAATTACAGTGCCCGTTGCAACTTCTGAACAAACGGGGATTATTATCCATACTGTCCCAGCGCAACCCCGTAAACAGCTAAAAATAGATTTCCGTATTGATAATAATAGTGCGGCTTTCCGCAGTAAAACAGATGATTATATTAGTTATTTGATCAGTAATACCAGCGACAATACGCTTTCTGACTGGTTACAAAAACAAGGATTAGCCGATGCGATTAAGGCAGAAGTGGATCCAATGAGTGCACGTAACGGCGGGGTATTTACTATTGAGGTTTCCTTAACTGATAAAGGATTAGCACAGCGGGATAAAATTATTGCAGCCATCTTCAACTATTTAAATCTATTACATAAAAATGGCATTAAAAAGAGTTATTTTGATGAAATGGCGCGTATGCTGAATTTAGATTTTCGTTACCTCTCCGTTACACGAGACATGAATTATATACATGAATTGGTCGATATGATGTTGCGTGTACCCGTCACTCACGTGTTAGACGCACCCTATTTGGCCGATCGATTCGATCCTGAAGCCATCACAGCAAGACTCGCGGAAATGACGCCTGAAAAAGCCCGCATTTGGTTTATCAGCCCTGAAGAGCCTCATAATAAAGTGGCGTATTTTCTCAATGCCCCTTATCAGGTTGATAAAATGAGTACTCAGCAGCTCACTAACTGGAAACAATTGGCTAACGATCTTACTTTCTCATTACCCACATTAAACCCCTATATTGCCAATGATTTTTCTTTAATTGAAAATAAAAAATCAGGCATTGTACATCCACACAAGATCCTTGATGAACCCGGATTGCGGGTGTTCCACATGCCGAGTCAATACTTTGCCAATGAACCCAAAGCTGACATCTCTATCGCTTTTCGTTTTGAAGCCGCCCAAAATTCGGCACGCCATCAAGTACTCTTTGCCCTAACCCATTATTTGGCAAATCGCTCTCTTAATCAGCTTCGTACTCAAGCAGATGTTGGTGGGATACAATTTTCGATTGGATCGAACCAGGGGTTGTATATTAATGCCCATGGTTTCACGCAGCGACTGCCTAATTTATTGCTCACATTATTAAAACAATACTCTGCTTTTACACCGACGAAAGAGCAGCTAGAGCAAGCCAAATCCTATTATCGTGAACAATTAGAGATTAATGAAAAAAGACGGGCGTTTGAACTCGCAATTTATCCCGTTAAGATGTTATCTCAGGTTCCTTATACCGAACGGGCTGAGCGGCAAAAAACGCTTGATCATATTAACGTGCAAGATATTGTCAATTATCGGAATGATTTACTACAACGGGCGGCGGTTGAAATATTAGCTATAGGTAATATATTGCCTCAACAAGTCAATGTATTAGCGCAATCACTTAAAAAACAACTCGCGTTTAATGGAACCACTTGGTCGATAGAAAAAGATATTGTTATTGATAAAACACAATTAGCCAACCTTGAACGTATCAGTGGCAGCACCGATACCGCTTTAGCTGCAGTTTACGTCCCAATCGGTTACAGTGAAATCGAAAGTAAAGCTTACAGTCATTTGCTGACTCAAATCATTCACCCCTGGTTCTTTGAGCAGTTAAGAACACAAGAGCAACTTGGTTATGCCGTTTTTTCAGCGCCAATAGTGATTGGGAAACAGTGGGGAGTGGGTTTCATACTACAGAGTAGCAGCAAACAACCCGATTACCTTTATCAGCGGTATCTGGCATTTTATCCTCAAATACTAAAACGTTTAGAAGAAATGACACCGGCGGATTTTTCACAATATCAACAGGGGTTAATTAATACACTACAACAACGGCCTCAAACGTTAGCGGAAGAAGCAAATCGTTATGAAAGTGATTTTAATCGCCATCGTTTTACCTTTGATCATCGTCACAATATGATTGAACAAGTGAAAAAGCTTAATCAAAAATCATTAGTCAATTATTTTCAGCAGGCGGTGATAAAACCTCAAGGATTAGCCTTACTTTCTCAGGTTAAAAGCCAGGAACCAGCGTTATTGAAAAATGGTGATTATGCAACGATGACGGAATGGATCACCTATCCTACTATTTCAGCTCTGCAAGCTACTATGCCCAGAGTTACACCGCCAGCGGGATCCCCTCAAACCAGCCATTAAGAATACCAACAAATATATGAAAGCGAACTCCCCACAATCACTTGAGCCACTAAGCTTACCATTGTGGGGAGAACGCCTCATCGAAGCGTCTGCCGGAACAGGTAAAACATTTACCATAGGTGTGCTGTATTTACGTTTACTGTTGGGACTGGGTGGCGACACGGCTTATCCACGCCGCTTAACAGTGGAAGAAATTTTAGTCGTCACCTTTACTGAAGCGGCAACAGAGGAATTAAAAGGGAGGATCCGCAGCAATATTCATCGCTTGCGGATAGCCTGTGTACGTGGAGCCAGCGATGATGCGATGGATCAGGCATTATTAAATGAGATAACGGATCTGGCTGACGCGGCAGCGCAATTGTTAGCGGCGGAACGGCAAATGGATGAAGCGGCTATTTATACTATTCATGGCTTTTGCCAAAGAATATTAGCGGCTAATGCTTTCGAATCTGGCATTTTATTTGAACAAACCTTAATCCATGATGAATTACCGCTACGTCGGCAAGCTTGTGCCGATTTTTGGCGCCGGTATTGTTATCCACTTTCCTTGCATGAAGCGCGAGCGGTAAGCCAAGAATGGCAAGGGCCTGAACAACTACTCAATGATCTCTCTCCGTATTTACAAGGTGAAGTGCCACAATTTCGCCAAGCGCCAAAGGATCAAAGTATTAGTCAGCGTCACCAACAAATAGTGACCAAAATTGATGAACTGAAAACACATTGGTGCCAAAAAGCCGATAAATTGGCTGCATTAATCAGCGATTCTGCTGTCGACAAACGCAGCTATAGCAGTAAAAATCTCCCTCATTGGTTAACCATAGTCACCCAATGGGCAGAGCAGGAAACCCGTGATTATTTTTTACCCCAAGCGCTGGCTAAATTCCGTCAGTCCGTTTTGTATGATAAAACTAAACAAGACAATCCCCCAGAAGATGCGCTATTTTTGGCCATCGACCAACTATTTTCCGACCCCCTAACGTTACGTGATCTCATTATCACAAAGGCCATCAGGGAGATCCGCGAAGCGGTTCAACAAGAAAAACGTCAACGGGCAGTACTGGGTTTTGATGATTTATTAAGTCGTTTGGACACGGCCTTACAACAATCGGCAGGAGAGTCGTTAGCCGCCGCGATCCGTAGCAATTATCCCCTCGCGATGATCGATGAATTTCAGGATACTGATCCGCAACAATACCGTATTTTTAATCGTATTTACGCTAATCAAGAGCATTGTGGACTGTTGTTGATTGGTGATCCCAAACAAGCCATTTATGCCTTCCGCGGCGCCGATATTTTTACTTATATTCGTGCCCGCGCTGAAATTAATGCCCATTACACTTTATCGACTAACTGGCGTTCTTCTCATCAGATGGTGCGATCTGTCAATCGATTGTTTAATCAAGTTAATGTGCCTTTTTTATTTGAGCAAATTCCCTTTGTTAATGTTATTGCGGCGAAAAAAAATGCCGAATTAGCCTTCGAAATCGATAAAAAAATACAACCTGCACTCCATTTTTGGTTACAACCTGGAGAAAAAGTCAATCTCGGTGAATACCAACAACTCATGGCTCAGCAATGCGCGACACAAATACGCGATTGGCTTACGGCAGGACAACTTGGACGCGCCAACTTAATCACCCAAAAAGGGTCTCGCCCCGTTCAAGCATCAGATATCACTATCTTAGTCCGTAATCGTACTGAGGCCATGGTAGTCAGAAAAGCGTTAAATATGCTGGCTATTCCCTCTATTTATTTATCGAGTCAGGACAGTGTCTTTGATACTCCAGAAGCCAAAGATTTATTTTGGTTGTTACAAGCCGTGTTGGCTCCAGAGCAAGAACGCACTTTACGTTGTGCAATGGCGACCAGTTTACTGGGACTTGATATAAAAAAATTAGATCAATTAAACCATAATGAACAAGCTTGGGATGCACTGGTCGATGAATTTGATGGTTACCGCCAACATTGGCGGAAACATGGCATTTTACCCATGTTACGAGAGATCATAACCCGGCGCGAACTGGCCGAGAATTTGTTAGCCAGCCCAGGGGGTGAAAGGCGCTTGACTGATTTACTCCATTTGGGAGAACTGTTACAAACAGCAGCAACACAGCTTGACAGTGAACATGCATTAGTCCGTTGGATAGCGCAACAAATCTCACAGCCTGAACGACACGCTGAACATCAACAACTGCGGCTGGAAAGTGATGCGCCTTTGGTTAAAGTGGTCACTATCCATAAATCAAAAGGATTAGAATATCCTTTGGTCTGGTTGCCGTTTATCGTTAATTTTCGTCAACAACATGAAGCGTTTTATCATGATCGTCAAAATTTTACCGCTATGCTGGATCTTAATCCTAATGATGAAAGTAAAAAATTGGCTCAGCAGGAACGCCTAGCGGAAGATTTACGTTTACTTTATGTGGCCTTAACCCGTTCGGTTTACCACTGTAGTATAGGGATCGCACCTTTAACCAAAGGCAGCCGTAAACAAGGTAACAGTGATTTACATCAAACCGCTATCGGTTATTTGTTGCAAAGAGGGGAGTCAGGTGATGCTGATTATTTGGCAGAACAATTAGCAATATTGATGACAACAGACAGCAAAAGCGAGGATATTGCCGTATCTGTGGTGGCGACACTGGATAAACAAATTTGGCAACCGCAAAAATCGACAAAAATTCCACTTGCAGCAAAAATATTTACGCGACAAATACAAGATCATTGGCGCGTGACCAGTTATTCAGGGTTACAACAGGCTTTCCAATCATCCGTAGAGCCAATATCACAACCGCAAGATGTCGTTAAATCAGTAGACAAACCAACGTGGTTAACGCCATTAAACAATGATACCGTGAGTAAAACGGTATCGCTGGTAAATAATTTGACACCACACCATTTCCCTCGTGGTGCAATAGCGGGAACATTTTTGCATGGGCTACTCGAGCTGCTTGATTTTAGTCAACCCATCGACCTGGAATGGCTAACCGATCAACTCCTACAAAAGGGTTTTGACACTATTTGGTCACCGGTATTACACCAATGGTTAACCGATATTTTACATACCCCATTGAACGAAACAGGGGTAAGCTTGGCGAGTTTGACGCCAGCGAATAAACAGGCAGAATTACAATTTCATCTACCGATCAATAGTCTATTGCAAGCAAATGAATTAGATAATTTGATCAAACAATATGATCCCATATCAGCGCGTTGTCAGGCATTGAATTTTCAACAAGTGCAAGGAATGCTAAAAGGTTTTATTGATTTGGTGTTTTGCTGGCAAGGGAAATTTTATCTATTGGATTATAAATCGAATTGGTTAGGTGAAGACAGTCGTGCTTACCACCCTACAGCAATGACCATGAGCATGGCTGAACATCGCTATGATTTGCAATATCAGCTCTATACCTTAGCATTGCATCGTTATCTAGGTCATCGCTTAACTGATTATGATTATCAGCGACATTTCGGCGGGGTGATCTATTTATTTTTACGTGGGATTGATGCTAACTACCCAGGTAATGGTGTTTTTTCCTACCGCCCTCAACAACAATTAATTCACGCATTAGATGATCTATTTAGCAGAGAGATCACTGCCACATGATGATGGAATTATTAGATCAGGCTATCCGTGAGCGATTATTACGTCCTATTGACGTGCAGTTTGCCCGCATGATCGCGCCGGATCATTGTCCTGCGTTACAGCTGGCCGCCGCCTACCTTAGCGCTGAAGTAGGCGCTGGACATATCTGTTTACCCATAACAAGTTTGCAACCTCAATGTTTATTTGCTGGCCGTCAACCTGAGCTTACTCGAGCACTGTGGCATGCCGCCAAAGCGCCGGATGTACAATGTTGGCGTGACAGTTTGCAATGCTCGCCCTCTGTTAGTGATGGCTCACAACCCACTCCCTTAGTTTTACAGTATGATCGGCTTTATCTGCAAAGGATGTGGCAAAGTGAAGGCGATGTCGTCCGTTTTATTGCCGGTAGCAGAGTTAATGAGGCGATCAATGAAAATCAGCTGCGAAATATTTTAGATCAACTCTTTGGTACTGATACTGATGAGGTCGATTGGCAAAAAATAGCAGCAGCAGTGGCAGTAACAGGAAAAATATCGGTCATTTCAGGTGGACCAGGCACCGGTAAAACCACCACGGTAGCAAAATTGCTCATTGCCTTAGTACGCTTAACCGCAGGGGCTCAGCTGCGTATTCAGTTGGCGGCACCTACCGGTAAAGCCGCCGCACGTTTAAGCGAGTCTTTGGGGAAAACCTGGCAACAATTAGCGCTTAATGAAATAGAACGTAAGCTATTGCCTGATCAAGCTTCAACTCTGCATGGTTTACTTGGGATACAGCTTAATGGCCAAGGGGTGCGCTATCATCCCGCTAATCCGTTAAATCTTGATGTTTTGGTGGTCGATGAAGCTTCAATGGTTGATTTGCCCATGATGGCAAAATTAATTGCTGCATTGCCCGCTAAAGCCCGCGTGATTTTTCTCGGTGATAGAGATCAATTAGCATCAGTAGAAGCCGGTGCAGTCTTTGGTGATATCTGTCGTTTGGCTGTCTTAGGTTACAGTGCGCCCCGTGCTGAGCAATTAGCCCGCGTGACCGGTTACCGATTAGATCAGCTCTGTAATTATCATCGGGAAAAGAAAAATGAGACGTTGACAACACAAACCCGTGTTGGTGATAGCCTCTGTTTATTGAAAAAAAGTTACCGCTTTGATAAAAAATCAGGCATAGGACAACTTGCTGAAGCCGTGAACACAGGCAAATATCAACGGGCTTTATCTGTTTTGCAAAGAAACCACACTGACGTTGAATATGTGGTATTAACTGAAGCTGAAAATTATAAAGCCTTACTGCAAGCCAGTGTGATAGGGTATCAGACCTATCTTGAACAGGTTATGCAAGGTAATGATGCAGCTGAGATATTAGCCGCTTTTAACCGTTATCAATTGCTCTGCGCGCTACGCGCTGGACCCTTTGGTGTCAGTGGTTTAAACCAGCAAATTGAACACATGTTACGGAACAAAGGCTTGATTCGACGTTCAAAGAGGCTATCTAACGACTGGTATAGCGGACGTCCTATTATGATTGGACGTAACGATAGCGCACTTGGATTATTCAACGGTGATGTTGGCATTGCGTTACCTGGTGCTCATGGCCATCTGCGTGTTTATTTTCAATTGCCAAATGGTGATATTAAATCAGTACAACCTAACCGTTTACCCTACCACGACACGGCATACGTAATGACCGTACACAAATCTCAAGGCTCAGAATTTGAGCATACTGCTTTAGTACTCCCCCCCCATTTTTCACCGTTAATAACACGTGAATTACTCTACACTGGCATTACCCGCGCACGAAGGAAACTAACGCTTTATGCGTCTCATCAGGTTTTAAATCACGCTATTAATACATCAACGTTAAGACGTAGTGGCTTGATTGATCGCTTATATAGCCGAATCAAATCAGACTGATTCGGCTATATAAAATTAAAGATCATGATAAAAATAACCGTATAGATTTATTGTTGCAGGAAAAGAGCATGCCTGGGTGCTATATTAAAGCCTAGCAGGTTGCTGTAGTGGCTCGTTCGAAATTTCTTGTGTTCGCATACACAGCGGTTGCTGTGCGTTGGGCACTTTTTTTCCCCTTTTTTTCTCAAATTGCGTGTCGCTCAGAGAAAATTTTGAACAGGCTCTAAACAAATAAAAATTATTGGTAATGTTTGTCAAGAAACCAGCAAGAGTAATTGCCAATTTATCCAGTATGCTGTAAAACCTTGGCGTTTATGCTGGGGATATAAGGCATGGTTTTCCAACTAACCTGTGTTAAAATTTTGTGGCTAATAGCGAAGGCTTCGGCCTAGCTATGACGGCAATTGGTACCGCAGGGCATGCGGGATTTTAAGCCTGTGGAGAGTAGGCGCAGTTAGGTCACTCTATACCCTTCGTCTTTGAAGTTGCCTTCGGCTGCCAAGGCGACCGACCGATGAGCGTAGACATACCATGAGGGCGAGCAGCACCCGCAGCCAACATCAAAGGCGAAGGGTATATGAAGCAGGAACCCACTGAGGCGAGTCAGGCTTCGGTCTGAACTGTAGGAATCCTCGCCATTTAGGGTCGGGGAGGATGTCAAAGCGGCCTGAATTTTCCCCGCTTAGGGGGGTTCAATATACGTATTACCAATTCATTGTACGTGTAAATGTAGGAGAAGCATCATGCAAAAAGGGCAAAAACATCCGAATTCGTCCCTGAGCATTCTCGCTATCGCTGGGGTGGAGCCTTATAAAGAAAAGCCCGGCGAAGAGTACATGAATGTTGATCAGCTAGCGCATTTCAAAAAAATTTTAACAGCATGGAGTCATCAGCTCAGAGATGAGGCAGACAAGACGATCAGCCACATGAAAAATGACGGAGCTAACTTCCCTGATCCCATTGACCGAGCAGCTCAAGAAGAAGAATTTAGCCTTGAATTACGAAGCCGCGATCGTGAATGTAAACTTATCAAGAAAATAGAAAAAACCCTGAACAACATTGAAGGTGACGATTTTGGCTATTGTGAAGAGTGCGGTGTAGAAATTGGTATTCGCCGTTTAGAAGCAAGGCCTACCGCAACTATGTGCATTGACTGTAAAACCCTAGCTGAAATAAGGGAAAAACAGATGACAGGTTAAAGTATTATACCCTTCGTCTTTGAAGTTGCCTTCGGCTGCCAGGGCGGGCGGGCGATGAGCGTAGACCTACTATGTGATTCGGCGAGCACCCGCAGCCAACAACGCGGCGGCTTCAAAGGCGAAGGGTATAAAGGGTAAAAACATGGTAAAATACATCCGTTGTTAATGCCGACAACGAGGGGTGCCAAAACTTGTTTTTGGTATCCCTTAACGTAATAAAAACTATCATTTTTTTATTACCTAGGCTGCTGGTATTTTGCTCTTTACGCGAACCCATGATTGTTTATTTTAAAAACCCCACAACGTTCTCAAAAGAAGCACAGTAGGTTACTATTAACCATTACTTTTCTGTAATTATGTTTTTTTATTCATTACTGTCGAGGTGTACCATTTTTACCCGAGTAGCTAAAATCTACCGCAATGTGCTGATATATAAAAATAAAATATTTCGTAAAGATAATATTGCTAGTACGCATAACCCCCTCAATAAAAGCAATACGCAGTCGTTGCCAGAAAAAAAGCACCTTATGACCACCACTCCGCGAGATAAACATAACATTTCTCGTAAAGATATCAGCGATAATGCCTTGAAAGTGCTGTATCGGCTAAATAAATCAGGCTATGAAGCTTATTTAGTCGGTGGTGGTGTCCGCGATTTACTGCTTGGTAAAAAACCACAAGATTTTGATATTGCGACTAACGCTACACCAGAACAGGTACGTAAACTATTTCGTAATTGTCGTCTGATTGGTCGCCGTTTCCGTTTAGCGCATATTATGTTTGGACGCGATATTATTGAAGTCGCTACTTTTCGTGGTCATCATGAGCAAGAATTGAGTAAAAATAATGATAAGAATGCTTCTCAGCAAGCGCAAAGCGGGATGTTGTTGCGAGATAATATCTTTGGATCTATTGAAGAAGATGCCCAACGTCGTGATTTCACTATCAATAGTCTCTATTATGGCAGTTCAGATTTTGTACTGAGGGATTATTGTGGTGGACTCCATGATCTAAAACAAAGTGTGATTCGCTTAATCGGCGATCCTGAAGTGCGTTATCGGGAAGACCCGGTACGAATGTTACGTGCCGTGCGTTTTGCAGCCAAATTGGATATGACCATTAGCCCTGAGACAGCAGAGCCTATTAAGCGTATGGCTTCATTATTGAGTCATATTCCACCAGCGCGATTGTTTGAAGAGTCACTTAAATTGTTGCAAGGGGGTTATGGCTATAAAAGCTATCTAAAACTGTGTGAGTACCAGCTTTTCCAACCGTTATTTCCATTAATATTTAATCACTTTACTGAACGCCAAGATTCACCAATGGAGCGTATTTTAGTTCAGGTGCTAAAAAACACCGATGATCGTTTACACAATGATAAACAAGTCAATCCGGCATTTTTATTTGCGACGATGTTGTGGTATCCATTGATTGAACATGCGCAGAAGCTAAAACAGGAAAGTGGTTTGGCATATCATGAGGCTTTCTCTTTGGCGATGAACGATGTGTTGGAACTAGAGAATCGCTCATTAGCTATTCCGAAACGCATCACTATCGTCATCAGAGAGATTTGGTCGTTGCAGCTACGCTTGCCACGCCGTGAAGGGGGGCGAGCGTATAAGTTGATGCAACATCCAAAATTTCGCGCCGCCTATGATCTGCTGATGCTACGTGCTGAAGCTGAGAATAATCAAATATTACAGAAGTTAAGTCACTGGTGGATTCAATTTCAAGCAGCGACGTTAGAACAAAAAAAATCAATGCTAGCAACTTTAGCAACATCACGCCGCCCACGTCGCCCCACAAAGCAAAAATCCGTACATCACAGTGAATAAGAATCGACATGATCCCTGTTTATACCTGGGATCCTTCAAGTTGCCGCTAGACGGCCAGGGCGCCCGACCGATGAGCGTGGACATACTACCTGATGAGGGTGAACACCCGCAGCCAACAACGCGGCAGCTTCAAAGACGAAGGGTATATATCGCGTTGGGTAGTAATCTGGCCTCCCCTCTACTACAAATAAATTCTGCCTTAGAGGCATTGGCACTTTTACCTGATACTACACTGATAAAATGTTCTCCATTTTATCGCAGTAAGCCTTTAGGAGCACAAGAACAGCCAGATTATCTTAACGCCGTAGTTGCGTTAGATACATTACTCCCCGCCGAAAAATTACTGGATCATAGCCAAGCTATTGAACGCGCCCAGGGGCGAGTACGTAACAATCAGCGATGGGCTCCCCGAGAGCTAGATTTAGATATTATGTTATATGCTGATCAGACTATTAATACTGAGCGGCTTACTGTTCCTCATTATGGTTTGCTAGAGCGAGAGTTTATGCTTTACCCTTTAGCGGATATCGCTCCTGGATTAATTTTACCAAACGGTGAATCGATAGCCGAAAAGCTAGAAAAATTACCTAAAAATGGTTTAGTACTTTGGTGATCCGTATTAAATTCGCCTAAAAAGCGGTTCGAAATTTCTTGTATACCCAATGAGTTTCGAGTTACGGCAAGGCGGCCAGGGCGACCGACCGATGAGCGTAGACAGACTATGTGATTCGGCGAGTACCCGCAGCCAACGCCGTCGTAACTTGAAAGGCGAAGGGTATATTGGCTTATAAAAAGAAGGCTACAATTGTGACTACCACTTTGTTTAAAGATTTTCAATTTGAAGCGGCTCATCGGCTGCCCAATGTACCTGAAGGGCATAAGTGTGGTCGTTTGCATGGCCATTCTTTTTCGCTCAGGCTGGAAGTGACAGGTGAGGTCGATCCTACATTCGGTTGGGTCATGGATTTTGCTGCATTGAAAACTCAATTTGAGCCCATTTTACAACGCTTAGATCATCATTATTTAAATGATATAGAGGGGTTAGAAAATCCCACCAGTGAAGTACTCGTCGCTTGGATTTGGCAACAGCTGAAGCCAAAGCTGCCTGAATTGAGTGCGGTGACAATAAAAGAAACCTGTTCTGCTGGCTGCGTTTATAGGGGTGAATAGTATATTCTATACCCTTTGCCTTTGAAGTTGCCTTCGGTTGCCAGGGGTGAGGCTGATGAGCATAGACATACCATGAGGGCGAACCCACGCAGCCAACAACACGACATATACCATCTTCAAATGCTTTGACTTTGAATAGCCGTCTATTTTCTTTTAACCCATGGAGGAATTGCGAGCATTATGTTGCAAGAAATAACCCAATTTATTAGCCAACATCCCATTCTGAGCATCGCTTGGATAACTTTATTTATCATTTTTATTGTTAGTATCTTTAAAAGTTTTTTTTCTAACATTAAAGAAATTACTCGAGCGGAAGCAATACATTTAATTAATAAAGAAAATGCAACAGTGGTTGATATCCGAGCACCTGAAGATTATCGCCGAGGCCACATTCTTGGGGCGATTAATCTTGCCACCAAAGAGATAAAAAATAATAATTTACAGCAATTAAAAAAACATAAAATGCGGCCTATTATCGTGGTTTGTGCCACTGGCACAACAGCAATTAGCCTGGCTAAAAATCTCAACAAGGCAGGATTTGAGTCTGTGTTAGTTTTAAAAGAGGGGATATCAGGTTGGAGTGGAGAAAATTTGCCCCTAGTACGAGGTAAATAAAAATTTTACAGGGTTCTATACCCTTCGCCTTTGAAGTTGCCGCTAGGCGGCCAGGGTGTGAGACCAATGAACGCGTATACCCAATGAATTTCGAGTTACGGCAAGGCGGCAATCAATCGAATCGGTACATGACTGAGGATGAGTGATCGCTGCCAACGCCGCCGTAACTTGAAAAGCGAAAGGTATATCTAATTTTTAAATCTAAGGGTATGCATACCAATGTCAACACAAGACAAAACCGATATGATGTTCCAAATCCAACGTATTTACACTCAAGACATTTCTTTCGAAGCGCCTAATGCCGTGGATTTTTTTCAAAAAGACACGCAACCAGAGATTAAAGTTGACCTAGCAACCGAGTCTAAAAAATTAAAGGGTGAAAAGTTAGCGGATAATTTATTTGAAGTGGTACTCCGCATCGAAGTGAAAGCAATCTTTGATGAAAAAACGGCATTTATCTGTGAGGTTAAGCAAGCGGGGATTTTCTCCATTGAAGGTATGGACGATGCTAAATTAGAGCACTGTTTAGGTGCATATTGCCCGAATTTACTTTTTCCTTATGCGCGAGAATGTATCTCAAATTTGATTTCCAGAGGCACTTTCCCACCGTTAAATTTAGCGCCCGTTAACTTTGATGCCCTGTTTATGAATTATTTACAAAAAAAGCAAGATCAAGATATAGCCGAATCAGTTTAATGTGATTCAAGGCGGAGGAGCGCAGACAGTACAAATAGTACGGCAAGCGACGACAACACTTAAATCAAATTAAAATGATTTGGCTATATACCCTTCGTCTTTGAAGTTGCCTTCGGCTGCCAGGGCGACCGACCGATGAGCGTAGATAAACTACGTGATTCGGCGAACACCCGCAGCCAACACAAAGGCGAAGGGTATAGACAGCCAAACATCACACAATATCAGGATACCTGATGAACATAACTGATAGTGTTATGACAATCATTGGTGCCGGATCTTACGGTACCGCGCTAGCCATAATGTTAGCGCGTAATAATAAAGTTGTATTATGGGGACGCGATCCAAAACATATTGCAGCATTGCAAAACACCCGCTGTAATCAGGCTAATTTACCCAATATCGCATTACCCGAAAAATTGCTACTACAAACTGATCTAGCTCAAGCGCTAGCGGCCAGCCGTAATGTATTGTTGGTAGTGCCGAGTCAAGTTTTTGGCTCTGTATTGCAGAAATTAAAATCCCATTTGCGATCTGACGCTCGGATTGTGTGGGCGACTAAAGGATTAGAAGCGGAAAAAGGGCGATTATTGCACCAAGTTGCACAAAAAATTGTGGGAAAAACGGTACCTTTAGCTGTTATTTCCGGCCCTACTTTTGCCAAAGAATTGGCGATAGGACTACCTACGGCGATCATGTTGGCATCTACTGATATCAATTTTCGTCAAGATCTCCAACAATTATTTCGTAGTGAAACGCTTCGAGTATACTTAAGTACTGATATTATCGGAGTACAGCTCGCTGGAGCGATGAAAAACGTGATAGCCATTGCGGCAGGTATTTCTGATGGTGTTAAGGCGGGGGCTAATGCACGTGCTGCACTGATTAGCGCGGGTCTTAATGAAATGAGTTGCTTAGGTCAGGCTTTGGGCGCTGAAGCAGCCACATTCATTGGTATCGCAGGGTTAGGTGATTTAGTGCTTACTTGCACTGATGATCAATCCCGTAATCGTAGATTTGGCACCCTGCTGGGTCAGGGGCTGAATGTACAACAAGCACAGGAAAAAATTGGCCAAGTCGTTGAAGGTTATTACAATACCAAAGAGGTATGGGATTTAGCACAACGTCATAGCGTGAATGCACCAATTATTGAAAAAATATATCAAATATTATATTGCGATAAAAAGGCAGATACTGCCGCCTCTACTTTTGGAGAACTTTTTTGATCAATGTTCTGCTTGTTGATGACCACGAATTAGTACGTACAGGTATACGTCGTATTCTTGAAGATATCAAAGGCATCAAAGTTAAGGGAGAAACTCAATGTGGTGAAGATGCGGTAAAATGGTGCAGAAATCATCCTGTTGATATCGTTTTAATGGATATGAATATGCCTGGTATCGGTGGATTGGAAGCAACCCGAAAGATTGTGCGCTTTTCACCAGACACCAAGGTTATTATGCTAACCATACATACAGAGGATCCCCTGCCAAAAAAAGTGATGCAAGCCGGCGCACACGGCTATCTTAGCAAAGGTGCTGCTCTGCAAGAGGTGGTCAATGCCATTAGATCTGTCCATGCGGGTCAACGCTATATCGCATCAGATATCGCACAGCAAACGCTATATCGCATCAGATATCGCACAGCAAATGGCATTAAGCCAATTGCAACCGCAAGCGGAGGCTCCATTTGATTGCCTTTCAGATCGTGAATTACAAATTATGCTCATGATCACAAAAGGAAAAAAAGTCAATGAGATCGCTGAACAGTTGCACCTTAGCCCAAAAACAGTCAATAGTTATCGTTACCGGATGTTCGACAAACTGAAAATTAACGGCGATGTTGAATTAACACACTTGGCTATTCGTCATGGATTTTTTAATAAGGAGAAACTATTAAACAGTGATTGATTGTTTTGATGCGAAAGAGTTTTTAAAAACGGTGACCTCGCAATCAGGTGTTTATCGCATGTATGATGCCGAGGGTGCTGTTATTTATGTGGGTAAAGCGAAAAATCTCAAGAAACGTTTAACTCACTACTTTGGTATACAAAATAATCTTAAGACAAAAAGTTTGGTTAAAAATATCGTTCAGATTGATGTCACTATCACACATACTGAGACTGAAGCATTATTACTCGAACATAATTATATTAAACTACATCAACCACGCTATAACGTTCTCTTGCGTGATGATAAATCCTATCCATTTATTTTTCTTAGTGCCGATATTCACCCGCGTCTAGCGATACACCGTGGTAGCATGCACGAAAAAGGGGAGTATTTCGGGCCATTTCCTGATTCTTATGCTGTGCGAGAAACCTTAGCACTGCTACAAAAACTTTTTCCAATACGGCAATGTGAAAATAGCGTTTATCGCAACCGTTCTCGTCCCTGTTTGCAATACCAAATTGGACGTTGTTTAGGCCCCTGTGTAACGGGTTTAGTTAGCGAAGAAGAATATCAACAGCAGATAAATTATGTCCGCTTATTTTTATCTGGAAAAGATCAGCAAGTTTTAAAAAATTTAATTTCTCGGATGGAAAAAGCCAGCCACTTATTGCATTTTGAAGAAGCGGCCAAGCTTCGCGATCAAATTCAAGCCATTCGCAGGGTAACAGAAAAACAATTTGTTTCCGGAAATGATGAAAATCTTGATGTAATCGGCGTCTCATTTAATACGGGCTTAGCCTGTATCCACGTTTTATTTATCCGCCAGGGTAAAATATTAGGCAGTCGTAGCTATTTTCCTCACATCCCCAGCGGGACTGAACTAAACGAAATAGTACAGACATTCATCGGTCAATTTTATCTACAAGGTAACCAATCACGCACCTTACCGGAGGGCGTTTTACTGGATTTTCATTTGGCGGAAAAAGAGTTACTTTCAGCTTCGTTGAGTGAACTTAACGGACGTAAAATTCAAATACAAACCCGTCCTCGTGGGGCGCGTGCTCGCTATTTAAAATTGGCAGCGACTAATGCTGCTGTAGCACTAAAGACACGTTTATCACAACGTTCAACCATACAACAAAGGATGAAAGAATTAGCTAAAGTACTAAAGCTTGCATCGATCAATCGGCTAGAGTGTTTTGATGTTAGTCATCTTATGGGCGAACAGACAGTAGCAGCTTGTGTGGTATTTGACAGCAATGGCCCACTACGTTCTGAATATAGACGTTACCATATCAATGGTATTAAACCAGGTGATGACTATGCAGCTATATCACAGGTATTAATGCGACGCTATGACAAGGCCGTTGATGAAAATAATATCCCTGATGTTATTTTCATTGATGGAGGGAAAGGGCAATTAGCTCAAGCCGTAAACGTTTTTTCTTCATTAAATGTCTCCTGGAATAAACAAAAACCGTTACTGATAAGTATTGCAAAAGGAAGTGATCGTAAGGAAGGATTAGAGACTTTGTTTTTATCTACACGAGGAAAAGGGGATTCATTGCCGTCAGATTCGCCTGCCTTACATCTCATTCAGCATATCCGTAATGACGCACATAACCATGCGATAACAGGACACAGGAAGCGCCGATCAACAGTAAAAATGGCCAGTGTGTTAGAAATGATTGAAGGCATCGGTACTAAACGCCGGCAGATGTTATTAAAACACATGGGGGGACTGCAACCATTATTGAATGCCAGCATCGAAGAAATTGCAAAAATACCCAGTATCTCGCAAACATTAGCAAAAAGAATTTTCAATACATTGAAACACAGGAGTTAATGTTGCACCATACTTATCATATTTCACACCAAATTAGGTGATTGGCCTGCATCATGCAATTAAATATACCAACTTGGCTTACTTTACTGCGTATCATACTTATCCCGTTTTTCGTTTTAGCATTCTACCTACCTTTAGAATGGGCACCTATGGTGTCAGCTATTATTTTTATCTTTGCTGCAATGACAGACTGGTTTGATGGTTTTCTGGCAAGGCGGTGGGGACAAACGACACGTTTCGGTGCCTTTCTTGATCCTGTTGCGGATAAAATCATGGTGACCATTGCATTAATACTGGTTACTGAATACTACCACGTTTGGTGGATCACATTACCGGCAGCGACAATGATTGCACGTGAAATTATCGTATCTTCATTACGTGAATGGATGGCGGAAATTGGAGAACGTAGTTGTGTCGGTGTTTCCTGGATGGGTAAAATAAAAACGGCGGCACAAATGTTGTCACTCATTGGTTTATTGTGGCGTCCAATACCAATGATTGAAATGATAAGTATTGTCTTACTTTATATTGCTGTGGTGCTAACTTTCTGGTCGATGTTCCAATATTTAAATATAGTACGGAAAAATTTAGCCGAGCTTTGAGCTATACCCACAGCCAACAACGCGGCAGCTTCAAGGGAGAAGGGTATAAATGTCTTAAAAAGCAGCAAACAAACACTTAAGTTGGATAATTTTATTGACTAGATGCACCAGGTAAGTAAAATGCACGGCACGATAAAGGGCGAAATAGATTGCTAAAGAACGGCAAAGACTGATGCCTTTAACTTAATCAGCCTAATATTGCGGGAATAGCTCAGTTGGTAGAGCACGACCTTGCCAAGGTCGGGGTCGCGAGTTCGAGTCTCGTTTCCCGCTCCAAATTATTAAAAAATCGTTAACTCTAATCAAGAGCACGGAATGTCGGGCGCGTTAACAGAGCGGTTATGTAGCGGATTGCAAATCCGCCTAGTCCGGTTCGACTCCGGAACGCGCCTCCAATTTTTCTCAAGATATTTTTTGTTTCTTAACAACACTAAGACGAGAAAAAACAGGTAAAAAGCGCTGTCTAAATGAGGTAAATAATTCTCCTTACGCCTCTCTTGTCAACGTATTAGCCTACACAAAAGACTTTGAAAAAATTCTCAGCCCGGGTGGTGAAATCGGTAGACACAAGGGATTTAAAATCCCTCGGCCTCAAGGCTGTGCGGGTTCAAGTCCCGCCCCGGGCACCATCAAATTTTAGCTTTAAAATCAATAAGTTAGATGTAAAATTTTTAGGCATCAAAAGTGAGTTTTTTAGTCAGCAGCAGGGTTTTCAGAATATCGTTTCAGAATATTATTGACCACCCACCACCGGAACCACATTAATTTTCCTGTCGTAACGCGCTGTTTGTGCCGCGTTTTTATGACCTGAAATAGTCTGTTTCTCATGCAATGACCCTTCGAGATCGGAAATCCCCTTCGCTTTTAAATCGTGAAAAGTGAAATCAAACGCCAATTCAGGGTATTTCGTTTTTGCCTCTTGTTTTGCTTTTAGCCACCGGCTGTTAAATCCATCCCTTGTATACCGTGCGCCTGAAACCTGATGAACAACAAAAATGCTGCTCATTCCCGTGTTCAGTGGCAACTCCTTTGCTTGTTCAATCGCAGCGCTAAGTCGGTCAGTCCAACCTTTTATTTGTGCGACCCCTGTTTTACTTTGTTGCAGCAATATGCCTTCTTCAAGTAGGTGCTCTTTTCTTAACGCAAGAATGTCTGATTGCCTTGCACAACATAAATAAGCCAACTCCATAGCAATTTGAACCACTAAAGGTGAAACCTGATATAATGCTTCATATTCTTTGTGTGTGATGTACCGGGTTCTCGCTATTTCTTTGAACTGTTTGACGCCTTGGCAAGGATTCATTTTTACTCTGCCTCTTTCATAACCCCAACGGAATACACGGGAGATAAATGCCTTTTCTCGGTTCGCTTGTATCCGACTTTTTACACCTCGGCGATCCATGTATTTTCTAATATGCTCGGGTTTTATTTTATCAGCGGGCATCTTACCGAAAACAGCAAGCGCGTTTTGGGCATATTTTCGGTAATCTTTCTGTGTTTCCCCCGCCAATTCAGCAAAATCACCTGAGTTAAAAAATTGTTCAACCAAACCAGAGAAAATATTTTCGTCTTGCTTATGATTTAATAACACTTCATAAGCTGTCCATACTTGTGAAGGTGTTGCTGTCAAATCACACAGTCTCAGGGTGCCGCCTAACTTGGGCTTAAACTCATAGGCTGAACGCCCCCTGTAAGTCCGAGGAGGCATCTGTCAACGCTACTTTAGATTGACCACTTTTTGCTACTTTAAAATGTCCAGTTTTTGCTAATTTTCCTGTTGGGTTTCTATTCCAGGCGCCTGGATAATATCAGTCGTTTTTATAGGCAACATGCCTGCTTTGCGTTTATTTTTGAGTCGATAGCTTTCTCCTTTAATATTCAATGTGGTTGAATGATGTAAAAGCCTGTCTAAAATCGCAGTTGCTAAAATGTGATCACCGAATACGTCCCCCCAATCAGTAAAACTTTTATTTGATGTGAGAATGATGCTCGCCTTTTCATAACGACGGCTCAATAACCTGAAAAATAGGCTAGCTTCTTCGCGATTCATCGGTAAATACCCGATTTCATCCAGTATTAATACCCTGGCATAGCACAGTTGCTGAAGTTGGCGTTCCAGACGGTTTTCTTGCTTTGCCTTCATTAAGGTACAGCAGAGTCTATCCAGAGGCATAAACAATACCCGATGCCCAGCTGTAGCTGCCTTGACAGCCAGCGCTATCGCCAAATGCGTTTTCCCTACCCCAGGTGGGCCTAACAAAATGACGTTTTCATGATGTTCGACAAACCTCAGCCCCGCCAGCTCGCGGATAATTTTCCTGTCTATACTTGGTTGGAAAGTAAAGTCAAATTGCTCCAAGGTTTTTATCCACGGCAAACGTGCTTGTTTTAACCGCGATTCCAAGCCTTTTTGGTGACGCCCGTTCCATTCCTGGGCTAATGCCTGCTGGAGAAATTCACGGTAGTTCAGTGCTTTCTTGGTGGCTTCTTCACATAAACTCTCCAACGCATCGCCCAGGTAATCCATTTTTAACCGTATCAACAAGTTTTCCATTTCCATCAGAGTAGCTCCTCATACACACTGAGCGAACGAGACGCTACTCGATTGACCTGTTGCCAAAGGGCTTGATGATGTTCTGGCACCTTTTGCCAGCCCTGCGTTACCTCCTGCAAGAGATGCGTCGCGAGCAGTTGCTCATCGCCGTAAATACGTAGCGTATTATCTAAACCGATACGAATATTAACCGCACGACCACACCAGAATGAAGGCACGCTATAGCGATTACCTCTGACATCGATATAGCTGTCCCATGCCACTTGTCGTAGGTCGAAGTAGCTGGTATCGAAATCAGTCGCAGGGAGTGGCATCAAGGCTATTTTTTCCTCAGCAAAACGATTTTCCGGTGTCTGCTTGAATTGACGAAGATGACGCTGGTCTGCCACTTTCGCCAGCCACATCGCTAGCAGTTGATTAACATGAGCGAAACTCTCAAACTGACGGTAGCGAGTGAAAAAATTGTGTTTAACATAGCCCACCATCCGTTCGGTTTTGCCTTTCGTTTGCGGTCGATAAGGCTTACAGGCGCGAGGGCTAAACCCATAGTGATTAGCCAGTTGCAGGAAGCCCGCATTGAACTCGATGTGGCCATTTTGTCCATGTTTGATAACAGCGGCTTTTTGGTTATCTACCAAGACATTTTTTACGCTGCCACCGAAGTAATTGAAGCTGCGAACCAGCGATTCATACGTGTGCTCAGCATCTTGCTTAGGGGCAGCAAAGACATGAAAGCGACGCGAAAAACCGAGCGTATTAACGGCAAAATTAACCGTACAGGCAGAGCCTGCCACCTCAACGATGATTTCTCCCCAATCGTGTTGAAGTTGATAACCGGGGAGGGTTTCAAAGCGTACCGTGTTTTTCGAGGCCCTGAGCGGACGTTTGGGATGTATATAACGTCGGAGCATCGCACTCCCACCCCGGTAGCCTTTTTCACGGATTTCCTCAAAAATAACCGCCGCATTCCAAACCTGTTCACTCAACCTTGAATCGATGTAGTCTTTAAAGGGCTCGAGTTTAGCAACCTGTTTTTTACCGCGTTTTGCTGTTGGCGGCGCAGGATAGCTAATGTGCCGTCTCACCGTTTTTTCTGAACACCCTATCTGATGGGCAATATCAACAATAAATGCCCCCTGTTGATGGCGTTGTTTTATCATGTAGTGGTCCTCTCTTCTTAGCATGCTTATTTCCCTCATGGCTTTGTCACCACAAAGGAAACTGCATTCTGGCTTGAGTGGACAAATTAAATTAGCAATTTACGGTCTTTTATCATTAGCGCTGACAGCATCCAGTTATCTGCTGGTTTGCTCCGTTTTCTCCCCATCAGTTTAGCGCTCCAAAATTAGGTTCAATTGTTTCTTTGATTGGGTTTCGAGGCCGTAAACTGAGTGGATTTTGGAAGTGTCCCCATGTAGTCTGTGGACGTCCATCACGGCGAGTAATAAAAAATATTCCTGCTAAACGTAATGATTCACATTGTTTTGAGGGTATTTTATAGCCCGTCAGCTTTATTAAATCTTCAGTACTAATTATCTCATTGGCATCATGTTGAAACATGGTCATTTCCTTATCCTTGTTATGAGATAGATAATTAAGTGAGAGTGGAATTTCGGTTAACGTGAGGTAAATTGGCCAATTTTATTATTTCATTACATCTTCCTGTGAAAATTAGTATCAATTCTTTATTATTTGAGCATTGATAATCTTTCTTAGGTCTGCCATCGTTCCTCTCGGTAGGCAATGCTATTAGCCAGTGGGAATGAGTCAGATTCAATAAACCTCACTTTTATTTAAAAAATAAAAAATCTTGGCAAATTATCTCTGCCAAGATAGGGGTATTGCCTGATAAAAATGTTATCTGGATAAAGTGACTGGAGATATCGTGATCAAAATTGGTTAATTGATATAATTAATTAAACCTATTCAATGAATGAATTGAAATGCATTCGATTTGTTCTATCGATTTGTTCTATTTTATATTAAAAATAGTCATGAAATAGGGATCTGTTTTTAATTTCCCAGCTTGGCAATAATATTATCGCAAGCGCTTTCAGCATAATGCTCGATCAGGTAATGAATGAAATTATCTGGCGTGACCGTGCAATCACAATGAACGCTCACCGAAGCGGCGGATTTTTCCAGTGTTTGGTAGAGTGGGGTGGAAATAGTTATTTTCTTTTCCGTCTCAGAAGATAACATGCGTTTTCTCCTGCTTAAATAAACACATTAATCGAGTAAACCAGGTTTTATTTTTTTCTCTCCGTTTGGCAGCTAATAGCTTATTCCTTAATGCGCGTTTTCTGATTCTGCCTTGTCTGTTACTCATTACAATCTCTCCTCTCTTCAATACACCGTATTTCACGTGAGATAACGTCTTGGAAAAATAACGATTAAAATTAGTTTGATGACAAAAGGTTTTAAATTCCCGCAATGAATTTACTTTTGCCTTTGGGTCGATAATACCTATTCTATTTTTTATTATCGTGATTTCCCTGGTGTTAAAAGTGCGTAATAAATAAAAGATAATCTGCCCTTCAGATAGCGTAAAAATATCTGATGGGAGGTAATGAAAAAGTATCGGGCTTTTTGCCATAAAAAACCGTGCCCACACAGCGGCCTTCTTGATTATACAGTGGGAAGATTTCGTATAAATAAGGGTGGCGTTTTTGCTTATGCCTCAATAAATGCACTTTTATCAGCGTCGTTCTTTGTCCGCTTTTAATGACGTTTTTTTCTTCCTGGCGTAGATTAGCCAAAAATTCTGCCACGCAGGACGGCAGTTCATCATGCCGTTTGCCGATAATATCGACTCCCGGCGGTAAATTAAAACAATCCAGAAAAGCGCGGTTGGTATAAATAAAACGCGAGTGCCTGTCTTTGATTCCCCAGCTATCTTGACTATTGTCCATCAGCGCGGTTAAGGGGAATGAAGATAATTTGTGGGTCATCGTATTCATCCCTTATTCCACCCATTGTGTTGAGTTTTTTTCCGGGTGCGGACATCGCGAATAAAAGTAAAAATAAACATAACAATAATCGGAAAAAATACGGTTAAAAAAGGCAATGTTATCCAAAATAGCAGGTTCTCCATCATCGAGGGATTCATACGTGTTTCTCTCTTGAGGTAAAGGTTAAACATGATGTCTTTTTGCACAAAATACCTGGGTGTGCTGATGCTACCTGAAAAAAAAACCGTGCGTTACCCTGAAAAATAGAGGGTAGTTTATTTTTTATTTTTATGGTAAGAGGCTGGAAAACACATAAAAAATCCAAACATCATCCCTCCGCTTGGATTTTTTCAGCTTGGTTTTATGTTGTTTGTCGTGTCTCAGTACGTTTTTTTAGCACGCCTCCCCGCAGCGCAAAAAAGACGAGGCGTATCTGAAAAACAGAGAGCAAATTACTGAGTGAACAAAAGTGCATCTTCACTTTTATCTCTTCCAATGTTTCGTTGACCACTGGATAGGATACCGCGCGCAGTGTGGCAATTTCTTTTTGGGATATTCCCAAGGAAAACAGCATCGCTGTTTCAAATTGCACCGCTGTTAACTCAGGAAACACTTTTCGAAACTCGGAAAATTGGGTAATATCGATGTTAGCCATGATGACCTCTTATCTAGGTTGTGATGGTGAGCTGACAGGGGTGGTTCGAGCCACCGCTGTTAGCGCTAAGGTTAATTGATATCAACGGTGATTGCGTCACCGTTATTGTTTGTGAATATTTATGTTTTCATGATGTATTACTCCGTGGGTTGATGATGCGATATTAAATTCGTTGCCGTGAGTGAAATGCTCGTCCCAAGGGTAAATTTTGCATGCAGAAATTCTCCACAAATATATTGTGATTAATAAACCCCAGAAATAGTTATCAGGGGAGAGATCAATTAATAACTAGAATGATGCGCTACACGATAGTGGCTACGTTGAGCGAATAAGTTAATTTCACGTTCTTCCCACTGTGCCAGTGTTGAGTTGAGCGTAGAAACGTTCGATTGTGCTGCCCCCTCGAGTGATTGCTGCATTTCGCTGATGACCCTTTCTGCATTCTCACGCTTGCGGAGGCAACGCCGGATAACCTGTTTTTCCGCTTCAAATATAACTGCTTTAAATTGATTCGTGATCGTATAAATCCGGCGACATTCTTCTGCTAGCAGCGGGATTTTTTGCACCTCGAACCTCTGAGGAGAAGGAATACCTGTCACCTGACGCAGCGCATACCAAATGGCATTACTCCACGATTGATTAAAATGAAAGCCGTTACTCATACACCACACTAAGCGGGTGAGATGGCTTAAATCGTCATGGCTGAGCAGTTCGGGGGATTGCGGGTGGTATTTTGGTACGCTACTTAGTTCAGCTTCCATACGATTAAATTCAGTAATGTAGGCTTCTTTAAATGCTGCGGCTTTCTTTCCAGTAAATCCCATAACCAGGAAAACGAAACCGTCTTTGGTCATTTGGTACACGGGTAATTTACGGCCTGTTACGTCAGTATATTCACTCTCCTCAAAATTGAGGGCAGTGAATTTTTTAGAGCAATCTAGGGCGGCAATAGCACGCAACACGTTATCATGACGCTTAACAAAGTAATTTGCTACAGCTTGAGAAGTAGTTACAACCTTGTCGTTACGAATGATGACTTCTGGAATAATAGGAAGTTGAATAGTCATGAGATATGTCCTTGGTAATATTTTGATTTACCCCTTTTGAGAGGGTGGTCGGGTGCTCAAAACCGTACCAAGCCGGCGGGCATATTCCCCTTACGGGTATTGTATTAGCCACACGCCCGACCATATCAAAATATTTTGGACATAAAAAATCCGCATTCTGTCGGGAGCGGGTACCGCTTGGTAGGATGTTTTGAGCACCTGTAGTGAATATAGCCCAAGCATGTTCCTGTCGTCAACTGGTTAAACCAAAGCATGTTCTTTCGCCTCTTGCTCGGCAATAAGAATGTGCCTGAAGGTGTTGAGGGCATGGTTATTATAGCGAAAGGCTTGCACTTGCTTATCACTATGACGAGATTTATCTAAATGATACTCGCCATATTGCTCGGTTTTCATATCATTATCATTTGCGATCCGCCCAATTTTATTCGCTGAGACATCAAACAATTTGCCAATTTCACTTGCGGTATACAGTTTTTCAACAAGTAGCGGCAGGGGAACGACCTCACACCCGGCTAATGGGTTGATCAGTCCAGCAATAACCCCTTGTCGGGATAGTGGAGAAAGTAAAGTTGCCCAGGCAAAGGTTTTTTCTGCTACTTCCATCGCCATCTGCATCGCTTTGGCCTTCCGAAATTCCGGTAATCCGCTGCCCTCATCACGGTGTGGCTGACTTTTTGGCGTCTCTTTCGTGAGTTTTCCGCGGCGATAATCAATAAACGTCTGATTAACCCTAATACGGAAATCAGGTCGAATCCAACCAGCGTATTCAACTGCGAGGATTTCATGGGCATAGGTACCTGGATCTTTCCCGCCATGTTTTACTTCGATGACGTTATGAGCAAGGTGTGAATTTACACCTTGATTATTTTTCAATAAGTTAGCGTCTAATTCAGCGATGAGTGCTTTGGTTTCTTCACGACGCAACCACTGGCTAGGTTTTTTATGTTCACCTTCGCCACTCGCTTTGTGAATGGCATTAAGGTTAAAACGGTCGATTGCATCGGTGGTGACAATGATGCCGGCCACGATGGGAAGATTTTCTTTAGGCATAGTGAGTTCTCCTTGATTATTGCCTATCGTGAAAGGATTGAGTGTGTTTAAGTAATGGTCTAATTGAATCAACAGGCGTAAAAAAACCGCGTACTGGCGTAGGCGGTATCGGTTAGCTGAGGAAATAGGTAGCGGGAACGAAAAGAAACTTAATGTAACAGCATGTCAAGTTCTTCATCCGAAAGCCCGGTAGACATTTTAATCACGGAGCGATCAACATTACTGGCAAGAAGCTGTTTGGCAATTTCTACATTTCTTTCCTGACGACCCTGTTGCATGCCCTGTTGCATGCCCTGTTGCATACCCTTTTGCATGCCGCGTTGTTCACCGCGCTCTTCACCGCGTTTTTCGAGTTGTTGTGCAAATGTCATAATGTCCTCCTGTGCCTGCTCTGGAACGGATTGAACCCACAGTGCCAATGCTTTATCGAGCTCATCTGTGCCGGTTTCATTGGCTTTACCACATATTTCAATAAAGTACCGCAGGACATCTTTAAAATAATCTGGGCTCACTTGTGTGTAAATTGTAGTCATTTTGCCTTTCGATAACAAGGCTCCTAACCAGCTAAAAGGTGACTGCCTTTGGCGATAGTGTTTGAATAAGATTTCCATCACTGACGCTAAACCGTGTTGATTTATCTCTTCATCTGACATGACCGTTAAATCAATCAGTTGAAAGGGCTTGAGTGCTATCGCTTTGGCTAATTCGGGATTCTCAAAGCAATCCCATATCTTGGTTGAGTAAGGATAAGGCGATTTTTCTCCGTGATACAGTACCAGGGGTAACACAATCGGTAATTTTTTATGCCCTTGCTTCAGGTGATTATTCATCAACTCGACAACGTAACACAGGATGCGAAACGCCATCATCTCATCATCACTGCTCTGGTGCTCCGCCGCCAGGTAGATATAGCCCGGCTTTCCGCCTATCTTGCAACTGTAAACAATATCGCTGTACAGCGTATCAGGCCATTTGGGGACATATTCGTTGGGGGTCATCACTAATGTAGCAGTATCAATCAATGCTAATGTTTCCTTTGGAAGATGATGCACCAACCAATCGACCATAATTTGTTTATGCTGTAACGACCGCTTGAAAAGGGCGTCATGGGGCTTTGATATGCTAGACATTCCGTGTTTTCTCTCTGATTATGGTTACCTTACGGTGTCGATTTATCACCGAATAACTTTACACGCATTATGATTCATAGACGCTGAATTTTTTCATCAGCAATTACGCCACCTGCCTATAACGTTGAATGGCGGCGATGTCTTTTTCCAGTTCAGCTAAAAACAGGCGTACTTCGGTTTCCATTTCCTTCCCCAGCGCCTTATCAAACTGAACGCGGGTTTTGAAGTAAGCCAGTTCCGGGGGCAGTCGATTATCAAAACTGACAAAGTCACACCATTTACGCCCAGTACAAAGCATTTGCGCGTGCATTTGCAATACATATTGATTTTTGATTTTCCCTGTTCTCACTGTTTCTAAGTGCGTCCAGGTTTTAGGGCATTTAATCTCGACCAGGCCATCATCATTCACTAATCCGTCAGGACTGGCGGCAAATCCTTTGATGCGGGGATGATCAATCAGCCCTACCTCCGTGACATTGGACGCAAATTCATTAAACACATACACCTGACGGGCAACCGCTTCCAGTTCGGTACCTCGTCTCATGTCAGCGGTAATAAAGAAGTCTTCCCGTTGCCCGGTGAGCCGCTGGCAAATCAACTCTGCCAGGTATTTTTGTCGGGTCGCGCTATAGCCCGTTTTGGTTTTCGTCATCACATCCGCTAATCGGCTGGCGGTCACTTTGCCACAGCGGGCAGCAAACCAGGCTTCTGTTCGTTGTTCCATGTGTCACCTCGATAATTGCGATTCGCCAAAAAATTGATCATCCCCCGGGTAGGCAGCTGAAGTCTGCTGAGCAATAGGCGATAGGCGTTCATCTTTATCTTTCAGCATCGTGATAAGTTTGTCGATGTGGGTTGCGGGTTTTCCTGCTATTTTTTCTGGTAAGGTTTGTCTCGTTTGGGCGAAAAAAGGCAGCTGAATATCAAAGCTGTAGGTATCGCTGCCGTCGCTTTTGGTTTTCAGCTTTTTTTGCAGCACCAGTCCCACTTTTTTACCCCTTAATTCCGGCGCCAGAAGGAGATTGCTCTTTATTACCCGCGTGAGCTGTTTAATGCCGGTACAGCCCATTAAGGCATTAATCAGGTTGACACCGTAGGCATTAGCGGTGCCGTCTTTCTTTTCGTAATAGAGGTTCAGATAGTTGGCTTTGCGCCCATCGTCCGTTTCAACAGAAAATTCAATCGATTTGGCGCCACTGGGGCTGTTCATGTATTTGGCTTCTGTGATGCTGAAAATATAGGCACCTGACTCACTGATAAATCCACTTTGGCCTGCGGCGAGCGCAGTTTCTTGGTGATACGTAAAGATGACGTCATTCATGCTGCCTGTCCTTCTGTGTGGTGAACCTTATCAAGGTTGTAATAGTGGCAAACCGTGGCATCCACCTTGGCAAGGTCGTTGTCAATTTCATGGCTATCGAACATGTTTATAGGGGATTTAACCGTGTCTGCGCCGCTATTTTGTGTCGTAAACAAATAATTTCCGTCCTGAACCAAAGTACGTAGCACCAGGGTAAACAAGCCTTCCAAGGTGATTTTTTCATCCAACATTTTCCCGATGGTTTTAATCTTGGTTTTTCCTGAGGTGGTTTCTTCGGTGTGCGATAAAAAATAAAGACGCAGGTCAGCCGGGGTTTCTTTAATGGCGTTATCGATAATTGACCAAGCGTGATGACCAATTTCAGTAAACTTATCGAATGATTTTTCATGCGAACGGCGCATAAACTCATTTGCCATCACGTATTGAAAATCATCAATAATCACGATTTTCTTGCCGTATAAAGACGCATTTTTAATCGCAAGAATAATAGCTTGCCACTGGTCGGTGACATAAAGCGCGGTTTCAGGGACGTTTTTATCCCACCGTTGCCACCCTGTCGAGCGAAAGGGCAGCGGTTTGTTAATGGTTTGGATTAATAAGCATTCTTTCGGGTTGAGCGCTCGCAAGCTCGTTGATTTTCCTGTTCCCGATTCACCGAGTATTAATGTGGCGGTTCCCATTGTTAACTCCTTTCTGTTGTGGTTAATTTAAGCGCCTGTCCGTTGCTTATCGTCATCGTCCCTGACTTTGGCAGTACAGACTCAACATTTGTGAATCCCCCACGCATTGTTAATAAAATAAGGGATCGCGCCGTTGCTCATGATGAGCAAGACGTTATCTTTGATGGCGGGTGTTAAGCCGATGCGGTGATCGCTTTTTTGTTCCTGCTGGTTTGTCAGCGCTAATGATAAAAGACCGTAAATTGCTAATTTAATTTGTCCACTCAAGCCAGAATGCAGTTTCCTTTGTGGTGACAAAGCCATGAGGGAAATAAGCATGCTAAGAAGAGAGGACCACTACATGATAAAACAACGCCATCAACAGGGGGCATTTATTGTTGATATTGCCCATCAGATAGGGTGTTCAGAAAAAACGGTGAGACGGCACATTAGCTATCCTGCGCCGCCAACAGCAAAACGCGGTAAAAAACAGGTTGCTAAACTCGAGCCCTTTAAAGACTACATCGATTCAAGGTTGAGTGAACAGGTTTGGAATGCGGCGGTTATTTTTGAGGAAATCCGTGAAAAAGGCTACCGGGGTGGGAGTGCGATGCTCCGACGTTATATACATCCCAAACGTCCGCTCAGGGCCTCGAAAAACACGGTACGCTTTGAAACCCTCCCCGGTTATCAACTTCAACACGATTGGGGAGAAATCATCGTTGAGGTGGCAGGCTCTGCCTGTACGGTTAATTTTGCCGTTAATACGCTCGGTTTTTCGCGTCGCTTTCATGTCTTTGCTGCCCCTAAGCAAGATGCTGAGCACACGTATGAATCGCTGGTTCGCAGCTTCAATTACTTCGGTGGCAGCGTAAAAAATGTCTTGGTAGATAACCAAAAAGCCGCTGTTATCAAACATGGACAAAATGGCCACATCGAGTTCAATGCGGGCTTCCTGCAACTGGCTAATCACTATGGGTTTAGCCCTCGCGCCTGTAAGCCTTATCGACCGCAAACGAAAGGCAAAACCGAACGGATGGTGGGCTATGTTAAACACAATTTTTTCACTCGCTACCGTCAGTTTGAGAGTTTCGCTCATGTTAATCAACTGCTAGCGATGTGGCTGGCGAAAGTGGCAGACCAGCGTCATCTTCGTCAATTCAAGCAGACACCGGAAAATCGTTTTGCTGAGGAAAAAATAGCCTTGATGCCACTCCCTGCGACTGATTTCGATACCAGCTACTTCGACCTACGACAAGTGGCATGGGACAGCTATATCGATGTCAGAGGTAATCGCTATAGCGTGCCTTCATTCTGGTGTGGTCGTGCGGTTAATATTCGTATCGGTTTAGATAATACGCTACGTATTTACGGCGATGAGCAACTGCTCGCGACGCATCTCTTGCAGGAGGTAACGCAGGGCTGGCAAAAGGTGCCAGAACATCATCAAGCCCTTTGGCAACAGGTCAATCGAGTAGCGTCTCGTTCGCTCAGTGTGTATGAGGAGCTACTCTGATGGAAATGGAAAACTTGTTGATACGGTTAAAAATGGATTACCTGGGCGATGCGTTGGAGAGTTTATGTGAAGAAGCCACCAAGAAAGCACTGAACTACCGTGAATTTCTCCAGCAGGCATTAGCCCAGGAATGGAACGGGCGTCACCAAAAAGGCTTGGAATCGCGGTTAAAACAAGCACGTTTGCCGTGGATAAAAACCTTGGAGCAATTTGACTTTACTTTCCAACCAAGTATAGACAGGAAAATTATCCGCGAGCTGGCGGGGCTGAGGTTTGTCGAACATCATGAAAACGTCATTTTGTTAGGCCCACCTGGGGTAGGGAAAACGCATTTGGCGATAGCGCTGGCTGTCAAGGCAGCTACAGCTGGGCATCGGGTATTGTTTATGCCTCTGGATAGACTCTGCTGTACCTTAATGAAGGCAAAGCAAGAAAACCGTCTGGAACGCCAACTTCAGCAACTGTGCTATGCCAGGGTATTAATACTGGATGAAATCGGGTATTTACCGATGAATCGCGAAGAAGCTAGCCTATTTTTCAGGTTATTGAGCCGTCGTTATGAAAAGGCGAGCATCATTCTCACATCAAATAAAAGTTTTACTGATTGGGGGGACGTATTCGGTGATCACATTTTAGCAACTGCGATTTTAGACAGGCTTTTACATCATTCAACCACATTGAATATTAAAGGAGAAAGCTATCGACTCAAAAATAAACGCAAAGCAGGCATGTTGCCTATAAAAACGACTGATATTATCCAGGCGCCTGGAATAGAAACCCAACAGGAAAATTAGCAAAAACTGGACATTTTAAAGTAGCAAAAAGTGGTCAATCTAAAGTAGCGTTGACAGGTTTCCCGTATTGAAAATAACCAGACTTTGGGTATCAGCCGGTTGTACAGACTGTCGGGCAACTTTTTATGTAACGGGAAAAGCGTTGCCATAACAATCGCTCGATTTACCTCAGCATGAGGCTGAGCCTGCGCTATTTTTGCCGGATTGTTTCGTATCCTATCAACGCTATTTTTCATGGCATCCCGTGAGATTGCCGCCGCTTTACGGCGTTGATGCCGCCGGTATTTCGCATTGCCACGGTCTAAGACCGGGCGGGTGGCGCGTTTCCAGATGATAGTGGTCATAAAATCTCCTAATTGATTTTGGGATAGACTAAGGAATCAGTTGCTATTCAGAAATCAACAGGGAGAAAGGGGAGCACTTTGTCAGTGCCAGCAGGTTGTTAAAGAGCGTCAATCTTGTTCTGTCAGCCGCAAATCATTCCGATCTTCATACGCCTCGGACGGCTACTTCGTGGGCTTTCCTTGCCTGTTTGCGGTGGTGATATTTAATTTAATTAACAAAACATAAATTGTCAATAAAAGTTTTATTAACAAAACATAACGCAGGCAGTGAGTTTAGTAAATGAGGCTCTATAACATTGGGTTACATGAGGTTGAATTTAATTTAGACAAGTTCCATTTGTGTACGTATACAGACACCAATAATATCTTTGAGGCTCTCTATTTGAATAGATTTATAATTCTGGTTAAGGGAGACGAGATAAATATTGGGGCCATCAATAATAAGTTTTTTGATGGTGATGCTATCTGAGTTTGCCAATCGTGCTGCCACTATCGCGCCGCTGAAAGGACGGCGTTCTGGATCCACGATGACAACAGCGCCTTCTGAAAGAGAGACGCCTGATCCCCCGGTTTGAACCATCGAATCACCCTCTACCCTAATAGCAAAAGAAAAACGGGGAGTATCGCCTGTGGTTTCTATCCACGTGTTCACATTACTTAATTCATTATCCATAATATCACTCCATGCTCCTGCCTGCTGAAGTGATAGTAACGGGATCCGTTTACTACTTCTGAGTAAATCTAACCCGTCTTTTTTGTTAAAAACAGGCCCGCCTTGAAGTAACCATTTTTCATTCACGCCAAGTATTGTCGCCAAGGACGCCACATACTTTGCTGAAGGTTCATTGCCTCCGTTTACCCATTGGCTAACGGTACCTTTGGATGCGCCTGTAGCGCGAACAAGATCTTTACTTTTGATATTGAGATCACGCATTCGCAAAACAATGCGTTCATTGAGTGTGTTAGTTTTCATGTTTGTATTATTAAACAAATGGGATTTTGTTTCTTGACTTTTATAGGTTTTGCTCTTTAAACTTACCCAGTTAATATTTTCAATAGGAATACAGAATGCAAAAGAAAGAAGTTATCACTCACTTTGGTAGCACCACGGCTACTGCGAAAGCACTTGGAATTTCAAAATCTACAGTGAGTCTTTGGAAAGAAATTATTCCATGGAAATACGCACTTCTGATAGAAAAGGTGACAGAGCATGATCTTACCTACAACTCAGCATGGTATCGCACACTAAGAAATGACTCAGCACCGGATGAGACCGCTAAATTATAGATGATTCTTTTGTATGAGCCATTACTCAGGATCTTCAGTAAAGGGCATAGGTGCTCAATATTAATGCATCACACTACTCTCTCATAATAAAAAAGAATAGTTAACCCAAAAGGAACACAGCAAATTATGGATAAACGCGCATTAATTAACCGGCTGTGTGAACGGGTGACCGGAGGCAGGGCGGTCGCAGCGGCTTATTTAGGGATATCCGAATCGAAATTTAACAATCACTTGTATGAAAATAAAGGCAGTCGATTTTTTAGCATTGATGAACTGGTCGCACTGCAAACGCTGAGTGGCTCCAGTTTAGTGGCGGAGTATTTCGCCACCCGTTCGGATGCCATCGTGGTACCGACCCCCTCGGCGGAGGTAGATACGGTGGAATTGCATCATATGTGCCTGAACACCGCCGTGAAACGCAGTGCGGTCGATCAGTTAATTCTGGAAGCAATCAGAAAACACGGTTCAATTAATCAACAAGCCCAACAGAAAATTCTAGAGGCTCACCGTAAACACATCGCGACACGCGACGGCGAAATCCGTGCCACGCTGCAAGTTTACGGTCAATAAAAAAACCGTTACTGCGACAGAACAGTAACCCTACACAAACACATGGAGTGATTATGAACGCATTATCCAACGCCGTAAACCCCAGCATGGGAAGCCGAGATATCGCCGAGTGGGTGGAGTCACGTCACGATAACGTGAAAAGAGCCATTGACGCGGGTGTGTTGAAAACCAGGGAAAAGGCAGCTTAAGGAGCACGCAATGAGTATGAAATTAATGACAGAAGCCATGAGTATCAAAGTAGGAAATCCCTTGAGAAAACTGATTTTACTCAAATTGGCTGATAATGCTAACGATCAAGGCGAATGCTGGCCTTCCTATCAACACATTGCTGATTACTGTGAATGCAGCAAAAGTGCCGTCAGAGAGCATATCGATACCCTGATACAGCAGCGACTGCTGCGTAAAGAAAATCGCCTGGGCATTAACAATGGCAAAGGCAACACCTCTAACCTGTATTACCTGCATCTTAATGCACCCCCTATGCCGCCAAAAAGCACAGCCCCTGTGCCAGCAGATAGCATAGCTATGCCGCAGAGTGACAGCCCTATGCCACCTGCTGGCACCCCTATGCCGTCAGATGGCACACCCCCTATGCCGCCTGCTGGCACCAGAATCAGTCACTCTTTTGAACCCGTCATAGAACCCGTCATAGAACCTAACACCCAAACTGCGAGCAAAATTCATTCAATCGAGAGAGGAAGTGGGTCTAGCAAGCCAAAAGGCCTCATCCCCAACGGGGAAAGATTTTCTGCTCAACCCAATCGTGCTCCTGCTGACCCTCAGACAGCCAGTACTCCCCTATCGAGCCGCTACGCCTTTGAGGGCAGCGTTATTCGCTTGAATCCACAGGATTTTGCCCGCTGGCAAGCCCTTTTTCCGCATCTCGCGTTAACCGCAGAGCTAACACGCTTGGATTTGGAATTTAGTCACGACAGGCCAAAAAGTTGGTTCAGCACCGCCAGTGCCAAGCTCAATTACCAAAACAAGCAAGCCATGGGGGTGGGTTACGCCCGTCAAAAATGTAAGTCGGTTTCCGGAGACAATTTCGCCAGTCAAGACTATGGCACCACGGTGTTGCCGGCGTGGATGAAAGGGTAACACG